>CAYQJH010000198.1:0-4204 GCA_964417755.1 uncultured Planctomycetaceae bacterium
AGTCCATTGTTTCCAAGGAATGGTCGGAAAGACGCGAAGATGGGCTGTCGCGATCTGCGGCGGATGATCTGTGGCAGGGTCCGCCGGCGCAAGGATTGCGGCAGTCCAACCGTCTTTGCGTCGCGCCGGCGCAATAAGAAAGGCGCCATGCCCCGGCTCAGAGGCACAGCGCCTTTTGAGATAAAGTCGGGCGTGACGCAACTTGCTCAGGGTTGCGTCATCGCCCTTCGCCTTGGTAGAGGCACCCTCTCTTGGTCGAGGCTCCAGCAAACGGATCCCGGAGGAGGAGAGACCAGAATCCTTCCAGCAGTTGCTCAGACTGCTGATTCGCATGGGGTCTCACGACCCCTACCGTACGGGACCTCAGACGTCGTCCCTTGGTGGGACGGGCAAAAACGCCTGCGGTGCTCAATTTCCGCAAGCAGCCTAACGTCATTGGTTGAGGTCCCATAGTGTGAGGCTCATCACACTATTGTTGCGGCCATCGGCCGCGTGGCTCCTCGGTAAGATGTCAAACAGCACCGAGATTCTGCTCAAACGTCAGATCTGTCTTCCTGGGTTATCTCCAGGCCTTTTCCTAAGACATGCCCCAGCAGGGCCGCCCATTGCTCCGGCACGACCGGCCGCGCGAGAAAGTAGGCTCCTCCCTCCCGCGCAACCAGTTCCTGCTCTGTACTGCCGGCGTCGCCCACAACGGTGACGCTGCAGCGGGGCCAGCGGTGGCGCAACCATCGCAGGGTGCGAGCCATGACAACTGGATCGTCCTGCGCCGACAAGATCACCAAGGCCACCTTGCCGGTGGGAGCATTGAGGGTCAGGTCTTCCACTCGCCTGTAGGTAACCAGGCAACCTGTATTCAGTTCTGAAAGCTGTCGGCTGACCTGGTCAGCCTCGCTCAAGTCGGCGCACACCATCACGATGCACAGGGCATGGCTTGCTGGTCTGACGGCACCAGATGTATGCGCACGACTGCCACGCTTGTTCAACATCCTGATCCCTCTTCGTCTCTCCGAACCTCTTCATAAGCAATGTCGATGCCAGTTCGGGATATAGTTTTGGATGATTTCGACATACTCTTGCTGCTCCACGGGATGCGACGGGAAATAATCTCCCCGGCATTTTCCTGCGATTCGTATGGGATAATCTACTGTTGCAGAAAGCGTCAGTGGCTGTCGCTCAGCGCGGCGCGCGATGTAGCGTTTCGCGACAGCGCAGCATTTAGCAGCATCCCGCGCATGCGAAGGACAATCTCAGTGAATCGGCTTTATGGGTTGCGTAACTTAAGCCTGACGGAAAATAATAGGCTCATCAATGCGGCGGGAGTGTGACTGCTGTTCTACTGCTCCCCTGTTCTACTGATCACCTGCTCTAATCCGCGTGCTTGCACGCGGATTACGGGTCCATCCGCAGGCTGCGGATCTTTCGCAGGAGCGTGCTGCGGTGGATCTCAAGCATCCTGGCAGCCAGCAAACGGTTGAAGCCGGCTATCTCCAGCGCGTGGCGAATGGCCCTGGCCTCGGCCTCGGCGAGCGTGCAGCAGGGCTTGTCCGGCGGGCTGTCGCATGTAAGGGGCATCCGGCCAGGCTCTGCCTCGATGAGTTTCTTAGCCGGCTTGTACCCGTCGTCCCAGGCTGACAGGCCAGGCGGCATCGGCGGCAGGTTGGCTGCGTAAAGCCGCTCGACATAGCCGGCCAGCTCTCGCACATTTCCAGGCCAGTGATAATCGCTAAGGCATTTCATCAGGCCTTGGCTGATCTGCCGCGGCGGCATGCGATATTGCTGTGCAAAGTAGTCTATGAAGTGGCGAACCAGGGGCTCGACGTCATCAGGCCGGCTCCGCAGCGGCGGGATCTCGATCCGAACAACATTGAGGCGGTGGTACAGGTCGCTGCGGAAGAGGCCTTCAGCAACGCTCTTGGCGAGGCTTCTGTTGGTGGCGGCCACGAACCGGACATCTACGGAAACTGGTCTGGACGCACCAAGGGGGATAACTTCTCGTTCCTGAAGCAGGCGCAGCAGCTTTGGCTGAAGATGCAGGTCGAGTTCGCCCACCTCGTCCAGCAGGAGAGTCCCCTTGTCGGCGGCACGAACTACACCAAGGGTGTCGCTGGCAGCGCCGGTAAACGCGCCCTTGACATGCCCGTAAAACTGGCTTTCAAACAGGGTCGGGCTGATGCCGGGGCAGTTGACCGGAACAAAGGGGCCGTTCACACGGCGGGAATGATGGTGGATTCGTCGCGCAAGGAGTTCCTTGCCAGTCCCTGATTCGCCTTCCAGCAGCACGATGCAATCATTGCAGGCCACCGCATCGATCACGCTGATGATTTGGCGAAACAGTAGACTTGTCCCGACCAGAACCTGGCCCTGGCCGGCAGACCTCTGCGAAGATGCGGCACTCGCAGGGGAAGAATATAGAGCTCCTCCATCCTTCATAGAACGAGTACGCCTGAGCAAAAGACTTGTGAGCAACCTCGTGCGAGCAACACGAGACACGTGCGACCTCCGTTGCACGTATTTCACTTCTATATAACCTGCTTTTGGATTTTTGGCAAGAAAGAAGAACGGAAGACGCTGAAGATTGTGCAACTTTTTTGCATAACATGGCCGCAAAAGCCACAAAAACATTAATCACTGTTGCTCAGCACCATGAGCTTCCATGCCGATATGAAGTGAAGGCCTCTTGGCCCACATCAATATCTATGCCGAACGCAGGGCAAATGATTAGTTCGTCCTGGTTGCGCAGGCTGCGACATCCTCATGTCGGGCTTGAGTTGAAGTCCGTCTTGATGCTGAGCATCCTGGTGGCTGGAGTTACGATTGCGGCCGGTTACCTCTACTTCAATGCAGCCCGCTCAGCCCTGCGAAACAATGACTACTGCCATGCCGCCTGGATTGGCCAGGCCTTGGCACTGTCCGCCCAGCAAGATCTACTGGACCGAAAAAGCAGCGCCCTGCAAGGCCTGGCCAGTTCGTCTATCCGCACTGGAAATGTCAAGCTTGTAGCCTTGGTGGACGCCAGCGGGCAGGTGCTCGCCTGCGCTTCTCAGGACTGCGACGAAGAGACCCTGAGCACCTTGACCAGCATACCCGTAGGGCTTTCGAGCACGACGCAGGCAGATGACCAGACGCTTATGCTGGCCCAGCCGGTCGTCTTCGGCAAGTCCGCCGGGCACGAGGACGCCCTGGTCGGTGCCGTCCGGCTGGTCCTGGACACAAGTGCAACCGCCGAGAATCTGCAAAAGGTTCGCCAGCGGGTGCAGACAATCGCGGGCGTCCTGATCCTCAGCATAGTGCCGCTGGGCTACTTGATGGTTCACCGCATCCTGCTTCAGCCGGTTCGCCGTCTGCTATGGGCCATTCGCCAATTTGCCGCCGGCGACTTCACTCCTCGCGTCGCGACGAGGCGAAAGGACGAACTGGGAGGGCTCTCGCAGGAGTTTGACGCGATGGCTGATGAGATCATGCGGACACGGAACGAACTCGTGTCAGCCAATGAGCGTCTGGAGCGCAGGGCGGCCAACCATGCCCAGGAGCTGCGCAGCCTCCAGGGGCGACTTCAACAGGAAATCACTGAGAAGGAGGGATTCCTTCAGGCCCTCGGCGGCGGCCTGAATGAGCCGCTGCGGAGGATATCCACCGCTGCAGCAGCAGTCCTGGCCAGGCGGCCGGAGGACATGGACGCCCAGGTGGTTCAGAGCATTCGGGGCATTGCGGCCGATGCGGATATTCAGGCAAATCTCGTCAGTGACCTGGCGGAGCTTTCCCGAATCCGCTCTTGTCCGCAGAAGCGAGAGGCGGTTGACATAGGCCACGTCATCGATGAATTGACGCGGACATTCGAACCTGATCTGCGGCAGCGCGGCATCTCACTAACCGTCAAGAGTCAAATGCCAATGCTGTACGTGGAGCGCCAGCGAATCGTCCAGAT
Source organism: uncultured Planctomycetaceae bacterium (assembly GCA_964417755.1). Taxonomy (GTDB): domain Bacteria; phylum Planctomycetota; class Phycisphaerae; order SM23-33; family SM23-33; genus CAYQJH01. The sequence goes on from CAYQJH010000198.1 coordinate 3,929, forward strand.
GTTCTGGCACCTCATCGACAATGCCATCAAGTACATGGATCGCAAGTGCGGCGGGCGGATCGAGATCGCTTACAGCCTGGCCGACGACATGCACCAGTTTACGGTGCGGGACAACGGCCCGGGGATCAGCCCAGCCCAGCATGAGAGCATCTTCCATGTCTTTCGTCGCGGGCAGGATGGTCCGGACTGCCCGCCGGGCAAGGGGCTGGGGCTTTCCATAGTCCGCAGCATCGCCGCAAATTACGAAGGCAAGGCCTGGGTCCAGTCGGAAGTTGG
>CAYQJH010000198.1:4304-5834 GCA_964417755.1 uncultured Planctomycetaceae bacterium
GTCATTAGCCCACTATCTTCCCAAATCGCCGCTTGCCCACGCGCAGCACCTGGCCAGCCTTGGGCTCGACCACGGCGGTGAAATCAGTAATGGCATTATCGTCGAGTGTAACAGCCTTCTGCGTTACCAGTCTGCGCGCATCGCTCTTGGAACTGGCAAAGCCCGCCAGCATGATCAGATCAACGATGTTCATCGCCGCCGCGGATAGCCTGATCTCCGGCATGTCGGTGGGTGCCTGCTTCTGTGCGAATACGCGGTCGAACTCCGCCGCAGCCGCCTCAGCCGCCGCCTGGCTGTTATACTGCGCCACGATCATCTTGCCCAGCGTGGCCTTGGCCTGGCGCGGGTGCGTCTTGGCGGGGTCAACCAGCGCATCGATCTCGGTCTTTGGCAGATCGGTCAGCAGCGTAAAGTAGTTGCCCATCAGCGAATCGGGTATCGACATGACCTTGCCGAACATGCTGTCGGGGCTTTCTGTGATGCCTATGTAATTGCCCTTGGACTTGCTCATCTTCTGCACGCCATCCAGGCCAACCAGGATCGGCATAATCAACACAATCTGCGGCCGCTGGCCGGCGTTTTCCTGAAGCTGCCGCCCGACCAGGTTGTTGAACGTCTGGTCGCTGCCGCCCAGTTCCACGTCGGCCTGGACACAGATGCTGTCATAGCCCTGCATCAGCGGGTAGAGGAATTCGTGCAGCCCGATTGGCACATTGGCCTTGTAACGAATCTCGAATGTGTCTCGTTCCATCATCCGCGCCACCGTCATCTGCGCGGCGATCTTGAGGATGTCGGCGAACGTCCAGTTCGAGAGCCACTGGCTGTTGGGGCGGACCTCAAGCTTCTCGGGCGAAGTGTCAAGCACCTTGCCGGCCTGCTCGACATACGTCCGCGCGTTGGCCTCGATCTGCTCCGGCGTAAGCATGGGGCGGGTCTTGTTGGCCCCGCTGGGGTCGCCCACGCGGGCGGTGTAATCGCCGATGATAATGACAGCCTTGTGCCCCAGGTCCTGGAACTGGCGGATCTTCTTAAGCTGGACGGTGTGGCCAAGATGGATATCCGGCGCAGTCGGGTCCAGGCCCAGCTTGATTCTAAGCGGGCGGTTTTCCTCCGCCGCCAAGGCCAGCCGCTTGGCCAGTTCCTGCTGCGTGTAGATCGCTTCACAGCCGCGCATCAGCAGCGCGACCTGCCGTTCAATTTCCTGCTCGGTAAGTTTGGCCATAAGATGCGAAAGTGTAAACGGCGGCTGGGGCTTTTTCCATCCATTTGCTAACGCGAGCACAATAGGGTGGCATGGCGGCCGTCGTTTGCCGCCATGCGCTTCAAGATTCGCAAGATACATGGCGGCAAACGACGGCCGCCATGCCACCCACCAGACGCCTGCACCACAACGACAACAGTCATTGCAAAGATTGCCCATTGGCCGTAGATTGGTCAGCTATGGTCATCCGTGTTATACAGACATCCCAGCCGCTCCAAGACCCAGCCGTGCTGGCGCTGCGGAACCGTCTGCGCTCCGGCGAGTTGGGC
>CAYQJH010000199.1:0-4074 GCA_964417755.1 uncultured Planctomycetaceae bacterium
GGACGAGCACCGCCACGATCCCGGTACACGCAGCGCACAAGTTGCACGCCGGGCACGGTCTTGCCTACAATCCCCCCTACTCCTTCGTTCCCTCTGCCGTCTGCGCCCTTCTGCCATGGACAGCCCCGCTCCCATCCGCGTCATCGTCCTCGACGACCACGCCCTCCTGCGCGAAGGCGTGCGCGCCACCCTGGCACGCGAGCCCGACATCATCCTCGTCGGCGAGGGCTCGGCGGGCGAGCACCTGGAGCCGCTGCTGGCCAGACATCGGCCTGACGTCGTCCTCCTGGACCTGCGCATGCCCCAGCGCGAGGGCGAGACCACGCGCGACGGCCTGCCCTTCCAGCCGCAGGCCGCAGTCACACGCATGGCGGCCATCTACCCAGACACGCGCTTTCTCGTCCTCTCCAACGATTGCACTCGAGGCTCGATTGAGGCCATGATGAACGCCGGCGCCAGCGGCTACCTGGTCAAGGAAGACAGGCTGACCACCCACCTGGGTCTGGCTATTCGCACCGTCCATCACGGCGGCGTCTGCGTCTCACCGGAGGTGCGCGAGGTCTTGAGCAACAGTCCCAGGACGGCCGGTCTTGACCAACTCTCTGAACGCCAGGTCGAGATCCTGGAGGCAATGGCCTTGCAGCCCAACGATCTGCTCGTGGAACTGGCTGAGCAATTGGGCATCAGCGAGAGCACCCTTAAGCGCCATGCCGCCGACATCCGCCTGCGGCTGGGGGTGCGCACTAACACCGCCGCCATCCTCAAGGCTGTGCAGGGGGGACTGGTTTCGTTGGATACGATTGTGCTGTCCGACCATGTCGCATAATACCCAGGTATCAAAGAAAAATCATACCCAGGTGTGATGCAGACTGAAGGAGAATCTGCTAGACTCACGATACGTCATCTGGTCAAAACCCCCTTTCCTCTACCGCGCTTCCAGGAGCGAGACCCATGCCATACACGATCGTGACAGTGACCGCAGACATGAACAGGTTTGCCGGCACAGCCGCCGGCGATGCCGCTGCACTCATGATTCAGCCATCATCCCCTTCCCTCTCCCTGCCGCCCAGCCTGATAGAGGCCTTGCAGGACGCCGATCAGCTTGCAGCCTTGATCGCTGAGAAGTGCCGGTTCAGCCTGTTTAAGCCGCGAGAATAGCCGGGGACTCCAGGTCGGTCGCCATCGTGAACACGGTTGCGCGCTATGCCGAGCTTGCCCATGCCTATGTGGGTGAGCGCGTGCGCGCAGACAAGGGGTGGCGTCAGTTCGAAGAGGCCCTGGAAGCGAGAAGCCGCTGCAATCGCAGCGAGACATCGCCGTATAAGCAGGCTCTGCCGATCCTGACCTGTCTGGCTGTTGGCGGAGAGATCGGGGCTGTTCAACCGCTCGCCGGCGCCTGGCTGCTGCTGGACATGGCGTCAGACATCTTCGACGACATTCAGGATGGCGACAAACATGAGTGGCCCTGGAATGAATGGGAGCCGGCCCTCGCATTCAACGTCGGCCTGGCCGCTGTCTTTGCAGCCCAGGCGTGCCTGGCTGAGTTGGGAGCGCCGGATTCGGTGATGCGAGACATCCAGACGTCTTTTGCCTCTGCTGGCTTTCTGGCTGCCAGGGAGCAGGCGATGCCGGCGACCGATCTGGAAAGCTACTTTCGCCGGGTTTTCGCCATTTCCGGCCATCTGTTCGGCATCGTAGCGAGAGCCGGCGCCATGGTGGGCTCGTCCGACGCCAAAGCCTGGCAGGCGGCATACGACTACGGCCTAGCACTGGGTGTGCTCATTCAGATCGGCGACGATGGCAGCGATTTCCTGACCCCGGAGGGCGATCTCACGGGTGGACGAATGACCCTGCCCTTGCTCTACCTCCACGAGCAGCGGGCGCATCCCCAATATCCCTGCCTGCAGGAGTTGTTGTGCGACAAAACCCTGCAAGGCCGTCGACCTGAAGAGCTGCGAACCATCGCCGCCGCCATGGGCGCCTTCGATTACATCGGTCGCATGGCCGTCCTGTATCGGCACAAGGCCCTGGCGGCGCTGGCCGAGATGCCATCTGCCAGTTCCATCCATCTCTTGCGCTACATCGATCTGTTGGCGGGAGAATTCCCGTCAAGGCCATTCCCGCCATGAGATACCTTTTCCTCGTCGTCAGCCTGGCCCTGGCCCTTTACTACACGGCGGCTGTCATAGCTGTGCCCAACTTCGGCTATGTCGCCCAGCCGCAGGCAGACGGCATCCGCGTGCTGAGCGTCCTCCCATCGCATGCAGCCACCAGCCCTTTGCAGGCGGGTGACCTGGTGCTGGCCGTTGACGGCATCTCCGCCGCCTCCAACCGTCCCCTCTATGCCCACGGTCCGGGCGTTTACACCCACCAGGTGCAACGAAGCGAGCGGCAACTGACCCTGTCCGTGCCGGTGACGCCGCGCACATTCGACATGGCGCTCCAGCCCCTGGTCATCGGCGTCGTGGCCTTCGCCTCCATCCTGGTGGCCGGCCTGGCCCTCTTCTTCGCCGCTCGCAACAACCGCGGCGCCTGGCTTTTCGCCTCCACGGCTGCCGGGCTGAGCATCGGCCTTGCCGCCTCCGAGGCCAGCCTGTACAACGTGCCCACCGCTGCCTTCACTTTCTGCCTGCTCACGCCTCTGGCGGCCGTTGGCTTTGTGGACCTTGCCCTGCTGCCGTGGAAGGCCACAGCATCTTACCGTCGCCGACCCATCCTGATCGCTCTCTACATTATGGCCGCTGGCGCCGGCTTCTACACCCTCTTTCGTCTCCAGCAGCCGGGCGCGTACACGCCCTGGCCAGTCTATGGGATCGTGGCCGCAGCTCTGGTCACCAACCCACTGCTGCTGTTTGCCCGCTACCTTCGGCTCCCGACCTCACATAGCCGCCGGCAGGTGCTCATCCTCCTGATCCTCACCTGCCTGGCGGCGCTCCCCCTGGTCATGCTGACCATCGTCCCCCGCTTCCTCTGGGGTGCGCCGATCCTGCCGTGGAAACTGTCCTTCCTACTGCTGCTCCTGCTGCCGTTGGCCTATCTCTATGTGCTGCTGCGCGGCCGCTTTCTGGGTCTGGACCTCTTCGTAACGAAGACCTTGACCCTGCTCCTGATCGCGCTCCTGGGCGTCACCGTCTACGCCCTGCTCGTGCGTCTTGTTCCGACCGCCTCCCCCGCTCTGAGCTTCTGGCTGAGCAGTCTTACCATCTTTGGCAGCGTCATGCTCGGCCTTCCCCTGCTGGGCCGGCCCCTGGGCTTTGCCGTGGACTCAATCATCTTTGGTGAGACCGCGCCCAGCCCGGAACGCCGGCAGGCATGGACTGCTGCTCTGGCTCGCCAACCGGAGCGCTCTGTCCTCCAAAGGGTGTTCCAGGACATGACGGCAGACCTGGACATCAGCCGTGGCGCCTTCTACCAGCGCAACGATCGGGGACGTTGGGAGTGCGTTGCCAGCGTACGGTTGGAAGCAAACATGGCCTCAGCCCTGCCATCTTCTGGTCCTGAGCAGCCGTTGCTGGCGGCAACTGCTGCCAGTCACCCTCTCTTCCAAACGCTGCCCTGGGCGGATTTGGCTGTGCCGTTCCGGATGCAGAACGACCTGCAAGGTCTTTTTGTGCTTGGCCCTCGGGCGGGCGGCGGCATTTACCACGACCGTCACATCGAGGCGCTACAGCAATTGGGCGACACGATGATCATGACTTTGCGCCTGGTCGAGCAAGCTGAGGTCTCATTGGCAATGACCCTGAAGATGATGCAGAACACCGACCGGCAGCGTCGCGACGTGAGTCTGCAACTGCACGATGAGCCTCTCTACCAGGTCTCGAAGGCGCTTCAGGAGTTATCGACGATCCCGGAGCCGGGCAAGGCCATTGCGGGGAGCCAGGCCAGCCTACAGTTGGCCGTGCGCCAGCTGCGGCAGATCTGCGCCGGGTTGCGGCCTCCCCTGCTCGACCAGGGCATCCACCTGGCGCTGGCCGACATCCTTGACCGCTTCGAGAAGACGGAGCGGATTCGCGTCCAGCAAGAGGTCGCCGTGCCGCTTGAGGCGATCCTGCCGGCGCCGCTGACCGCTGCCAC
>CAYQJH010000199.1:4174-5813 GCA_964417755.1 uncultured Planctomycetaceae bacterium
CGCAAACGCCGGCTGTTGCCGGCGTCTCGTTCGGCATCGAAGCGGGCGAGATCTTCGCCCTGTTGGGGCCAAATGGGGCCGGCAAGACCACCAGCGTCAAGATGGCGGCCGGTCTCGTGCTGCCATCGAGCGGGGTGATCGAGGTCAACGGCATCGACATCGTCAAACGCCGCACCCAGGCAGTTGCCTCCATCGGCGCCGTGCTCGAGGGAGCGCGAAACCTGTACTGGCGCCTGTCGGCGCGCGAGAATCTGCGCTACTTCGGGCGGCTGCGGCGGGCGCCGGCCAGGGAACTCGACGTTCGCATCGACCGGCTGCTCGAACTCCTTGACCTGAGCGCCCACCAGGACAAAGAGGTGCGGCATTTCAGCCGGGGCATGCAGCAGAAGCTTGCGGTTGCGGCCGCTCTCATCCATGATCCAGCGCTGCTGCTGCTGGACGAACCGACCCTGGGGCTGGACGTGCAATCGGCGCGCGTGCTGGAGGCCACCATCCAACAACTGGCGCGCGAGCAGGGCAAGGCCATTCTCCTGACCACCCACACCCTGCCGCTGGCCGAGAAACTGGCGGACCGCATCTTCATCATCCATCAGGGGCGCGAGGTTGCCTGTGACCGCACGGAGACGCTGCTCAAGCGTTTCGACGGCCATCGCGACACAGTCGAGATCCGCCTCGGCAGTCCATTGCCATCCGAGCTTGCCACCGTGCTCATCCAGGCATTCCCCGGCCTGACCCCTGCCCCCGCAAGCGATGGCGCCCTGATGACGTGGCAAGGGGCAGACCAGGCGACGGTGCTGCAGCTCCTGCAGCGGCTTGACGAACAAGGCCTCGTTATCGAATCTTGCGGGCGCAGGCAGGCCAGCCTGGAGGAAGTCTTCCTGACCCTGACGGGAGGGGCGTGATGGTGGCGCGCCTCCTGCAAGCCGAGACCCGTCGCGAAATCCTGCGGACGCGCGCCTATCTCCTGGACTACGCCGCCAACTTCGCGCTGTTTACGCTGGGATTCGTGCTGCTGACGGGCCTGTTCGAGTTGGCGACGGAGGGCAGTTACAGCGCTGAGGCTGTGCTGGCTTCGGCGGTCGGCTATCTGACCTGGCGCGTGGCCGATGGCTGCCTGTTGCGCATCGCCGGCGGGCTGGCCGAGGACGCGTCCTGGGGCACCCTGGAGCAGCTCTTTCTGAGTGCCATCTCGCCGCATGTCATCCTGGCGGCCCGCAGCCTGGTGATCTTCGGCTCGCTGGTCGTCCAGACAGCCCTTGTCGCTGCGGTCATCTTCCCCCTGTTCGGCGTGTGGCCGGCGCTGTCATGGGCGGCGGTGATCATCTTCTTGCTCACAATGTTGGGCGTTTTCGGATTGGGCTATGCGCTGGCGGGGCTTCACCTCATCTTCAAAAACGTCGCTTCGCTGACCGTTGCTGTGTCGACGGCCCTGCTCTTCGTGACTGGGGCGCTGGCGCCGCTGGACAACGTCGCCTGGCTGGATGCAATCACGCTCGTGTTGCCCTTGACCGCAGGCGTGCGCCTCCTGCGTGATCTCACCGTCTACGGTATGCCGGTCGTCGATCTCTGGTCCAACCCCGATCTCTACTGGCTGTTGGGGACGACGGTCGCCTGGCTGGCGATTGGCTGGACGCTCCTG
>CAYQJH010000200.1:0-5748 GCA_964417755.1 uncultured Planctomycetaceae bacterium
CCAGCAGCGCCTTGGACAGAGCTACCGCGTCGCTGAGGTTGCTCATCGCGTACCAGTACGCCAGGCGCAGATTAAACATCAAGTCTTCCGAGCGGTTGATCTTCCATGCATCTAGTTTGGCGATGCCTTCCTTGGCCCCATAGGCTCGCTCCATCTGCTCCAGGACGAAAAGCAGGTCGCCGCCTTGGCAGTTTTCAACCACCGACTTAAAGGCGTCTTCCGCTTCGGCGACCCTCTTCTGCTTGGCCATCAGCCGGGCCGACAACGCCTTGACCCAAATGGCTTCCTTCTCCGGGGCTGCTTGAAGAACCTGCGCCGCACGGTCAGCCTGATTGGCGTCGATCAGCACGCTGACAAGGGCCTCCGTGCTGGCCCGATCCGGCGAAAGCTCATAGGCCTTTTCAAGCGCGCGGATCTGTTCAGTCGTCTGCCCTCGACGCTTGCGCCCTTCGGCTTCCAGCTTATAGAACATCACCTTCTGGGTGGCCTTCTTCTGGGCCTGTTCCAGCAGTGCATCCAGGTGAGTGTAGTCGGGCGTGGGGCGATTCAGATACAGCAGCGCCAGCTCGTACATCACCTGCGGATTGTCGCTATTGCCTGTCAAAATGTCGTTGTAGACCTGCTCAGCCTTGTCGACCTTACCCATCCGAACGAACAGGGATGCGATCCGCCGCAGAATCTCCGGATGGCTCGACATCTTCCTGGCCGCTTCGAGATCCGCTTCAGCCTTGGCAATATCGGTCTTGCTCACGTAGAGCGATGCGCGGAGGATCAGCGGCTCGACGTGCATGCGGTTGTTCTCCACAGCCTGGTTGAGCAACTTCTCCGCTTCATCCATCTTGTCCTGGCGCATGAGCACGACAGCTTCGTCGCCCAGGGCCTGAGCGTCGGCGGGGTCTTCCGCCAGCACGCCTTTGAGCACGCCAAGAGCTTCGTCAAACTGACCAGCCTCGATCATTGCCCGGGCCATTTCCTTCCTTGCAATGATCTTGTCCGTTTGGGTGCGGTCATTGCTGGCCTGGATAAGGTCGCAGTAGCTCCGCATGTGGCGCAGGGCCTCCAGCGCATTGCCCTGATCGCTCTCGAAGGCAGCCATCGCACGATAGCCGCGCGGGTCCTTTTCATTCATTTCAATGGCCCGCGCGTAAGCGTTGCGGGCCTTCTCCCTCAAGAAGGACGTGCCCTGCCAGACACACGAGTCCGCATAGAGGATCATCGCAGCAACCGTGTCGGGGAACAGGGTCTTGTCCACGACCATATTCTGGAGCCGCGCAATCTCCGCATGCTTGGGCGGATCCATCTTGGTGTAGAAGCGCAGCAGTTGTCGCAGCGCGCCCAGCTTGTCCGGAGACTTCTCGCAGACCTGGTTGTAAAGCTCTTCAGCCTTATTCAACTGCTTGCTGCGCTCGTAAAGCATTGCCAGTTGCATCATGTTGTCCAAGTCATCAGGATACTGCTTGAGCAAGTCGTTGCGAGCCTTGATAGCCTTGTCCGGCGACATCTGGTCCTGCTGGATCCTCAAGTATTCTTTCCTCACGTAAGGATCCGTTGGCAGCACCTGGTAGGCCTGCTCCACATATTGCTCGTGCTCCGGGCCTGGAGAAGTCCGGGCTGTGATCTTGGCCATCGACACCAGAGCCGACGGAAAACCGGGATCCAGCATCAAGACGGCCCGATAGACCTCCTGTGCCTTCGCGAAGTCGTTCATGGCTGCATGCGCATCGCCAAGACGACAGCGAATGCTCTTTTCTTCGCGGTCCTTCAGGGCTGCGGTAAAGTCGCTGATAGCCTGCTTGAAATCGCCCTTGGTGTAGGCGATCTCGCCGGAGAAGTACTTCGCCAGGGCGCTATCCTTCAGCTTGGCGACTGTCTGCCGTGCCTGGGTCTCCCAGTCGGAATTGTCCTTGGTGCGAGACATTATCAGGCGCAACTGCGCTTCAATGACGACGGGGTTTTGAGGATCCACGCCGGCAGCCTCGTTGACATACTTCTCATAGCCGGCAATGTCTGAAGACTGCAGGCATATCTGCGCCTTCTGCAGCGCCTTGGTAAGTGGGTCTTCGGTCTTGTCCGCCTCTGCCAGTCTCAGCTCCTTCTGTTTGGCGGGGTCCTTCTCTTTGGCCAGGGCCAGCAAAGACTGGATGCGATTATCCGCGGGATTCTTCTCAGCCGCCTTCTGCAGGAGTGCAATAGCCTCATCGTCCTGCTGCGCCATTCCAAGCACGCGCGCGCCCATCAGGACGACTTCGGCATCATCCGGCCGCTGCGCCAGGACGTTGCGAACGATCCGCATTCCATCTTCAATTTGATTCACCGTAATCTTCTGACGAGCCACCTGCAGCATAAGCAGCGCGTCCGGGGTGGAGATGTTGGCGGGAACCTGGGCAGTTTCGATGGAACGCAGTCTCTTCATCAGTTCCAGCGACGGTGCAAACGTGGGATCAATAGCCAACGCCTGCGCCAGCTCCTTGCTGGCCTGGCCCATGTCGTTGCGATACATCATCAGCACCGCCAGGCGATGATGCAGCAGAGGTTCTCGAGTGCCGTCCGGCAGTTTCAGCATGTCGCGAATGATCTGTTCAGCCGGGCCGGGCGTCATCTTGTTCTGATAGGCATCAACCAACAGCCAGGCGACTCCCCGGTCCAGATTGGCAGGATCATATAGAGGCTTAAGCTCGTTGATGACGTCGTCATAACGCTTTTCGAGGAAGGCGATGCGGCCGTTGATCTTGGCCACCGGAATGGTCATCCCGCCGCCCAAAGCCATCATGGCGTCGAGGCACTGCCTGGCCTGATCGATGTACTGCTGGCGTTCCTGCGGATTGCGTTACGCCAGCAACAACAGCTTGGTCGCCAGGGCGTCGCTGAGCCTGGCCCGGCCGATGTCCAGCCTCTGGCCTGCCGTTGCTTCGTCGGTGGCGGGCGCCGAAGAGGGGCCGCTTAGCATCTTGAGTCCGTCGCGAAGCACGATGACCGATTCATCAAGTTTGCCTTGCTGCATGTACAGATCTGCCAACGAGGCATAGCCACCAGACTCTTGAGGGGCAATTCGAATCGCCTCTTCAAGCGCCTTCTGAGCGGGTTCCAACTTCGATTGAGAGATGTAGTATCTTGCCAGGGCCATCTGCCCTATCGGACTGGTTGGCTCGATCCGGCAGGCTTCTTCAAGTTGCTTCAGCGCCTCATCGGGCTTGGACTGGCGGATGAGGAAGTTGGCGAAAGTAACATGCACCTGCGCGCTTGGCGGCAGGGCTGCAATGGCATCGGCAAATGTCTTCTCCGCCTGGGCGAATTCATTCATCTGCGCATAAAGCATCGCCAGCGTCTGCCAGGTATCAGGCTGATCGCCCTTGAGTTCGAGCGACTTCTTCAGATCTTCGACGGCGGCCAGGCGATATTCGTCGCCGCCTTTGCGGCTGAACATCTCGTTCTTGGCATAACCTCGCCGGAAGTACATCGTGGCGTCGTTTGGATCGTGGCGAAGCAATTCATCCGCGGCGGCGATGAATCCCGACCAAGTGGCGGCAGGCGGATTGGCGCTGCGGAGGATCTCATACTGCCACATCATGTCGCAAAGAAGATGATGCGTCTCGATGTCGGCGGGGGCAATCCGAAGCGCCATCTTCGCACTGTCCTTGGCGATGGTGTAATGCTCTACCTGCTCGGTCTGATTGAGGATGGGGCTCTTAAGCCATTCCAGGTGAAGCTGGACGAGCTTCTGGTAATACAGGGCCCGAGGCGCATTGGCCTTGTTAGCCTGTACAACCGCTTCCCTGTAATATTGGTCCGCCCGGATGAAGTTTTTGTTCTTGTACTCGTCATCGCCCTTGCGCATCGCCGCTTCGGGGTCCTTGGGCAGACGAGAAAGAACAATGCCGAGTCCGCCGGCCAGGACGGCAACTCCCGCGACCGACAACAGAATCACCGCACGCTTATTGAGTTTCTTCTTCTTTGCCATGATGCTCACTTCCCAGATGCGTTAGCCGACTCCAGCAGGCGGATATCCGACGGCATGGCGATATCCTTCAGAACGGCCGGCAAACAAGTAGTAATGAATTCCCTCGTTCTTAGATCCATTTCCGCTTCATCGGTTACCGGATAGCGGGGCGAGACTTGTATTTTTGCAAAGTATACATATTTCTTCAGCGGGCTAGCCAACTTGGCGCGCACCATCTCGCGAGAGCTATTCGGCTCGCCGTTCATGCTGAAGAAGTAGTATTGCAGGTAGAGCCGGTTCTGGTCGCTGAAAAGCACCCTTCTGATCGTCAGCGGCTCGTTCCACGGCTTGGGCGCCTCCGGGACGCTAACGCTGAAGTCCGTTTCTTTCAGCACTGTGGCGCCGGCTGCGTTCAGGCACGTGGCCGAGATATGCGGCACGGTATCCAGGGCGCCCGTGTAGTAGGTGACATCCAGGAGCCAATACCTGTATTGCGGACTGGTGATAGATACCCGGCTGTCGCCGTAGACTCGCGAGAAATACCAGACACTGGAACGATTGTCGCGAAGCTTGTCGATCAGTTGTCCGGCAAAAAGACTTTCGAGAATTTCGTCGTTATGAGTACGCTCGCCGTCGGCAAGGCCATCCTTTACGGGCCGGCCTGATTGATCGACCGCAAGTTCGCCGTCTCCGGCCAGGCGGTAAGCGCCGATCTCGGCAGGGAAAGACGTGTTGCGCCACTTGTTGTCCACCTGCACATGTGCCGGCCAGGGCACGGGCTCCTTGCGAAGCACAACGCCCAATGCCTTTGTCGCCATTTCCCAGCCGCCGGCTGAAACGGCCAGGATCACGACTGCGATCAGGAATGCGCGGTCCTTGAGCAAGGTGGCGAAGATGGATCGCTTTGGGTCGTTCATTGATCCGTTTCCCCTTGCTGGGCCTGCGGGGCGGCTGTCGTGCTGCGGGCGGGAACCACTTCTTCTTCCTCTACTTCCACAAAGAGGCTCGAGAGAATCTTGCCCACGAGCCACAACATTGCAAATGCCGGGATGAGCATCAGGATGCCGGTGAATTCGTGCATGAACTTCTCGCCCCAGGCGGGCTTGTCCATCACGTACATCTGGCAGGTAATGGCCACCCTCAGCACATTGCACAATACCGCAACGGGGACCACGCACAAAACAAATATGACCCTCTGCCAGACCGGACGCTCTTCCAAATATGCCATCGCCACACCCAGGGCCAGGAACGCCATCAGCGACCGCACGCCGCTGCATGCTTCCACGACCTCGATGGGAAACTTCTTTCCCAGCCAACTGATGATCTCAAGCGAACTGCCCGCGTTGGTAATCACCACACCGAAGGCCTGAAGCAGCGAGGTTGAACTGCGGGCAGCCAATTCCTGAAGCGGATAGGCCATCCGCTGGTAGAGATTCGGCGGGATGGGCATCGCGAAGAACAGGAACAGGATCGGCACCCAAGTCAGCTTGATCATCCGCGGCCCGGCCAGCAGCAGCACCAGGGCGAAGATCACCACCAGCATGTTCAACTCGTAGAGCCAATCATTCTTGATGGGATACACGGAGAGAATCTGGAAGCAGATTCCGGCAAGCAGTAGCGGCAGGCCCCAATAGCAGGTGCGGCGTTTGACCGCCAGGATCTCGCCGCGCCGCGTGTAGAGACGGTGCAGGCTGAAGACCGGGATGATGAAGCAGTGGGTTCAGTTGAGGCCGTGGCGCCACTGGCGGTAGTGATTGCGCAGAATCCACTAGTGCATCTCCCGCAGCAGCAGCGACACGTCGCCCATCTTG
>CAYQJH010000201.1:0-1666 GCA_964417755.1 uncultured Planctomycetaceae bacterium
AGAGAACTTCATCGCCGCGATTGGCAGCGTCGATGCTACCCTTGTGCCAAAAGACTTCCTTGCCGGCATTCGTCTTGCCAGCATCGGCCCGTCGACCTCCGCAGCCTTGCGAAAGTTTTGCCTTGAGCCGACAGCAGAAGCAAAGAACTTCTCAATTCCGGGACTGCTGGATGCCATGATTGACTACGATGGGACGAAGCCGAGATAGCGAGTGCTTGCTCAATGATCGGAATATCCAAACTCTATTGTGGCACCGTGGAACCGTCCGACGTTCTGCGCTACGGCGCACAGAGCAAAGGGCTCCCCAGCCACCTGCTGCAGTTCTCCAAAGACAAGAAGCCGGTCGTGGTGTGGAATTGCACCCGCCGCTGCAACCTGCGATGCGTGCACTGCTATTCGCAGTCGAGAGACGTTAAGTACGACGGCGAAATGACCACTGACGAAGGTTACGCCATGCTGGAAGACCTGGCCGCCTTCGGTGCGCCGGTTGTGCTTTTTTCCGGCGGGGAGCCGCTGATCCGCGGCGACCTGCTGCAACTGGCGGCTCGGGCAAGGCAACTGGGCTTGCGGGCGGTAATTTCCACCAATGGCACGCTGATCGAGCCGGCCGTTGCTGAACAATTGCGCGAGATCGGCCTGAGCTATGTTGGCGTGTCGCTGGATGGAATGAAGGCGACCAACGACCGTTTCCGCGGCCTGGATGGCGCGTTTGATCGCGCACTTGAGGGCATTCGCAATTGCCGCAAGGCCGGCGTGAAGGTGGGCCTGCGATTCACCATCAACAGGCGGAATGCCGCGGACGTGGCCGACATTTTTCGATTATTGGTCGATGAAGATATTCCCCGCGCGTGTTTCTATCACCTGGTCTATGCCGGCCGAGGGGCGACGCTGATGGCTGAAGACCTCGACCACGAGCAGACCCGCCGCGTGGTGGACCTGATTATCGATAAGACGGCTGCGCTTCATGCCGCTGGCAATCCCAAGGAAATCCTCACGGTGGACAACCATTGCGACGGGCCATATTTGTACCTGCGCATGCTTCGCGAAGGCAGCGCCCGAGCGGCCGACGTGCTGGAATTGCTGAAGATGAACGGCGGGAATTCCTCCGGCAACGGCATCGGCTGCGTGAGTTGGGACGGCAGCGTGCATCCGGACCAGTTCTGGCGGCACGTGAGCCTGGGCAACGTGCGGCAGCGGCCGTTCTCGCAGATTTGGGCCGATCAGGGCAATGAGTTTCTGGCCCGCCTGAAGGACAAACGCCCTCACGTCAAAGGCAGGTGCGCCAAGTGCCGTTTCCTGGATATCTGCGGAGGCAATTTCCGCGTGCGTGCGGAGGCTGCCACCGGCGACCTGTGGGCAAGCGATCCAGCGTGCTACCTAAGCGATGAGGAAATCGCGACAGCGTCTAACGCAGTGGCGAAGCAAGAAGCTTGACGCTTGGTGCCACCCCCAAGCGCCGTTGCTTGCCCTGAGCTTATCGAAGGGCCGTTTGCTTGGGGGTGTTGCCCCAATCGGACGAACACCCCCAAGAGTACTTGGGGGTGGCACCGAAGTTCTTGGGTGTTGGATATTCTGCGGTTCGCCGTGAAGACTTACGATCAGGCAACACAGAGACCTCATGAATCATCCTGAACATATTCACACTGAGCAAGAGGGTATCTACCGG
>CAYQJH010000201.1:1766-5699 GCA_964417755.1 uncultured Planctomycetaceae bacterium
AGACCTCATGAATCATCCTGAACATATTCACACTGAGCAAGAGGGTATCTACCGGCCTCACCTGATCGCATGGGAGGTCACGCGGCGGTGCCTGCTGAATTGCCGGCATTGCCGGGCGGCAGCCCAGAACACGATCTGTCCGGATGAGTTCAGCACCGATGAATGCAAGAGGCTCCTGGACAACATCGCCTCGTTCGCCAGGCCGATCATCATCCTCACCGGCGGCGAGCCAATGCTCCGCGAGGACATCTACGAGATCGCGGCGTATTCAGCCAGGACTCTCCAACTTCCAACCGTAATGGCGCCATGCGGGCTGCTGCTCAATGATGAATCGGCACGAAAAATCGTCGATGCCGGCATTCGCCGCATCAGCATTTCGCTCGACGGCGCGACAGCCGGCACGCACGATTCCTTCCGCGGCATGGCGGGATCATTCGAGGCATGTCTGGCGGGTATAGCAGCTGTGCGGCGAGCAGGGCTGGAGTTCCAGATAAACACCACGATCAGCCGGCACAACGTGGAACAGCTTGAAGCGATTCTCGAGCTGTCGATTCGGCTTGGAGCCAGCGTGTTCAACCCGTTTCTGCTTGTGCCCACCGGCCGCGGAAAGCAATTGGTGGAGCAGGAGCTTTCGGCAGAGCAGTACGAGCAGTCGCTTCAATGGCTAGCTGGCCATCAAGGACGCAGCGACATCCAGCTTCGCGTCACGTGCGCGCCGCATTACCAGCGGATTCTTCGCCAGTGCGGCGGTGCGGGCGCGGCGCAAGCCTCCAAAGGCTGCATGGGCGGCAAGAGCTTTGCATTCATATCGCACGTCGGGACGGTGCAGATCTGCGGCTTTATGGAGACGCCCTGCGGCGACATCCGCAAGGCGAATTGCGACTTCCGTTCCGTTTGGGATAACTCCGAGGTTTTCCGCCAGGTGCGGGATGTTGATTCATATCATGGCCGGTGCGGCTATTGCGAGTTCCGCAAGGTATGCGGCGGCTGCAGGGCGCGGGCGCTGGCCATCAGCGGCGACTACCTGGCTGAGGAGCCGTTCTGCCTGTATCAGCCCAGGCGAAGGTCCGCCGTAAGCCCCGCTGAAATGCCCGCCCCGGCGAGGCCTCTGGATGAAGTGGACAAGAGGCTGCTGGAGATGTTGCAGGAGGACTTTCCGATCGCGCCTTCGCCTTTTTCGGCCCTGGAGTCCAAGCTCGATCTTCAGGCCGGCCAGGCGCTGCTTCGCGCAAAAAAGCTCGTGGGCGATGGGGTAATTCGTCGCATCGGCGCGATCTTCGACTCGAAGAGACTTGGCTTTGTTTCCACGCTGGCAGCCGGGAAGGTGCCATCTGACCGAATCGACGCGGTGGCCGCAGAATTGAACGATCTGCCCAGCGTGACGCACAATTACCAGCGAGATCACGCATACAACCTGTGGTTCACGATCACTTGCGCCAGCCAGGCCGAACTGGAGCGGACGCTTGCGAAACTGCGCCAGAAAACCGGGATCGATTTTGTCTCGCTGCCGGCCTTGGCGATGTATAAGGCCCGCGTCACGTTCGCGTTCAATGATGAACCGGGCAAGAAGGCGGCAAAGCGGAAGCTCACTGCAAATGCCTCCATTCTGGCTGACCCGTCCCACAGTGAAGAAGAACGTCCCATTGTTCTTGATGGGCCCCAGGTCAAGCTGGCAGCCGTGCTCCAGGGCGATATCGCGCCAAGCGATGACATGTTCGACCTGATCGCACGCCAGGCGGGCATGGACGTCCAGGCTGTGCTGGCGCAATTGAAGAATTGGTTGGCTGTCGGGGTCGTTCGTCGGTACGGGGCGGTGCTGGCGCATCGAAAGGCCGGCTTCGCCGCCAATGGCATGGCCGTCTTTTCGATCGATCAAACACGTATCGATAGCGTCGGCAGCGTCCTGGCAGACTATGCAAAGATTTCGCATTGTTACCGCAGGCCCACGCTGAGCGACTGGCCATACAATCTCTTTGCGATGGTGCACGGAAAGACGCGCGAGGAAGTGCTTGCCTTTGTTGAGCGGATCGCCCGCGATCACGACCTCGGTTCGTATCAGGTCTTATTCTCGACACGAGAATACAAGAAGGCCTCAATGCGGTATTTTGGGGGCACTGCGTAGTGAAGATCTGCGTGGCCGCACACTCCGCGGCCACGGCACCCATCCACAGTGCCCTGTGCCTCGCGGCTCAGTAGCCTGTCTTCTTGTCCACCATGAACTCCAGCGGCTCGCGGGCCAGGTAGTGGCGCAGATTACGCAGGAATATCTCGCCTGCCTGCTGGAAATACGTGTCGATGGAGCCTGAATAATGCCCTGTGATGATGACATTGGGCATGTCCCAGAGCGGGCTTTCGGGCGGCAGCGGCTCGGGGTCTACCACGTCCAGGCCGGCGCCGGCTATGCGGCCGGACTGAAGCGCCTTGATCAATGCCTCGGTGTCGATTGTTATGCCCCGGCCTGCATTGAGCAGCAGGCAGGAGGGCTTCATCAATGCGAACTGTGTCCGGCTGATGATCTTTGCAGTACTCGTCACGCCCGGCAGGAGGTTCATTATGACATCCGCCTGGGCGATTGCTTCATTCAATTCCTCAGCCGGCAGAACAATGTCCACGTCAGGCGCGGGCTTGGCGTGGCGGCGCAGGCCGATGACGCGCATGCCGTGCGCCTTGCCCAGGGTTGCGCAGCGCCGGCCAATCGTGCCAAGGCCGAGGATGCACAGGGTCTTGCCTGGCAGAGAATGCAGAAGGCTGGAATCCGGACGCTCCCATGCGTGGCGCATCTGAGATTTCACTGCGTCCTGGAGGCGGCGCGTGAGCATCAGCAGCAGGCCGAACAAGTGTTCGCTTATCTGCACCGCGTGGATGCGGGAGTTGGTGACGATTACAGGGTGATCTCGCACAACAGGATCTTGCGCCCATTCACAGCCGGCCCCAAGCGACTGCGTCCACTTGAGGTTCTTTGCCTTGGCATACTGCTGGCTGCTGAGCGTGCCATAGGTGATTTCAAGTTTGTCCAGCAGGGATGGATCGCGCTGAAGCTCGTCGCTTCGATGCACATGGGCGTGCGGTGCAAGATGCTTGACTGCGGCGATGACATCCTCGGCGCAGTCGGTGGGGACAAGAATATGAAGTTCACGCGGCATTTAATGTCACCTCATGCTTGGGCAGAGTCATGCTTACGATGGCGCTGATGATGGCGACGGCTGCGCCGCCGGCAAATACCCAATGATATCCCATGTAGTTCCACAGCAGCCCGCCAACCAGCGGCATGGCGACTGCTCCGATATGGTTGACAGCCACGCCCATGCTCAGGCTGGCAGTATGCTCGGCCTGCGGCGCGATGCGGTTCAGGTAGGTAGTGAATGCCATCGTAAAGAGGAAGAATGCATTGTCCAGGATGAAGAGGACAAACAGGATGCGCCTGTCCTGCCACAGTGCATAGCCCAGGAAGATAAGGACCATGCAGGCATAATAGAAGATCAGGCTCTTGCGTTCGCCGAACCGGTCGATGAGCTTGCCGACGCGCGGCGCCAGCACATAGCCGACGCCCTGGCCGATGATCCACAAGACCAGCATGGTTGTTAAATGGGTGTGGTATTGCTTCACGAGGAGATAGCCGACGAACGCAATAAATATCTGCTTGCGCCAGCCTTCAAGAAAGTTCAGGGCGTAAAAGATGCCGTACTTGCGCCGTAAGACCAGCCTCGGGCCGGGAGTCTTGATCTGTCGCGGGATGGCCAGGCACGCCGCCGCGCCTAATAATGCGAAGAAGCCCGATAGGGCGTAGAGCGGGCGGATGTGGACGCCCCAATGCGTCAGGACCAGGGCAAGCACGAGTCCGATGCCTGCCCCGGCGGCGCCGGCGGACTGGATCTGGCCGAGGCGATGGCCGGCCTTGCCGCTCTCTGCCAGTGCGAGGGTCATGGAACTGGG
>CAYQJH010000202.1:0-5666 GCA_964417755.1 uncultured Planctomycetaceae bacterium
TTCGCCTCGATGGGGCCAACCGGCAAGATCGTCATGATGGAGGACACGCCCAAGGAGTCAATCGCCTCCGCCTTTGCCGAGGCGGCTGAGGCGCTGGCCTTCGGCGGGGCTGACGCCATCGTGCTGGAATCGTTCGCCGAACTTGAAGAGATAGCGATAGCCTTGCGGGCGGTGAAGAGGGCCTGCTTGCTTCCGGTTGTCATCTCGATGACATTTGCCAGCGGGCCGGACAAAGCCCTCACCATGATGGGCAACAAGCCCGCCGACCTGGCCGCCCTGGCCAATCACGAAGGCGCCGATGCGGTTGGCGCTAACTGCGGCGTGGGGCCAGAAAGCTATATCAGCGTTTGCAGGCAACTGCGGGCTGCGACGCACCTGCCCATCTGGATCAAGGCCAATGCAGGCCTGCCGGTTCTGACGCGCGAAGGGACGAAGTTCCCGATGGGCCCGGCTGAATTCGCCTCATTCGCGCCGAAGCTCATCGAGGCCGGCGCGAATTTCATCGGCGGCTGTTGCGGCACGACGCCCGAGCACATCAAGGCTCTTCGCTCAGCGGTAAATGTCGTAGGGAATTCTTGACGCGGACGCGCGGAAACTATAGAAGAAATATCTTCCTTCCTTTTTCTTTGACTGGTTCTAACCGGAGAGAGATGAATGCACACGCAATCGCAGTTGGTTGAGGCAACGAACAAGTACCTGATCCCGAACTATGGCCGTCTGCCGGTGGCGATGGTTCGCGGCAGCGGGGCGAGGATTTGGGACGCCGACGGGAAGGAATACATCGACTTCTTCGCGGGCTTCGGGGCGGGCGGGGTCAGCGGGCATTGCCATCCAGCCGTTTCGGCGGCGATAAAGGCCCACGCTGACAAGCTTCTGTGCTGCGGCAACCTGTTCACTAACGAGCCGCAGACGCAACTGGCCAAGGCGATCACCGAGAATGGCTTTGGCGGCAAGGTGTTCTTCTGCCACAGCGGCGCGGAAGCAAACGAGGCTGCGCTGAAACTGGTTCGCCTGGCAGCCGGGGCAGGCCGCTACAAGATCATCAGCTTCAACAATTGCTTTCATGGCCGGACGATGGGCGCGCTCTCGCTGACGCCCGAGAAGTTCCAGAAGGGCTTCGAGCCGATGCTCGAGGGCAGCGTCAAGGTGAACCTCGGCGATCTCGATGCCGTCAAGGCAGCCATGGACGACAAGACCGCCGGCGTTTTCCTGGAACCCATCCAGGGCGAAGGCGGCATGAACGTGCCCGCCAAGGCCTTCGTTCAGGGCCTGCGGAAGCTTTGCGACGAGAAGGGCGTGCTGCTGGTGGCCGACGAGGTCTGGACCGCTCCAGCGCGGACGGGCAAATGGTACGGGTATCAACTGCACGACATCCAGCCTGACGCCATGACGCTGGGAAAGGCCGTCGGCGGCGGCGTGCCGGTGGCAGCCTGCGTGGCGGCGCCGAAATGGCAGGACGTTCTCCAGCCAGGCAAGCACGGCTGCACGCTTGGCGGAAATCCGCTGTGTGCTGCTGTGGGCGCTGCTGTGTACAAGCTGATTCGCGATGAAGACCTGGTAGCGCGGGCAAAGGAAAAGGGCGCCGCGATGATGGCTGCCATCCGCGATGCAAAGATCGGCCGCGTCAAGGACGTTCGCGGCGCGGGCATGATGATCGGCGTGGAGTTGGACGGCCCCGGCGGCGACGTGTTCAAGGAGTCGATGGCCCGCGGGCTGCTGATCAACTGCACGCAGGAGAAGGTCCTGCGCCTGGCCCCGCCGCTGACCATCACGGATGAATTGATCGAAAAGGGCTTAGAGATCCTGCTGGACGTGCTGAAGAAGAGCTAGCAAATCCGAGTTCGGATTAACGACCTTATGGCCAAGCCTTCACAAGAATCCGTCATCGCAGCCATGAAGGCTGTGCCCATGTTCTGTGCCCTGGACGACAAGGCGTTGCGGGCCTTTGTCGCCCAGTGCCGCGTGATGAGCTGCCCCGCCGGGATGATGATCTTCGGCCCGTCGCAGAAGGCGGATAGGTTTTTCGTCATCGTCAGCGGGCGGGTGAAGATCCACAAGATTTCCCCGCGAGGCGACGAGCAGATATTGCATCTCTACGGGCAGGGCGAAAGTTTTGGCGAGGCAGCCATGTGGGCCGGCATCAACTACCCAGCCTTCGCCGAGGCCTTGACGGATGCCGAGCTGGTGGCCATCAGCAAGCAGGGCCTGCGCCAGGCTGTAGTGGCCAATAGTGAGATGGCCATGGGCATAATCGCCGGGCTATCCGCCAAGCTGCGGGAGTTCAACCAGTTGATCGAGGACCTCTCGCTGAAGGACGTGCCGTCCCGGCTGGCCGGCGTGCTGCTGCGCCAGATGGAGCAAGGCGGCTCGAAGCGATTGATCCTCAGGCAGACCAAGCGGCAATTGGCCGGCCAGATCGGGACCATCCCCGAAACGCTCAGCCGGGCCCTGGCGAAGATGAAGGCTGAAGGCATCATCGATGTCAAGGGCAGCAATGTCGCGGTTCTGGATGAGGATCGCCTGCGCGGCCTGGCAGAAGATGGCTAGAGAGCGTCGTGGGGCGGGTGTTGTGGTTTGCCCAGTGAGGGACGAAGCAACCACGCTTACCAGCCAAGCGTGGTTACTTCGCTTCGCTGCGTAAACCACGGCACCCTGTCCTATCGCTGGCGACATATCCTTTCGGCTGGCGTATAAAAGGTGAAAAGGCCGGCGAAAATACCTTGAAGACTCCTGGCCAGGTGGTAAACTTGACGATTCAGGTTTTTACGTCAAGATACGAGGTAGATCATGAAAGACAAGATTCATCCTGAATACAAAGACGTGACCGTGCGTTGTGCCTGCGGCAACACGTTCGTCACCCGCTCGACGGCCAAGAGCCTTCAGGTCGACATTTGCTCAGCCTGCCATCCGTTCTACACCGGCAAGCAGAAGTACGTTGACACGGCCGGCCGCGTGGAGAAATTCCAGAAGAAGTTTGGCGGACAGTATTTTGCCAAGCCCGCCGAGACCAAGAAGAAGTAGCGTCGCACAAGCAAGTACAAGCGCCGAACTCGCGCAGCAGCCAATGCCGCGAGCCGGCGCTTTTTCATTGCGAATTGTGAATTGCGAGTTGCGAATTCCCTTCATGCAGGCGGCGGGCCGGAAGAGACAGTGACGGCAATTCTCGACCCAACGGACGAACCAAGATGCGAAACTCGCAATGGGCCGGCCTTGTGCTCGATGCCAGCCATGTCAGCCTGATGTTTGGAAGGAATCGTTATGCCTGCCTCCAACGATGCATTGACTGCAAAGCTCGATGAACTCGACCAGCGATTCTCGGCCATCACCGAGCAGATGAACGATCCAGCCGTCGCCAGCGACGCGTCTAAGATCGTTGCGCTCGCCAAGGAGCGTTCCAAGCTCAGCCGGATCGTCGAGCCGTACCGGCAGTACAAGGTTCTGGCGGCCAGCAGGGACGAGGCCCAGGCCATCCTGGACGATCCTGCCGGCGATAGCGACCTCAAGGCCATTGCCGAGAGCGAGATCGCCGACCTCCGCCGCCAGGCCGATGAGAGCCTGGAGGAGATCAAGGGCCTGCTGGTGATGAGCGACGAGGAGGAGATCAATTCGGTGCTGCTGGAAATCCGTGCTGGCACGGGCGGGGAGGAGGCGGCCCTCTTCGTGCGCGACCTGCTGGACATGTACCGGCATTACGCCGACGCGCACGGCTGGAGCTTCGAGCTTCTTTCAGCCAGCCCGACGGACATGGGCGGCTTTCGCGAGATTGTCATCAACGTCAAGGGCGACGGCGCCTGGAGCCACTTGGGCTATGAGGGCGGCGGGCACCGCGTGCAGCGCGTGCCCGAGACCGAGGCCCAGGGACGGATCCACACCTCCGCAGCCACAGTGGCCGTGCTGCCGGAGCCTGAAGACGTGGAGGGAAATATTAACTGGGAAAAGGACGTCGAGGAGCACACCAGCCGGGCGGGTGGCCCCGGCGGGCAGAACGTCAACAAGGTCGAGTCAGCCATCAAGCTCGAACACATTCCCACGGGCATCACCGTCTCGATGCGTGACGAAAAGAGCCAGCACAAGAATCGCGCCAAGGCCCGGCGCATCCTGGCGACGCGCGTCTATGAGCACTTCCGCAATGCCCAGGTAGCGGCGGAGGCCGCCGCCCGCAAGGCCATGATCGGCTCGGGCGATCGCAGCCAGCGCATTCGCACGTACAATTTTCCGCAGAACCGCTGCACGGATCATCGCCTAAAGGGCGAAGGCGCGGAAGGGGAGGCGGACTACAACATGCAGTCCATCCTCGCCGGCAACCTGGACGACCTGGTGAGCGCCCTGATCGCCCACGACAAGGCGCAGAGATTGGCGAACCTGTAAGAGTATTGTGGTGCAGGCGTCCCGCCTGCAGATACCAATAATGCCCAGAGTCTGCAGGCGAGACGCCTGCACCACAAAACAGCAACCACCCTTCGTGCTTGTACCTGCAACTGAGTTACCCGAATCATCTCACTGAGCGATTTGCCCGTTTTGATCCCCTTGCCCGGCAAATGGCGCACAGGCCGTAGAGGACCACTTCGTGGTCTTCCAGGAGGAATCCCTTTGGGGCCAGCGGTTCTATGTTGCCCGGACAGCCTTCGACTTCATAGACGTGATGGCAGCGGCGGCAATGGAAGTGGTGGTGATGCGCCTTGCCGCAGAGTTCGTAGCGCGCGGTGGATTCTCCCGGCAGGCTGACAACCTTGAGTACGCCGCCTGCCGCCATGGCCTTTAGATTGCGATAAACGGTGGCAATGCCCAGGCCAGCCGCAAAGGGGGCAGCCAGTTCGAGCGCCTGCTGCGGACTTAGAGGCCGGGCGGCCTTCTCGAAGGCCTGGAGCAGGGCCCGTCGCTGCAAAGTATTTCTTGTGGGGGATTTCACCGCGGCCCTCTTGACACTAATGATAACTGATTATTATTATCGGTTAAACCTAATGATATCGAACTATCATTATGGCGAAAGGGCCATCGTTGGACAAGTGGCGAATATCTAACATCCAACGAGTTGCTCTGCGGCTTCTAGTCGCACATGCAGACGATGAAAATGGGGTGCCACCCCCAAGCGTCGTAGTCGTTGCTTGGGGGTGTTGGCCCAAGCATCCCAAGAGTACTTGGGGGTGGCACCGATCATGGTAGCTTTGGAAACGGCACTGTGAGAACGTGGAAGATCATTATACCTCTGGCGGCCATATTGCTGATGAGCATACCTCTGGCCTGCTCGAAGCAGGGGCGCGGGCCCGGCCGGCAAGGCAGCGGGCCTGTCATCCTTTGCAGTACCTTCCCGATGTACCTGTTCACACGCAATATCGTCGCCGGTCGAGAAGGCGTCCGGGTCGACATCATGGTGCCATCGGCTATGGGCTGTCCGCACGACTACACGCTTACACCGCAGGACCTGCGGAAGATAGCCGCCGCCGATGTGCTTGTAACCAACGGCCTGGGGATGGAGGAATTCCTCGGCGACCCGATCAAGCGGGTCAACAGCAAGATCGAGACCATCGACAGTTCCGCCGGTATCGACAAGTTGATTCAGATTCAGTCGCACGCACATGACGAGCACAACGCACCCGGCGGGGTACGAGAGAATCATTCTCATCACAGGCCTAATCCGCACCTGTTCGCCTCCCCGCGCATGGCTG
>CAYQJH010000203.1:0-5656 GCA_964417755.1 uncultured Planctomycetaceae bacterium
CGCCAGTTCATCGAGACCACGCTCTTGTACATCGCGCAGGCTGACTGCTGGTAAAGCAGCGGCACGCGATTGGCGAATCGAATCAGCTTGGCCTGCTGCGACTGCTCATCTTCCTCGTCGGTGGTCGGCGCTGCCGCCGGCTGGGCTGCTTGCCCTTCCTTTGCGTTGGCTAGCGAAGATGGCCCGGCTGGCGATTCGTCAGCAGGCTTGCCGTACGCAAGGGCTGCCTCGATGATAAACGGGTTGCCTCGATATACCGCCGGGCTTCGGCTGGTGGCTACGTAGAACTGCGCCTGAACCACTTGCTTCAGGCCGGCAATTAATTGATCCTGCCCGATGGGCACTACGCAATCGGTGGCCGGGGCCATGAGGCGCATCTGCTGAATGGCGTTGTAGATTGCCTTGATCGCATCGCCACCGAGGCGCGACGGCTTGTCGTCGACGGCTACGCCGGCCTTGGCGCATATCTCGCCGGCCACGCGCGGCGAGACGCGCGAGAATTCGCTGGTAAGGAATTGCCGCAGCGTGCGGGCCTTGGAAGAGCCCATCATCTTCAGCAGCACGCCAAGTTCGATGCCGTGCGGGTGCGGCCGGATCGCCTTGGGCGAAGGCGGCAGGGTCTTGACGGTTGCGGCATAGCTATCGGTCCGCCCGTCGGGGGCATGATAGATGAGCGTTACGTGCGGGTTGGCGATGGCCGTCTGCTGCAGGTAGTCATCTACGCTCTGCCGGCCACGCTGATACTTTGCCTCCATCTCGATCTCGACGCGCGTGCCGTGATGCGGCTCCCACTCGACCTGCTGCTCCTTGATGATGTCGGGCTTGTTGGCGGCGGTGTCTATCTGCAACTCGTAGTATGACGCCGGCGAGCGGGCTGAGCATCGCGAGGTGATCTTGACGGGCTGGCCTGTGGTAAGCAGGCCATACATGCCAGCCGCCGATATGCCGATTCCCTGCTGCCCGCGACTCATCCGCAGTCGGTGGAACTTGCTGCCGTAAAGCAGCCGGCCGAAGATATTGGGGATTTCCTTTCGGACGATGCCCGGGCCGTTGTCCTGCACGACGACGCGAAAGAGCGTCTCGCCCAACTGCACGATGGTGATTTCCACCACAGGCAGGATGCCCGCCTCTTCGCAGGCATCCAGCGAGTTGTCGACGGCCTCCTTGACAGCCGTCAGCAAGGCCTTGCGGGGATTGTCGAAGCCCAGCAGGTGACGGTTCTTGGCGAAGAACTCGCTGACGGAGATATTCCGCTGCGAGCGGGCCATCTGTTCAGCAGTGACATAAGCGCGGGCGGGTTTGGGTTTGCCGATGGAGGCAGAGGCGGGATCTTCTATCGCGGTCGCTATAGATGCGGGTGGAGTTGCCTTCCTGTGCTGTCGTTGTTCGATTCCTGCGACAACAACATTTGCACGCTTCTGCATGGATTCTGTAGAACGTGAACTTGCCTTAACCACTTGGTCATCCTTAGGCGCGCTCATGAAATAGGCTTAAGTTGGGCTCTTGCCGCGATTTTCCCGGCAACCATCTTGAAGTCCTGGTATGCCTCGGCAACAGCATAAGTGTGGGCACCGAGAGCTCCATCGGCGGGCTTGAGGAAGAACATGGGCTTTCGAGCTTCCTGTGCCAATGGCATGAGGCTGCGATAATCCTTAAGCTTGGCAATGCAATTTGGATCCGAATCAATTGTGAGCGTAAGATCAGGTGCCTGTTGAAGCACCGCTTGGGCGTAGGTTGAAGGCATTCGTGCAATCCAACGCTCAAATGCCTTGACAGGCCGGTCAAGGCGGATTGAATGACGAAGGACCACATAGCCTATCGGGAGGATAGTGCCGGAGGGTAGCGACAGGTCCTTCGGTGGATTCTCTTGAAGTCGCTTCCTCCATCCGTCGCGCCATGCCTGCAGCGCAGGCCCAAGATTTCGCAGGCCTTGCAGGGAAAAGAGATCCGGGCCAAGGGGGATAACCACGTAGTCAGAGGCGATCAACGCCGAACGATTGATCGCACCGAGATTAGGCCCAAGATCGACGAGGATAACGTCGGCACTCTGCTGCTGCCCAGCCTGCTGGACTAGTCGCCAGAAGGCAGATATGACTCTGAAAGCCCTTGGATCCCCTTCGAGGCACTTAGGCCAAACCTCTGATAGATCATCTTCAAACGTCGACAGAGCCATATCCCCCAGTATCAATCCAAGGCGATCAGAAATGAGTTCGACATGAGGATCGGCAATGTCCCCAGTACCTTGCTTCAGCGGTTGTATGGCGCCGAATACTGTCAGCGGATGGCCGTTATCAGGCACGACTCGTTCGAGTCTGTCCTCATCAAGAAATGCGGCCGTGAGATTGCTCTGAGGATCCAGGTCGGCGGCAATGACCCGAAGCCCTCGGTCGGAGAACATCCATGACAGGTGGTAGACCATGGAGGTCTTGCCAACTCCGCCCTTGTTGTTGAAGAACGCGATGACGGGAATACTCATGGATGCCTCCTGAGTATGACGGCCACATAGGCGTCTTCGACCAAGAACTCTGGGGGCGGGTTGCCATTCTTGGCCATTTCATTTCGAGCCAAACTTATGCCGTAGCCGAAGCGCTGGACGTAGCCCAGTTCTTTCATGACTGCCGCAAGATTCGGGTTGCGATAGTCATTTATGCCAGGTTGCCCGAAGTTCTGCTTTGTGACTTGCCCATAGGGGCCACCCGGGTTGTGTATCTCAATTCGGTCATTAAACCAGTAAAGGCGTACGGGAGCGTTGGTGTTTTCGTAGGAACGATGAAGAATCGCATTGCGGACGATCTGCTGCAGAGCCACAATAGGGTAATCTGATGTCCGTATTTCGACGGGACCCGTAGTGAAGTCTGGCGACGCTTGCATGCTGTTCTTTATAACGTCTTCAAGTTCGTCAAGCAGATCTGGCAAAGGTCCCCGCACCTCTTTCTGGTTCTTCACTGGATCCCCCAGAGCAGTTCCGTCGATGCGGAGAAACTGTACGTAGGCACCGGGAACCCAATCGGATGGCATCTTTCCGATAGTGAGGATGCCAAGCATTGTTGGACACACTGGCGGGCCGGGATGGGCAAATTTCAATGCAAGTAATTGGTGTTCAGTCGAGCGTTGGTTTTGTTCGATCACTTCCGCTGCAACCGCAGAGGGAAGATAGGTTCGACGAAAAAGCAGTTCATCCAGAGAATCGAGTCCGGCTCCCGTGATAGGTCGAATGTCGGCAGGTACATCACGAAATCTGTGTTTCTCGTAGAGCCGACGCTCATCGTTCGCATTCGCTATGCCCCGACGAGGGCCGGAGCGAATCCAGACGATGCCCTTGTGCCGGACAGGGGGAGAATCAGATGGATGAACGAATATGACGCCCACGTCATGGCCTTTGAGATGCCGCTTCTGTACATCAATTGATGGGAATGGCAAAATATTGCCGTCTCCACGCATCGACGCCAAGTTCTGAAGCATCTGATCGGTGATCTCCAGGCCAACAGGATTACCTTGGTCATTCACGCCTATGAAAAGCACGCCAGGTTTCTGATGCCCCGGAAGATCATTTGCAAAGGCGCAGATGGCTTGTCTGATCCGGTCGCCGTCCGCAGGCGATTCCTTTCGCTCGACTCGATCCGACTCAATTTCATCCAAAAAGGCCTCAAGTTCTGCATCCGTCATGATTCTGTCCTTGCCATAAGTCGCCGATGGACGCATGCGCAGCTATCTTACTCATTCAAAAGTCTGAAATCTTGAGTCGTTCCATTTCGTCCTTTCGTTCACTTGCCCGGCTGGACGACCTCCTGGCAGTCCAGGAAGCCTTTGCGGAAGGCTATCTCGCCGATGTAGCCCTCACGCCGGTTCAGCTCGTTGCCTTGTGAATCGAGAATCAGCCACGTCGGCACCTTGCGAATCTGGTGCTCGCGGCTGAAGGCGTCATCAAATGTCAGGAGCACGATCACTTTGGTTAGGATGAACCTGCCTTCCTCAATGGCCTTGACGTTCTCGTCCTTGCTGAGCACCTGGTCGTTCATCTTCCGCTCGTTTTCGCCCGGGGTGCTGGCTGTTACCTGCACCAGCACGCGGCGATTCTCAGCCTTGGCCTGCTGGAGGGCTTGCGGAAAGTTTTCCGGCCAGTCCAGGTTCGGCGGAGTGCCTCTGCTCAGCTTCCACGCCAGTACAAGCAGGCCGGCTATTGCCAGGGCGAAGATTATTTTGCCCTTGTCGCGACCGGTCTTGGGAGGCGGGGGTGACGGCTGGGCCGCCGGCGGCGTTTCCGATTCGCTCATGTCAGACCCTCTTTGGGTGCCATGCCAAACGTGCTCTTATCATGCAAAACTCGCAGTCTTATATTGAATATGAAGCCTTCATGGGGGCGATGCAAGCCTAATTGGTCCGGGGGGGCTCATTTTGGCGTGGGGGCGGCTGCGGGTTGCATAGTGGGAAGCAGGCCCGCCGATTTTCGCCTAGGCCAGTACAGATAGCCCCTGGCACATCATTCCTGCCCACATTCGGCGGCCTGGCGGCTTTGGGGACGCCCCCGATCCGTCCGCGCACAGGCATCAGGTTCCTCACGCCGCGTCCTGTCAGACGCACAAACAGCCGTCGCGCCCGCTCGTCCAGCCGCCCTGAGTTTCTCTAGCATTTTTCAGAAGCGGCGCGCGGAAGTCCGGCGTCGCGCGAGACCAGTCGTGCGAAAGGAATCCAAGGGGTTTTTCAAGAGGTGACGGCTATGCGTACGAACACCAGGATCAATCAGAGCGGCGCGATGCAGAGGCACTGCCCTAAGGCCTGGCAGGCCGCGCTGCTGGAAGCACTCGAACCTCGCATGTTGATGTCGCACTCGGACATCGTCACGCCGTTTTTTACTTTCGAGGACCTGGCTGAGTGGGCCCGCCCAGCCGCCACCACAAGCCCCATGGGCCTGGCCCCCGCGCAAGTGCTGGGCGCGTACGGCATCGACGAGGTCAAATTTGGTTCGGTGGTCGGCGACGGCAGCGGACAGACGATTGCCATCGTGATTGCCTACGACGCGCCCACTATCGTCCAGGACCTTCACATGTTCAGCCAGTACTTCGATCTGCCGGACGCCAACCTCATCCGCGTCGGCCAGGACGGATCGAATAATCTGCCGGGCACTGACCCCTACGGGCCTGGCTATTCCTGGGCGCTGGAGGCTGCATTGGATGTCCAATGGGCACACGCCGTCGCGCCGCAGGCCGACATTGTGCTGGTCGAAGCCAACTCGCCCAGCTATGGCGACATGATGGCTGCGGTGGATACCGCCCGCAACTACCCCGGCGTGTCCGTCGTCTCCATGAGTTGGGGCGGGCCGGAATTCCGCCAGCAGACAACTTTCGACAAGTTCTTCACAACGCCCGCGGGACATGAAGGAGTGACCTTCGTGGCTGCCTCGGGCGACAGCGGGGCGTATAAATACGCCTCCACGAAAAAAGGCGTCAGCTACCCAGCTGCCTCAGCCAACGTGCTTGCGGTGGGGGGAACCTACCTCAAGGTTGATGCCGACAACAACTACGTCGATGAGACCGGCTGGGGCTATGGCCGCAGCAGCAGTTTCTTCGGCGGCGCCGGCGGGGGGGCCAGCAGCCGCGTGAAGCGCCCCGCCTACCAGAAGGACGTGGCCAAGGTCAGCACTTCCAAGCGCGTTGTG
>CAYQJH010000204.1:0-5633 GCA_964417755.1 uncultured Planctomycetaceae bacterium
ATAGTGGAATGCGCCCACACACTTGGCCTGCCCTGCGTGGCGACGGGCACGGCTCAAATGACATCAGCGGAGGATTTCGAGGTTGCCCAACTGCTGGCAGCCATCCGATGCGGCGTGACGTTCGACAACGTTCCGGCGGTGGAGCTTCCCAATCGCCATGCGATTTTGCGAAGCCCGCAGACGCTCCGTCAGCAATTGGTCGACTACGGCGGCATTGATGAATCGCTTGCGAAGGAGGCTTTGTTCAATAATCAGCGCCTCGCTGAAGAATGTGCGGCATTCAAGCTGCTGCCGCGCCAGCCGGTGTTTCCGGATTTTCCCTGCGAGGGCGGAATTCCGCCGGGGCAGTTCCTGCGGCGGCTCTGCCGCGAGGGCCTGACCCGGCGATACGGCGATAGCCTTCCCCAAGGCGTCGAAGAACGCCTGGAGAAGGAATTGCGGCTCATCCAGGCAAAGGGGTTCTGCGAGTATTTCCTGGTCGTCTGGGACATCGTGCAATATGCCCGCCGGCAAGGAGCGCCGGTGGCAGGCCGTGGCAGCGGCGCCAGCAGCCTGGTAGCCTACCTGCTGGGCATTACCAACGTCTGCCCGCTGGCCTACAACATCCCCTTCGAGCGATTCCTCAGCGAGCAGCGGACGGATTTCCCCGATCTGGACATCGACTTCTGCTGGCGGATTCGCGATGACGTGATCGCCTATGCCTTTAGCCGCTGGGGAGCCGATCACGTGGCGATGGTCTCTATGCACGCCACGTTCCAGCAGCGATCAGCCGTGCGCGAGACAGCCAAGGCGCTGGGATTCTCCGATGACCAGATCACGCACATGGAAGACAGGCGGCTCTTGGCCAGCATCGCCGGCCAGCGCCTGGTGAGTCTTAGCCGGCGAATCCTCGGCCTGCCGCACAATCTATCGGTGCATCCCGGCGGGATCGTCATCGGCCGCAAGCCCATCGACCATTACGTGCCCGTCCAGCCGTCGGCCAAGGGCGTGTGCATCTGCCAGTTCGACAAGGACGGCGTCGAAGACATCAACCTGGTCAAGCTGGACCTTTTGGGCAATCGCAGTCTCTCGACGATTCGCTACGCGACCGACCTGATCCTCCGCCATCGCGGCGTTGCGGTGGATATCGAGACCCTCGGCGAAGATGAATCGACCATCCGCACGCTTTGCCAGGGCCGAACCATCGGCTGCAATCAACTGGAATCGCCGGCCATGCGGCACCTGCTGGAGATGATGCAGCCGCGAAGCACACACGACGTAATGAAGGTGCTGGCCCTGATCCGTCCCGGCGCAGCCAGCATCGGCATGAAGGAGACATTTGTCCGCCGGCATCGCGGCCTGGAGTCTGCGCCGCTGGGGTACGGGCCGGTAGATGAAATCCTGCGCCAGACGCATGGAGTCATGCTTTACGAGGATGACGTGATGTCGGTGGCTGCGGCGGTGCTGCACTGTTCGCTGGGGGAGGCCGACCGGGTTCGCAAGGCCATCCAGAAATGCCGCGACGACCGGCAGCGGGAGGAGTTGTCCCGCCGGTTCCTGACCGGCTGCCGGGCGAGCAACGTTGACGAGGAATATGCCCGCAACCTGTGGGTGCAGATGGCCAAGTTCAACAGTTATTCATTCTGCCGCGCCCACGCAGCCAGCTATGCGCGGCTGGCCTATGCCGGGGCGTATCTGAAGACGCACTATCCGCTGGAGTTCTGGGTGTCGGCCTTGAACAACAATCAAAGCATGTATCCGGTTCGGCTGTACGTCGAGCAGGCCAAGCGCGAAGGCGTGCGTTTTCTGCCGCCAGATGCAAATTTCTCGCAGGAGGAGTTTTCTCTGGCCGATGACGCGACGGAAGGGAATCCTTCGCCGGGCGGATCGATCCGCGTAGGCTTCAATCGCATTGCCGGCCTTGGGCCGGCGCACGTGCAGGCCCTGCTCCAGGCCCGGCAGGAAGGCCCGTTCGAGGGCTTGAGCGACTTCCTGGCCCGCACGGGCATGGGCCACGAGGAGGTGCGGTCGATGATTCTCTGCGGGGCGTTCGACTGGACGATGCGCCGCCGCCCGGCCCTGATGCTGGAAATGGAGTTGTTCATGTCGGCAAAGATGGGGCGAATCTGGCGGGGCCGGCCGCTGCTGTCATTGGGGCCGATCATGCCGGCTGTGCCCGGCGATTACGACCCGCTTCAAAAGTACATGCAGGAGCGGCAGATCCTGGGTCTCAGCGTCCGCGAGCACATCATGAAGATTTACCGGCCGCTCCTGGAGCACACCGTCACCATCGACAGCCGGCATATCGCCGATAGCGTCGGGCGGCACGTGCGCCTGGCCGGCGTGCTGGAGGCCCAGCGGGCCACTCATACCCAGGGCGGGCAATCCATGATGTTCCTGACGCTCGATGATGAGTATGGCGTCTTTGAGGTTACGCTGTTTCCCGATGCCTGCCGCGAACATCCATCAGGCTTCAGCCATTACGGCCCTTACATCATCGAGGGGAAGGTCGAGGAACAATACGGCGCAATTACTATCACGGCGGATCACGTCGATGACAAATGCCCTGCCCTGCAAGTCACCCCTTGATCACGCCGATGGGCCGCAGCCTGGCCACCTTCCGCGACAGCCCAGCAGAGGCAACGCAGTTGACCACGTCCTCAACGTCCTTGTAGGCGGCGGGCTGCTCTTCAGCCAGGCCCATCCTGTCG
Source organism: uncultured Planctomycetaceae bacterium (assembly GCA_964417755.1). GTDB lineage: Bacteria > Planctomycetota > Phycisphaerae > SM23-33 > SM23-33 > CAYQJH01. The sequence continues at coordinate 2,691 of CAYQJH010000204.1, forward strand.
CGAGCACGAGCGATGATGCCGGCCTGCGCCAGCTCCGCGTCGATGCGCCGCCCCTTGGCCTTGGCGACGGCTGCCTGCCGGCTGAGCACGCGCCCGGCCCCGTGGCAGGTGCTGCCGAAGGTCTGTTCCACGGCGGTCTGCGTGCCCAGCAGCACATAGCTGGCCCGGCCCATATCTCCGGGGATCAGCACCGGCTGGCCCAGCGGGCGGAAACGCTCAGCCAGTTCAGGATGCCCCTTCGGGAACGCCCGCGTCGCGCCCTTGCGATGCACGCAAAGCCGGCGGGGTTTACCATCAACATTGTGCGTCTCGATCTTGGCGATGTTGTGCGCGACGTCGTACACCTGCCGCAACCCCAGGGCCTCGGCAGTCTGGCCGAAGAACCTGGCCAGCGTCCGCCGCACCTGCGTAGCCAGCAACTGGCGGTTGCACCAGGCAAAGTTGGCCGCCGCACGCATGGCGGAAAGGTACTGCCGACCCTCGGGGCTCTCGACCGGGGCGCAGACCAGTTGGCGATCCGGAAGGACAATGCCATGCCTGGCCGGCACCGCGCGAAGATGCCGAATGTAATCCTCGCAGACCTGGTGCCCAAGCCCTCGCGAACCGCTGTGGATCATCACGGTGATATGACCGGCCCGAAGGCCCAGCGCCTCAGCCGCCGCCTGGTCAAATATCTCGTCCACCACCTGCACCTCGGCGAAGTGGTTGCCCGAGCCCAACGTGCCGCACTGGTCGGCCCCGCGCCGCAGGGCCTCCGGCGATACCGCGTCGCTGTCGGCGCCCTCAAGACAGCCCGAGGATTCCGTGGCGTCTATGTCATCCTGCGTAGCCAGGCCAAGGGCAAGCAGGTACCTGCTGCCCTGCTGCATCAGCAGACGCAGTTCTTTCGACGAATACTCGAAGATGCCGCCGACGCCCACACCGACCGGAACGTCGCGAAACAACTGGTCAACCAGTTGCTTCAGCCGGGGGCGGACGTCTTCAACAGGTATGTCGCTGCGAAGCAAGCGCACGCCGCAATTGATGTCGTACCCCACCCCGCCGGGCGAGACGACGCCGCCGGCATCGACGTCGGTGGCGGCCACGCCGCCGATGCAGAAGCCGTATCCCCAATGTATGTCCGGCATGGCCAGCGACGCCCGCACAATGCCCGGTAGCGTCGCGACATTGGCCACCTGCACCAGCCCGCCGCCGTGCATCACCTCGTGGATCATCGATTCGCTGGAGTAGATGATGCCGTCCACGCGCATATCCGCCCGGTCGCTCTTGGGAATCCGCCAGCGATTGGCGTCGATGCGTTCTATCTTTCCGGTAAATGCTTCGGCCATATCTCACCGCGGAAGTTCGTCCACGAATTCCACGAAAAGCACGAACTTGCAACAACAACGCAGCGCCGCCGCTGGCTATCGGTCTTCCTTCGTGCGTTTCGTGTAATTCGTGGACCGATCAAAGATCCAGAATGACCCTGCCCATCCACCGCCCGTCTTCTTCAGCCACCTTCAACTGATGATATGTCACGGCCTTGACCTCCGTGTGGATCTCATGCCGCGAGGGGTCATATCGCTCGCCGTGCACCTCCGCCCGCACCGAGTGAGCCGATGCATCCTTGACATTCACCTCGCTGACCATGAGTCTGTCCACCTGGATCAGCCTCAAAAGCTCGGAGAGAAAGTCCACCGCCAGGGCCTCGACATCCTCAGCCTGAGCGGCAACCTGCCGAACATGGTCAGGCCGGACTGTTTCAGCCGGACAGATGAACCTTGCCAACGCCATCGCCAGGGCTTCGAAAAGCTCGCCCAGAGTGTCCGCCTCGGCCGACAAGCCCACGTCGGCAGTGTGTTCAAATGTTCCAAAGGTCTTGGCCATCTCAACTATTCTCGCTCGCCTTCTGAATATTATCCACGGCCTGCGGCGGAAGAATTGAATCAGTGATAATGGAGCAATATGGCCAAGACATGCTTCCGCATACAACAAAAACGCGGAAGCATGGCACCGGCCTGGGCACATGGAAATCATTCGCCAGTTCATGGCGGGCTGTTAAAATGCCTGAAAGGCAGTCTGTAATTGATAGCTCCTGCCTTGAGGAAAGCCGATCCCCCTGCTTCCGCAGGGGGCTTCTTTAACGGCTGGTCCAGACGCCTGAACAACGATTGAATAAAGGAATGCGTGGAGGACATGATGCACAGGCAGATTCGAGTTGGTGTGGTGGGCTTCGGCCGGATGGGGCGCGGGTTCGTCTCGGCAATGCAGGCGAGCAACGACTGGGATATCGCAGCCATCTGCGACGCCAACAAGCCAGCCAGAGAGACCGCCTCGCGGACCGTCCCAACTGCCCAAATCCTCAGCAAGCCCGAGGCCATCCTGACCGATCCGACAATCGACGCGGTCGGATTATTCACGCTGGCAGACGCGCGCCCGGCACAGATCAGCCTGGCGCTCAAACACGGCAAACACATCCTGGCGGAAAAGCCCTTGGCTGCCGATGCAGCCACCGAACGCCGGCTGCTGCGCCAGATCGAGGCCAGCGACCGCCTGGTGGCCGTCAACATCTTCAACCGAAATGCCTGGTATCACAAGGAAATGCTCGCATTCATCGCCGAAGGCGAGATTGGCCGCCTGGGCATCATTCGCGTCTGCCACATGACGCCCGGCCACATGCCCGGCGAGGGCCACGAGCCCGAAGGCCCGCCGTTCCACGACTGCGGCATGCACTACGTCGACGTGGCGCGATGGTACGCTCAAAGCGAGTACGCCAGTTGGCACGCGCAGGGCATACGGATGTGGAATCACGAAACGCCGTGGTGGGTGCAGGTGCACGGCAATTTTGCCAACGGCATCGTCTTCGACATCACGCAGGGCTTCGTCTATGGCCACCTGGCCAAGGACAAGACCCACAACTGCTACGTGGAGGCTATCGGCACCGCCGGAATCTGCCGTATGCGG
>CAYQJH010000205.1:0-5604 GCA_964417755.1 uncultured Planctomycetaceae bacterium
CTTCTGACGACTGCCGCAGAGTCGCAGAGAACGCTGAGGAATCGCCCGCGTTGTGAGATGCGCCAGAAGACGGAATCAGCAAGTGTTGGGCTTGCGAACTGTCAATAACAGCCCCCTGCGCATTACGCGCCGATTCAGGTAGCAACGGCATGGGGGCGGAGCCCCAGGTTGACCGCCACAGTTCTACGTGCTTTTGTTGCAGCCATTGCGCCTCGTTATGCGATTACGCGGATAAGATTCCTCAACCGGGAGAACCGTGGTGCTTGAAGTTCGCTCCAACGAGCCTGAGTTTCTTGACCAGAGCGGGTACGATCCGCGCCTGGCTGAGCGAAGCTATCGCTTCATGAAATACGTCAACCGCTACCTGGGCGGCGTGTCCATGGTGCGACGGTTCATCGCCGGCTATGCCCAGCCGGGCCGGCCTTTGCGCGTGCTGGACATGGGGAGCGGAATATGCGATATCCCGCTGGCTGTCAGTGCATGGGCACAGCGGCGCGGGCTGGACATACACTTCACCTGCCTGGACCTAAGCCCGGTCGCCCTCCGCCTGGGCCGGCAGGAAATCCAGCGGGCAACGGACGGCCGGGTGCACCTGCTCCAGCGCGACGTGTTTGCCTACTACAACAGCGAGCAATTCGACCTGGCCGTGGGATCGATGTTCTTCCATCATCTTGATGACGAGCAGATCCTTCGCCTGCTGCGCCACCTGCGGCCGATGGTCACGAAGGCGTTGCTCATCAACGATGTGCTGCGCACGTCGCGAACGTACCTGGCTGCGGCGGCTATGTCGATGTTCCTGAACAAGAGCCTGCGGCATGACCTGCTGACGTCCGTCCGCCGGGGCTTCAGGGTGGAGGAACTCCGCCGGCTGCTTGGCCAACTGGACGGCGTTTCGGTGGAAGCAGGCAGCTACGGTCTTGGCCGGCTGCGAGCGATCGTGAAACTTGGAGAGGACCGCTTTCGCTGACAGTGCATCGCATGTGGCGCGGGCGCACGCGCCTGCGCCACCGGGACGGCCTATATTTGCCGGCGGCTGATCCGTATTCTACATTTCCTGCATAGGCTGTGCGTTTAGCATGGCAATCTGGCGTATCGCGCCCTTGAGGCGCGTTCTTCCGCGGTAGTCGCACCCATCTTCACGGAAGGCCCTGAAACCCTCATAAGTTTTGGAAAAAGCTCCGCTCTGTAATCAAGGCGCCTCTGTCGGCATCCGATACATCTTCTGTTCGGATGCAGGAGGCGCATCAACATCCGCGGTGTTCCAGGACGTGGCTGGACAGTAGAGCTGCGTTCATTGGCCGTCCGCCAGAGGAGGTGAAGATCGCAGAAGGACGTGCCGGTCGGAATTGCGGTTAAGCAGCAGGGGCTATTGGTAGCTGGGCCAGTCGCTGGACTTCACCAGCGGATGGCCAAAAACCAAAGCACCAGCCGCCGAACTGGAGGCCGCAGTAGGTAACGGAGAGACAAGCAGGGACGCACTTAACCCGCCCTGATTACCAGGGCACTCAAACACAAAGACTCACTTGGAGGTTGTTTCAATGAATCGCATGAATAAAGCTTTCACCCTTGTTGAAATCCTGATCGTCGTGATCATCCTGGGCATTTTGGCAGCCATCGTGATTCCGCAGTTCACCCAGGCGTCAAACGACGCCCGTGATTCGGCCATCACCAGCAACCTGCAGACGATACGCAGCGCGATGGCCCTGTATCGCGTGCAGCATGGCGACAAGTTCCCCGATGCCGCCAGCTTCGTTACGCAGATGACATCCAAGACCAACGCCGATGGCACCACCACCGGCACGCCGACGCTTGGCCCTTACCTGCCGTCCATCCCGGCTAACCCAGTGACGGGCGTCAACACCGTGGCCACGGGCACAACCGCGGCACCGGGCGCAGCTAATGGCGGCTGGTACTACCAGACCACCGGCGCGACGGATGCAGCCTCGAACATCTACGCCAACGATACCGGCAAGACCAGCAGCGGCGTGGATCACAAGACGCTGTAGCTTCATGGAAACCATGCCACCTGAAGTGTGGTGAATGAAGTCAATGCCCTGGTCGGGCCACAGCGTCCGACCGGGGCATTGATGGTTGCCTGGACAAGTAGCCAGCACAGACGGAGATGAGTGAGATGATGAGCAAGACAAGGAAACACACGGCATTCACGCTGGTCGAGATCCTGATCGTCGTGATCATCCTGGGTATCCTGGCAGCCATCGTGATACCGCAGTTTTCCTCGGCGGCTGCGCGAGGCCGGGCGAGCATGCTCGCCGACGACCTGCGCCTGCTTCGCACGCAGATTTCGATCTTCAAGAGCCAGCACCATGATGTTCCGCCGGGCTATGCGAACATGGACCCCAGCGGCGCCCCGAGTGAGGCTGTGTTCCTGGATCACATCACGCAGGCCACCAGCGCCGCCGGCGCGGTAGCCGCCCCCGGCACGCCGGGCCATCCGTTTGGCCCGTACATGCGCGAGATGCCCGTCAACCCGATCAACCAGAAATCATCAATACGTGTTGAGGCCGCCGGCGGCACACTCGCCCCGGCCGACAGCCACGGCTGGATCTACCAGCCGTCAACCTTGACGTTCAAGGCCGACTCACCAGGGTCCGATGACGGTGGCAAGGCCTTCTTTGACTACTAAAGATGAAACGTTTTGCCCGAAATCATCCTGTTGCGTTCACACTTGTCGAGGCGCTATTGGCGGCGACGATCCTGGCCATGGCGATCTTCGGCATTTTAGTTCCATTCACTTCCGGCGCTCAGAATCAGCAAGTTGACGCCAAGCGAACGATGGCTGTGAACCTGGCACAGGAACTGATGGAGGAGATCCTGGCCAAGCCCTTCTATGATCCCCAGGGCGCAAGCAACGTCGGCCCAGAGCCAGGTGAATCCAATCGGGGCAGGTTCGACAACATCGACGACTACAACGGCTACAGCGAGGCAGCAGGCGCGATCGTCAACCATGACGGTAGCGTCGCCAGCGACCCAATTGCCGGCGGCCTGACGCGCGATGCCTCGTGCACATACGTACATGTTTCCGGCCAGGACCAGCACCAGCCCGCAACGTTCATTCGCGTGACGGTAACGGTCAGGTACAACGGCACGCCAATGGTGACACTCAGCCGACTGGTGTTTGCCAATCGCTAGAGGACAACCGAGCAATGACGCGACAGGCCAAACAAGGATTCACGCTGGTGGAGATGATGATGGCGGCAGCCATCACGACCGTCATCGGCCTGGCGGTTGCGGGCGTGGCCTCGGCGCTGTCGCAGAACTACCAGCAGAACCGCGATTATTACTCCAATGTCGCAAACGCGCGGACCGGCCTGAGCCTGATGCGCGAGAGCCTCCTGAAGGCCAAGCTCGTGCCGGCCTGCTCGGATAACGAACTTGTGATCTGGCTGGATAGCAACGGCGACGGCGACATCCAGACCAGCGAGGTCCGCTACTGGGCGATCAGCAACGGAGACCTGCAGGAGCTTAGGGTTGTATATCCGCCGCAAAGGCAGGGGATGGATAGCAAGCTGAATCTCTCGCAGATCACCAGCACCTCGGCAGCGAGGAATCTGCTGTCCGCAAATGCATACAAGGACACAAGCCCGCTGGCCAACAATGCAACAAGTTTCGATGTCGGCGTCGAGCCCGACGCCCCTCAAGCGAATTTTGTGAAACTGAATCTCTGCTGCGGAAGCGGCAGCACGGCTATCTCTTTGCGGACGGCTGTGCAGATGCGGGCCGACTATGTCTCGCGCGTCTCGAAGATCAAAGGCGCGTGGGTGCTGGGAAGTTCCGATGAATGATGCAAGCTGAAAGCAGGTGCACGCATGATCGAGAACAAGAAGAGATCAAGGGCTGGCAAAGGCTTTGCCCTGCTGATGGTGATGATGCTGATGGTCATGGCCGTCGTGCTGGGACTGAGCTATCTTTCCATCGCGGCGGTCAAGACGCAGAGCTCCAGCAACTTCGTCTCATGCGCGCAAGCGCGGTACCTGGCCGAGTCGGGCCTGGAGCATGCCATGTACATTCTTCAGACCGACCCTGATGCGCTTACCGCCAGCAGCGAAGCTCACCCGCTTGGCCCGTACTCCATCGATGGCGGCAGCGAACAGTATGTAGTCTATGCCGCTAATGACAGCCCAGGGCACTTCATCCTGACGGCCAAGGGTACCGCCGGAAGCATCAGCCAGAAGGCCTCAGCCTCGGCGCTTCGCTCGGGCGGGCCTGAGATCAACATGTCCAAGGCGATGCTGACAACGTCCTTGCTGGTGAAGTTGCCTTCGACATTGACGGTCAACGGCGACTTCCACGTCAACGGAAAGCTGATCAACTATGCCCGGATCAACGGTAACGTTTCTGCCACTCTGGGAGTCACCGACACGCTGCACCTTATCGATGACATTCTGAATCTTGGAACGCAGGACCTGCCGTCCCTGACAAACTCCGACTACAAGAAGTACGACTTGTTCGGCCAAACATTCGATGCCGCCACGCCAAAGAAGATGGCGGTGTTTGAAGCCGATAACCCGCTGGCCAATGGCGGGGCCATTACGTCCGACAACCCGGGAGGCGTGGTGTCTCTCAAGCCCGATCACGGGCAGACAACGCTGCCGGACAACTTCAAGTTTCAGGGCACGCTGGTTACCTCCGGCGACCTGGTGCTTGACGGCGCCAACATCGAGCTGACGGCGGTGGACGGCTTCCCAGCCATCGTGTGCAGCGGCAATATCGTCATCACGCCGCGCACGCGGGTGACGATCAACGGGATGGTGCTCATACGCGGCTGGGGAGGCATCGTGGCTGACAGCGGGGGCGCCGCCGGGGCTGAAACCGTGATAAACGGCGGCATCGCCGGGCAAACCTTCGGATACGACTACTACCTCGGCGGCAAGAGCCACGTGCTGAACCACGATGCCCGCAGATGCGCCCTGTACGACGTGGACAACCCCAACAGCAAGCCGGTGGCTGTCCATTTTGAACATTGGATTCGTTAGCAATGAACGCGGCTAGGATAGATTCCGGCCGCAAAGGGAGAAGACCATGCAAGTGAAACTCGACAGGTACACGAGAGTCTGTTTGACGGTCCTGTGCGTGCTGCTGACTGTTCTGGTTGTGGCCCTGTGGGCGGAACTGCCGATGGCAGGTTCAGCCAGTGCCGAAACCACGTATGACGACTTTGGCAATGCGGGCGCCCAGCGCAACAGCATGATCAAGGCACAGGAAGCCACCAACGCCAAGCTCGACGAACTGATCAAGGTGCTCAAGAGCGGAGAGGTCAAGGTTCAGCTCCAGGGCGAAGGCAAGACTGGAGGGGTCGATGTCCCAGCCAGCAAGACGAAATAACGCAATATCATGCCTCTTGCGCGGGCCTGCCCGCGGCGACGCACGGCGCTGCGGGGCCTTCACGCTTGTGGAGGTGCTCGTGGTCGTGCTGATCCTGGCGATTGCGGCGGCTGTTGTCATTCCGCAGGCGGTGGACGCCAGCGACGTGCAGTCGCTCTCGGCTGCGCGGACGCTGGCATGCGACATCGAGTATGCCCGCGACCTGGCGATCACGCTTGCTGAGCCGATCACCGTGAAGTTCGAGCGGGCCAACAACACCTA
>CAYQJH010000206.1:0-5545 GCA_964417755.1 uncultured Planctomycetaceae bacterium
AATCCTCTTCCGGCCGGGGCTTCCTGCAAAGCATCGTCCCCTCCTCCGGTATCCGGTCGTCCGGTATCCGGTCTTCCAGCTATTCCTTGTACGTCGCCTTGATCACGTTCTGGCTGACGTCGGTAACATCCAGCTTCTCGATCTGCACCATGATCTTCTTGGCCAGGTCCTTGGCTGTGCCGGTGGCCTGGAAGTTGTACTCAGCCACCTTGTTGTGGAACTCCGGATCAGGCACATCCTTGATGTCCTTGATCTTCTTGAGCTCCTCAGCCAGCAGCGTAGCCTGCTTGAAGGTGATGCCATCGACCTCCAGCTTGACCGCCCCGCCACCGGCCATTGCATCCAGCCAACAGCGGAGAATATCGTCCTGGATCATCGGCGCGATCTTGTCGCCCAAGGCTGCCAGGGCCTTGTCGGCCGCCACGTTTGGCATCCGGTCGGCGCTGTATTCGTTGGCGTTCTGGCTGGCAAGCAGTCCGGCGTCGTCGGAATTGAACACGCGGATGTTGCCGCGGGCGCCATAGCGGTTGAGCATGACGCCCTGGACGGCTGACCGCTCGCCGGCGGCGGCGTCGCAACTGCCTGTAATGAACAGTTGCGCACCGAATCGCTTGGCAATGGCCTGGGCCTTGTCGGGCTTATCTTCGGCGATGGCTGCGTCGAGGTCCTTCTTGTCGATGGCCTTGATCTGGTTCTTGTCCACCAGCAGGAAGCCGCTCTTCAGCAACAGGTTCTCGATCTTCGTGCCGACGGTTGAATCCTCAACCGGCTTCTCGCCCACCTTCTCGCTGACAAAGACCATGATCTTCGGCCGTCCGCGCTCCTTCAGCAGGTTCTGCACGACGCCCCATGTGTCCTCGATGCCCTTGATGCTAACGGTGCACTTGAGCTTAACCGACCAGGTGTCATCTTCAAGCTGCTTGGCTGAGATGACCTCGAAGGCCTGAACGAAGCCGGCTGCACGAGCCAGCACAGTGTCTTTCACCAGGGCAAAATCCTTCGTCTCGGAGTGGGAATAAATGTACGAGCCGGCGCCCCGCTCGATGGCCTTGCGCTTGGCGTCGCGCTCGGCCTCTTCCTTCGTCATGCCCGCGCCGCTGACGGTAACCTCGACGACGTTCTCACCTTTCTTGACGACGACGGCCTCCTCAGCCTTGGCCTGCGCCAGGGCAAGGGATGCGGCCAACGACACGGCAAGCACGGCAACAAGACCGCTGAAGATGAATCGTTTGCTCATGGGCGTCCTCTTGTACTATTGTCCGTCAGTTCCTTGAAGAAGATTTCTCGGCGGGCATAGTGGGTGCCGTGGTTTGCGAAGTCCCGAAGGGACGAAGCACTCACGCTTGTTCGCGACGTGGTTGCTCCGCTTCGCTCGGCAAACCACGACACCCTCTCCATTGTTTAATCCACGACTTCGTGCTGCTTGACGGGCTGGTCCTTCTTCTCGATCACTTGCGTCCGCTTAAATTCATTCGGTTCGCAGCCGGCCAGGTACACCGGTGCGGCGGCGAAGATAATGACGGCCAGCAGGGCCTGAATCATGCGCTTGAGCATTTGGAATTCCTTTATGTGTGGCGTGCCTAACGGCACGCATCCCCGGCCTTCCGGCCGGGCTTTCTGACAATCTGCAGGCGGCATGGCGGCATACGACGGCCGCCATGCCACCCGAAATATCATGCAAATCTCGACTTCATGCCGCTGATTCGTGCTTACTCTCGATGTGCTTAGTCAGCATCTACCGGCGCAGCGGTCTTGATGACCTGCTCGCTCTTGATCTCGACGCTGCCGCCTTCGATCTTGATGCCCATCTTCTTGTACTTGAGCACCATTTCCCACAGCGGGGCAAGATCCAGCTCGACCTCGACAGTGGCTACGCCGTCTTCGCTGAGTTTCTTGGTATCTTCGAGCACCTGCACGCCCTGCTGGAAGGTCAGCATGGCTGTGCGAATCTCGTCGCTCTGGGTGACAAAATCCTTCACCGCGGTCTTGCTGGTAATCATCAGGCCGTCGATCTGCTCGGCAAGTTTTCGGCGGGCGTCCAGCTCGGCGCCGCGGAAGGCCATCAGCTTGGCCTGGGCGGCGTTGCTGTTTTCGGTGTCAACGGCGGCAGAACCCTTGACGCGGATGGACTGGCTGGCCCAGGGCGGAGCAGCTTGCGCCATCTCCAGCACGGCTGCCTGCGCCGGTGCAACGTCCTTGAGGAATTTCGGATTGGGAACGCCGCTGCCGGTTTCCTTAATAATCGTGTCTTCGACGCGGGTGGTGATCTCCTGGAAGTTCTTGATCTTAACGCTGTCGCCCTTGTAGCGTTCCTCGACATAGGACTTCATGTCAGCCAGGACGGTCCGCAGCTTGACCTGCATCTCGACTTCGACGATGAGTTCGTCGGCGTGATACTTGATGCCTGTCTCTTTCGCTCCTCGCAGGAAAGTGCTGGTGCCCAGCTTGACCCAATCTTCTTCAGTCACGAAGTCGCGGACGGTGGTGCCGCTGGCGACGCTGACGCCCTTGATGCGCTCAGCCAGGCGGCGCATCGCATCGACGCGGGCGGCGCGGACGGCGCCGAGCCTGCCTTGCGGCATGACGTGGGCCATCCAGTATTCCTTCGCGCCGGCAGGATAGTTGATGCTTTCGAGGCTATCGCCTTCCTTAACGGGGATCATGACGCCTTCGGGCGTGGTCGGCCGCGGCGCGCCGCTGCCGGTCTCGACGATCTCCTTGATGTTGTTGGTAACAGTCATCTGCTCGAAATCATTGACCTTGAACTTGCTGCCCTTGTAGTAGGCGTTGTGAATCTTCTTGAGGTCGGTGATGATCTCCAGCAGCGTAACCTTCATCGTTACGGTGCAGGTGCCGTCATCCATGAACTTCGGCTTGCCGACTTCCTCAGCCCCGCTCAGGAACGTATCCAACTTGGTGCTGATGGTGTCGTTCTCGGTTACAAAGTCCTTGACGCTCGTCTCGGAGGTGATGTGCAGGCCCTTGACCCGCTCCGCCAGCTTGCGGATCGCATCCACACGGGCGGCCCGCTGGGCCAACAGCTTGTTCTGCGCCTTCTGCTGCTCGTTCAGTGCCTCGGCGGATAATGCCGGCACAGCCATGGCAGCCAACAAGGCCGCCGCAATCAACAGGTTCGTAGCTTTCATAGTCTTTCCTTTCAAGATGGCTTGGTTAACTGGTTAACTGGTTAACTGGATATTTGGTTAACTGGTTGACTGGTTACTTAGCAGGACAGCCTTAACCTAGGCTTGTCCGTTTCCTATGGCTCTGCCGCCGTTACCAGTTAACGAGTTAACCAGTTAACGCTGTTAGTCGTTTCGCTGTTAGTTGTTTCGCTGTTATTCTTTCTCGTTTTCTTTCGCCGCGGTTGTGGTGGCTTCGCTTACTCGTGTCTTTGCCTTGGCGTATTCCACTCTCTCGGGATTGGCCCTGAAGGCCTTGCCGTAATACTCGGCCGCTTCCTTGTGCTTGCCGGTCGCCTCGCAAACCAGCCCGGCATTATAGAGGGCGGCATCGTCGTCCGGCTGGACGGCTAGGGCATCCTGATAGCACGTCAGTGCCTCGCCATATTCGCCCGCCGTAGCCAGCTTGTTGCCGCTGGATACCAGCTTGCTCTTGCTCTTGGCCAGCCGCTCGGAGACCTTTATTTCGTGCGGGCTGATAATGCTGATGAACTGTTGGACACACCGGTCGATCAAAACGTTAGCAGCCTCCGCCTCGGCAACCTGATCCTGAGAGCCCGTCAAAGACTTAAGCGCAGCGGCAAAGCCCTTCTGCTTGTTGTCCCGATCGGAATCGAAATCCTCCGTCAGCGTCCTGCCGACGATGGTCTTGCTCGTGCCAATGTCGTCCATCGTAAAGGTGATGACGGCTGTGACTTTGAGCTTCTTGTAATGAACTGTCTTAACTGGGTTTCTCATCCCGCCGCTGAAATTGGGCACCGTCTTCGTCGCATCCACATGCTCTACATTGATCTTCACGCTGCCGTAGATCATCGCATCGACCTTGGCGATCTTGCCGATCTTGGTTGCGCCGCCCGTCTCAGCCACGGCCAGTTGCAGGTCCTGCTCGCCCAGGATGTTCTTGAGGTTCTTGCGGTCTACAAGGTCGTAACGGTTGAACTTCCGGTTGTACTCGTCCAGGGCCGACGCAAGCTTGTCGGACGTGATTTCGCCCCAACGGCTGTCGCGATTGTCCCGGCCGCTGAATTCGGCGATCGCGATCTTCTTGATGCCCTTGCTAACCTCGATCTGCGGCGGCCTGGAGTAGGTAATCGTGATAGTGCTCTTGTCGGAAGACGTGCCGCCGTCGCCGCAGCCGGCCAACAATGCCATTGCCGCCACCGCCAAACCCGCTGAGAGAGCAGATAATGATCTCATGCCAAGCTCCTGGACATTTCTGAAAAGAAACGCAGTACGGATTCATCGTCAGAAAGCGTAAGTGGTGATTACGTTACCTCAAAGACAATCGAAATGCCAGAGAAGTTAGGTGTGCCCCCGCCAGGCGTGTGCGAGAGAATTTCCGGCAGGAAATCCTCTCGCACACAGAGCGGGAACGACGAGAGAAGCAAGAACAGAAATGCGCAGCCTATTTTTCTGGCGCTGTTGTCGGCTTGGTGGCCGGCATTTGCTTAGCCATCTCTTCCATCACCGAGTCGTGAAGATTATTCATTGCGGCAGCAACGCCCTTGAGCGCCTCAGCCGACTCTTTGTCGATGTTGTCCTTGGTGATCTTGCCCGAGGTAACGCCCTGGGTCATCTCATCAATCATTTTATCTGTGGCGTCTATCACAGGCCGCAGCGACTTTCTCATTGCCGGCCCGAAAGGCTGGTCGATGAGGACCCACTTGCCGCCGGTCTTCTTGTACTCTCCGGGCATGCCGCGGCCGGTCATCACGATCACCACGTCGCCGGGCTGATCCATCGGGCGGGTCTTGTCTTCGATGAAGATTATCGAGGAGATGCCTGGGGCCATAGTTACCGCGTCGGCGGCTGCATCGCGATAAGACTTGCTGACCTCGATGCCTTTGGCAGCAAGCAGTTCATCAAGCTTGGCGCCTTTGGCGGCGAGCTTGACATAGCTGTCCAGCAACGGCTTGGTTTCCTTGGCGACATTGGCCGGCAGCAGGTCCAGGGCTTTGTCAATTTTGCCGGCCTTGAGATCCGCCTGCGCCAGCGTCAGCAGCGCGCGGACATCCTTTATGTTCTGCGACTCCGCCAGGGCGGAGGCAACCGGAATCGAAGCCGTCGAAGGCATGCGGCTGCGCGTGGGCGCCGGCACCGTGGCCTGAGCATGGACAAATGCAGCAAACCACGCCACTACTACAACAGATGCTCCAATCCTTAACCTCATTGCTATTTCTCCTTTACAGTTTCCATTGTTGTTGTCGTTGCTGTTGCTGTTGTTGCTGCTGTTATTGTGGTGCAGGCGTCCCGCCTGCAGCCGTTTCTTTGCCGTTTCTGTTTCTGTTGCTGTTATTGTGGTGCAGGCGTCCCGCCTGCAGCCGTTGTTGTTGTTCTTGTTTATATACAATCTACAGCCAACT
>CAYQJH010000207.1:0-5534 GCA_964417755.1 uncultured Planctomycetaceae bacterium
CGGGTGAGGCGTTCCCCGTCATACAGTATGCCGTGTGGTCGCAGCCGGATGAGGCCTTCCAGCAGCAACATTTCGGCGGCCTGGCGTTTAAGGGGGCAGAACTCGCCCAATACTGCCTCTGGCGCAAGGGTCTGAAAGACGAAGACGGCCGGCGGTGGGACGCGCTTCTTCTGACCCTGACGCCCCAAAACATCAGGCCCGTCCTCAAGGCCTACGCGGATGCCCTTGAAAAGAGCAGCCCCTCCGGCCAGACGGAGCGGGCCCGGCATGTAGGCTTGGCTGTTATGACTAGTTTCCTATCCACACCTTCCGACGATAGTGGTGAAGATAAGTAACCAAATTCAGATGTCTCTTCCGTCCATTGCTGTTCTTTGTGCTCTTCGTGTCGTTGTGGTCAAAGCCGTTGTCTTTAGCATTCGCACCGAACTTTGCACTTGCCAGCCGTCTGAACCGGGACTACGTCGCCGGCGATTGGCTTGCCGTTGACGATCAGATTCACGCTGCCGCGCGAGGCGTTGTCAATTTCGATCTCGTACTGGCAGCCGCGATAGCGCCGCACGACCTTTACATGCTTCATCGCGGCAGGCAGGCATGGGGCCACGCGCAGGCCGTCGAAGGTCGGCTTGATGCCCAGGATGTACTGCGTGGCTGCGTGGTACATCCATGGCACCGAGCCGGTTATCCACGTGATGCCGCCGCGCCCGTAAAGCTTGTTGGCCGGACCAACCAGCGACGAGACGTACACGTACGGCTCGCGGCTGTAATGATCGCTGCCGAACCGCTCGATGACGCTGGTAGGAATGACTCGGCGATAGTACTCGAACGCGTATTCGCCGCGGCCAAGCATGCACTCAGCCATGATGGCCCAGGTCTGCGTGTGGTTGTAGATGCCGCCGTACTCGAAGAGCCCCGGAGGCGCACCAGTCTGCGTAACCTTGCCGTTGGCGTCGGGCACTGTGCCGATGACCGGCCATTGCTTAATCAGGCCCATCTCGCTGTTAAGATGCTTGCGGACGCTGTCCATGGCCGTCGTGCCATGGCCGGCGGTCTCGCCGGCGCGACAGATCACCGCCCATGTCTGCGTGTTGATCCACAGCTTGCCTTCGTGGTTTGTCTGCCCGCCCATGTACTTCTTCTCGCCCATGACCAGGCGGCGATACCACTGCCCATCCCAGACGGCTGGGCTGTTCATTACGGCGTTGAGCTCGCCGGCTGCCTTGCGGCACCACGCGGCGTCGGCGGGAAGCTCGATGCGATCAGCCACCTGGGCCAGCAATTGCAGCGAGTAGGACAGTTGCATTCCGAGCATTACCGTTTGCGTGGTGGGGCTGGCCCAGTGAACCATGCAATCGTTCCAGTCGCACTCGCCCATCAGCGGCAGGCCCTGCGGGCCGCGACGGTCATAGAGGTACTTCAGGCCAAGCAGGATGTGCTCGTAGACGCTCGCCTGGCCGCCATCGCAGAAGGGCAGCACCTTCTTGACGAAATCGAAGTCGCCAGTTTCGTTGAGGTAGTTCATCACCGGGTAGATCGGCCAGACGGTGTTGTCGCACTGGCGCGGATCGTGCCTGGGCGTCTTGGTGTGCGGGAAGAACATATCGCAGCCCATGCCGTCATTGTGCTGCGAGGAGAGAATCTGGCTCATGCGGTACATCGCGAACGACGGCTCGAGATTGGCCGGCGTGATGGCGAACTGCGTGTGGTCGCGGTAGCGGATGCCGTCGATGCTTGGATACTCCGCCGACACGCGGCTGGGCAGGTTCAGGATGGTCATCGACTGGTAGGGGTTCCACGTGTTGATGAAGCGATCCACCCGCTCGTCGCCCGTGCTGGCCTGCAGGACGTTGAGCTTGTCTTCCCACCAGTTGCGCACGTCGGCAAAGGCCTGGTCCACGTTCTTCAAATCGCGGTACTTCTTGAGCAGGGCGTAGGCCTGATCCCACTCATCAGCCATCGCAAAGCAATAAGCCAGCCGCTTGCTTTCGCCCGGCGCAAGCGTCATATCGGTGGCCACCACGCCGCAGGCCTGCCCGCCGATTGGCAGCTCGGAATCCGTGAATCCGCTGGCGAAGGATTCCGGATGCTCCAGCGAGCCGGTCCGGCCAAGGAAGGCGTCCCGCGAGCATTCAAAGCCGCTGGCCTTTTCCGTACAGCCCACCACGATGCGCGGAGTGTAGGTGGCCTCGTACACGTGATAGTGATAGCGGACGCATTCGTTCTCGCGGTCGAAATCGAGATGGAACTGCATCTGCAGGTACGCCCACCACAACTCGCGGGCCACTTCAAGGATGCTGAACTCGACGTAGTTGGCCAGTTGCAGCTCCGCCGGCGACTTGCCCGTGTTGGTGACGGTGATGTTCCACAGCAGGACGGTGTCCTCGACGGGGATGGTGTAATCGACCTGGACCTGCACGCCATCCTTGAGGCTGGTAAAGCTGGTTATGCCGGGGCGGTGGCGGCACTCGAAGCGGTCGAGCCTGGTGCACGTGGGGGCAAAGTGCGGGTTCCAGAGCGTACCGGTCTTCTTGTCCTTGACGTACAGGTAAAAGCCCGGGCGGTCATTCGGCGAGGCGACATAATGATACCGCGTCAGCCGGCGGCAGTTGGGCTCAAGGTACCAGATCATCCCGCCGGCGTTCTGGCTGATAAAGCCCTGCAGGCCATGCGTGCCCAGGTAGTTGGTCCAAGGCCGGGGCGTGGATGGATCGGTTATGACATAAGAACGATTGGCATCATCAAAATGGCCGTAGGTTTTGGAACTCATGAGTGTCTCTCTCCTGGAAGAATTCAAGGACGAAGATCTAAGACGGGATTCTATCGGCTGAGGGAGAACTTCGCCAGATGGATTCGAGCCATTCAGACGGGCTGCGTAAATGCCCAACTTGAATCGCTTCTCACGGGAGATGAACTGCTAGGTGGGCGTGTTGATGACGTAGAAGAGCTTCTGAAGAAACCTTTCTTGTTCCTTGGGATCGTAGATGATTGCCGTAAGGTTGAATGTCTCTCGGACTTGCCCATCCGCCTGAATTTGCCTTATGACGGAACTGGTAAAGCAACTGCCAAGATAGATGGTGTGGCATCTCGGGTTAAGAGCAATCGCTTTGGCGAACGATTTCTTGGTTTCACCGTAGCGGGTTTGCGCCCCAGCTTTGTCCAAGCTGCCCTTGATTTCCACCGCGATCTTTATCATTCCGTGAGCATCCGTGAAGGAAATGTCCGGCTCGCTGCCAAACACCACTGTCCAGCCATTCACGAGAACATAACGGCCTTTGCCGCATTCTTTGACGAGGGATCGCCTCTGCATTTCATTGGCGATAATATCTTCAACTGTTCGGGCAGCGCCCTTTCCGATCACGTTGGCCCACGTGCCCTGTAGCTCTGTTCCAAGTTCCGCGAACGCCACATCCCGGCTATTGCAAAGCGCGAATGCCGGCGTGGTTTCGATGACGCGACTAATGATGTTGTTCAACACCTGAGCAAATCCAAGTGCTTGTTCCGGTGTCATCTTTGCGCCAGAATTGCGCTCGAATCTTGTAGTGGGAAACCCAATCTGGCTCATTCCTTTTTGCGAGACAGCCACAAGATTACGGTAATAGGTGATAGCCCGTGGATTAGCGATGAGCACGTCCGGATGCGCGAAGAATTGATGTGGCTGCATCGTGCGGGCGGTCACGGCCTCTAAGGCTTGTTGGCTCATCCCAAGGATCTTAGAATCCCACTTTAGTTGCTCTGCGGGGAAAGCATCGATCACGGCGAACAATTCGCGCATATGCGAATCGGCCACCCCGCCATGAAACAGTTTGGCGCGGGCGGCGTAGGCTTTGACCAGTGCGCCGCGAAGATGCGGGTCTTTCGACGCCTCGTGGGCGGGGTGTTCACTCTTTTTCCCAGACATACACACACTTTCGTAATTCGGTTCGTCCGTGGGCCCCCATTTGCTGGCTGCTGTTGCCCTTGCCTCTGGGCAGAGTCCAGATGTGCTTGACGCTGAATCCTGATCGTTCGGCCAAATCGCCCAGGATCAGGTCTACAGGGATTTCTTCGCCTGCATAACGAACGTTATCGTTCACCAGAACCACCTTGCCGCCTGGCTTCAGTATCCTGCCTAATTCAAGCGTCACGAAAGCCATTTCATAGAAGTAGTTCCGGACCATCTTTACCACATTGACGTTGTTCAGCATGCCCCGTATCCGATAATCATCGAGCAACTCCAAGACCTCGTGCAAAGCGGCTTGCTTCCAAAACATCCCGTCAGCCAATCTCCACCGGTCGAGTTGTCCGCGATCTTCATACGCCGCCCTCAAATAAGCGCACTTGTCTTTGTTCTCCACGGTGCAGGAGAGCATCTGCTGTCGCAGGTTGCTGATCTGTTCCTGCCCGCACCCAAGCAACAGCAATTCCAGGGCATACGTCCTTGTGTAGTCATAGCGATTGCAGTAGGGCGGCGATGTCAGGACGAAGTCGACGGAGCTGGCCGGCATCTGAGGCAATACATCCAGACAAGAACCTAGCATAACGTCGATAGATCCAGCTCGTCGTCGACGCATGGGGGCATGAGACGCCATGTCGAGGGCCATCTGCCTGAGCTTGGCGGCTATCGCGGATCGAAAGCCATGTATGGTGCCCTTGTCAAATTCCTTGCCTCCACGTCGGCGATTAGACCGATAATCCCATCGCAGGTATTGCCCGTCCTTTCGTGTGTAGCTTATGCTCTCGAGTATGCAGAATGCGGCATAGAGCATCAGCCGTTTGAGAGACGGATTCTTTATGCGCTCTCGACAATATCCAATGTAGCCCACAAGCTGCCGCTCGTTTTCCTCTGGAAAAGCGCCTTGGGTGATTGCCACGTGTTGCAAGGCATGGTCGGCATTCCAAAAGGAAGTGAAATCAACGCCAAGAGCTCGATCGACGGCCTTCTCAAATTCCTCCGGCGGTATTTCCTCGGCTGCAAGGCGCGCCATTATGGCATGAAATCCAACCGGAAGTATCTCTATCCCTTTGGCTGCCCAGCCTAGTTCCCGAGCAGCGAAAAGCGATGCGCCAGCGCCCGCAAAGGGGTCCAATAGGACGCCGGGACATGGCGCCAGTTCCGTAAGGAAATGCTGTACAAGTTTCGAGGAAAATCCTTCCTTGTACTTGAACCACCCGTAAAAGGGCGCCTCACGGTTGGCCTGAAAACTGACGAGCTTCCTGTCGAGGGCCTTGTTGGGCGCGATGCGATCTTCAAAGCTTTGATAGAGCCTATCCCGCTCATTACGCAAATGAGCGGCATCATATCCCCATAGCGGCTTGACCGTCGTGATCGATGCCATGCCCGTACTATAGTGTAAGGTTGCGCGGATTTGCCAGCATTTTCAGCCCCGGGCCAAAAGGCCCGGGGCTGTGCTAGTTGTTGCTATGCTATAGCGCCGCAGCTACCAGGTCGCCGACTTCTGTCGTGCTGAAGCCCATCCTGCCGGCGGCTTGGCTCTTCATCTTGGGCGTGACGGCCATGATGGCGGCCTCGACCATTTCGCCATCCTGGACTAGTTTCT
>CAYQJH010000208.1:0-5497 GCA_964417755.1 uncultured Planctomycetaceae bacterium
GTGGTTTGCGAAGCGAAGCGGAGCAACCACGCCCTGCGGACAATCGCGATTGCTTCGTCCCGTTGGGACTTCACAAACCACGGGACCCTTTAATTAACTCGTCACAGAGCGTCAGCGGCTCGTCTTCCATAGAAGAGACCGCCCTGGCTGTCGATGCCTTGGCAAAGGCGTGCATGTTTGCCTGTGAGGGTGAATGGCTGGCTGGAGGAGTAGACGATGCTGCCTTAGAATCCGCCATTGATCGCGGCTGCGAATGGCTGATTGCTCGGTGCAGCCAGATACACTCCCAGTCGCTAGAGCCGTCCCCCATCGGCCTGTACTTCGCGCAATTATGGTACTTCGAAAAACTCTACCCGCTGATCTTCGCGGTGACGGCCTTGGGCAGAGTTGCTTCGCTGCGAAGATAGTGAACGCTCACACACGATGCTGTCAGCAATGCCAGTCTTCATATCGTTGTTGCATTCGCAATTGAGCGGCACACTTCACCCCCGCCTTCCTGCCGGTGTTTCCTTGTTGGCTTGGCGCTGTTGGGCCAGGTTCACCGCCAGGCGGATGGCGGCCATCATGCTGGAGGGGTCTGCCTTGTTCTTGCCTGCGATGTCAAAGGCTGTGCCGTGGTCGGGCGAGGTGCGGATGATCGGCAGGCCCAGCGTCAGGTTCACCGCGTCGCGCCAGGCAAGCAGCTTGACGGGGATCAGCCCCTGGTCGTGGTACATGGCCACCACGCAGTCAAACTTGCCCTCGAGGGCCTTGAGGAAGATCGTGTCGCCCGGGTAAGGCCCGCTGACGTTTATGCCGGCCTCCGAGGCCATCAGGATAGCCGGTGTGATCACGCGGGCCTCCTCGTCGCCGAAGCGCCCCTCTTCGCCGGCGTGCGGGTTCAGGCCGGCTACGCCGATTCGCGGCCTGGCGATGCCGAACCAGTCGCGCAAGGCCCGGTCGGCCAGGTCGATGGGGTTGAACACGCAGCCGATGGTGAACTGGTTGCGAAGCTCGAAAATCGCTTCGTGTATGGTCGCTAGCACCACCTTCAATTGCGGGGCGACGAACATCATGGCTACGTTCTTCGTCTTGAACTTGTCAGCCAGCAGCTCGGTATGGCCGGGATACTTCTTGATCCAGGCCAGCTTCCAGTATTTTTTCGAAATCGGGGCTGTCCCCATCGCGTCGATGAAGCGATTCTTGCACGCTGCGATGGCATCTTCGCAGAAGGCCATCGACGCCTGCCCGCCGACCTTGCTGGGCCCGCGCTCCATGGCCGGTGGCATGGCGATCTCGTCGTAATCGACCACGACCATGTCGGCTTCGTATCTCCGAATGGTCTCGTGGTGGTCGCGCTGGAATGTCAGGTCGGCCTCCAGCGTGTCGGCTGTGTAGATGATCTGCTCGTTGAAGCCGAAGATCACAAAACGGGCCAAACGGCGAATATCGCTGTCGGCCAGGGCCTTGACAATGATCTCCGCCCCCACGCCAAGAGGGTCGCCCATGGTGATGCCAATTGTCGGTCGAAAGTCACTCATAACTACGAATCAGCATAGCAGCAGCAGGCTCCAGACTCCAGACTTCAGACTTCAGGAACGGCAACAGCAACAACCGGCTCTGGTCTCCGGGCTCCCGACTTCGGGTACGGCAACGGCAACAACAGGCCTCGGATTACAGGCTTCAGACTACAGGCGCGGCAACAGCAACGGCAGGCTCGGGCTATGGGTGAGGCGTCATCTATCGGCGTCAGCCGCTGCGCCCGGAGTCCGGAGCCGGGAGCCCGGAGACGGCTGCTAGATAAAACCAGCTTCGCGGAGCTTTTCCATGGTCAGTCCGGCTGGCTTGGATGCGCTGTCAGCCGGCGGCGCGCCGAGGAACTTCCGGATGTACCGGCCGATGATGTCGGTCTCGATGTTGACGGGCGAGCCGGATTGCAGCAGCCCGAGCGTCGTCTCGCGAAGGGTGGTCGGAATCAGGGCCACGCTGAAGAAGTCACCGCCGGCCTCCACGATCGTCAGCGAGACGCCGTCGATGGCCACGCTCCCTTTAACGACCATCAGGCTGGTCAGGTCCGGCCCGGCTGTAAACTCCAGCGCGTACTGCCCGCCCTTGCGGATGGCCCGCAGGTGCGCAATGCCGTCCACATGGCCTTGCACGATATGCCCGTCCAGACCTTGATTAGCCCGCAATGCCGGCTCGAGGTTCACCGCCGAGCCAGCCCGCAGACGCCCAAGCGTCGTGCGAGCAACCGTTTCGGCAATGACATCGAATTGGCCGACGTCGCCGTCGATGGCGGTTGCTGTCAGGCACGCTCCGCTGACGGCGATGCTCTCGCCCAAGCCCAGGCCCTTGGCCAGCGGCCCAAGGTCGATGGCCAGCGTTTTTCCGCCGGCTGAGCTTGAGCGGACAGCGACGACCTTGCCGACATGTCGGATGATCCCGGTGAACATGGCTGGATTCTACACATTAGGCCAGCCACCCAGCAAGCCGTGGTATAATCTCCCGAACAATTCACGGAAAGGTCGGCCATGCCAAGCATTCATGATGGACCTGCAAGCACGCTCTTCAAGCCGGTGCTGTTCAAGGGTAACGCGAAGATTAACTCCCTGCCTGCGAAAATCGTCTCGCCGCTGATGATCGAGCGGAGCAAGTTTGCTCCCGCCGGCGATTGCACGCTGTGGGGCATCCCCTTCCGGGCGGACAACACCCTGCTTATCTCCAATCAGCAGGTGTCGGTGCCGCTGAAAGGCCTGAAGGCGAAGTACCTGGTCTTTATGCACGCCAGCGACCATGCCGCGGAAGACCAGAGCAAGCCCTGGCCGTACGAGCGGCGCAAGGGCCGGCTGGGCGAGCATTGCTGCGATTATGTCATCGTCTATGCCGATGGCAGCCAGCAGCGCCTCCCTATCATGCAGCGATTCCAGATCGGCAGCTTCACCAAGCCCTGGGGACCCGTACCGTACGAGGCCGTCGGCTTCCACAAGCCCCACACCGCCCAGCACGGCAGTGAAACGGTCAAGGGCGATGACATGTGGAAGCTCTGGCTGCGGCGGGCCCGCGCCAATGTGCGGGATATGCTGCCGTGGATGTACTGGCTGTGGGCGTGGGAAAACCCCCAGCCGGGCAAGGCCATTAAATCTCTGCGAATCGAGCCGGGAGAAGCTGTTGTGGTTCTGTCGGCCATCTCTGCAGGCAGCGTGTCGAGCAACCCGCTGCGATGGAACACGCGTCGCAAAGCCATCCTGCATCTGCCCTCTGGAGAAGCGTTTGATCCCGCTCTGGACGATCATGGCCTGCTTAAGTGCATCCAATTGGACATGGGGCAGGTCATCTCGGCCACGCCGCAGAAGCTTTACCCTGACGACGATCAGTGGAAGAACACGTACAACAACTGCCTGCCGAAGGAATCAGTCGACCGCATGCTGATTGAATATGCGGCCCACGATGATGCGAAGTTTCATCTGGCGGGCGGCAGGACCATCGCGGCTGGCAACCTGGAAGAGCGCGGAAAATCCGGCGGTTTGCAAACTGTCGCGCCGGCCAGTCAGCGGGTGACTATTCGCGTTATCGACAAGGCTTCGCGTATGCCCGTGCCGGTCAAGCTGCACATTCACGGCCAGGCAGGCGAGTATCTACCGCCGATAGATCGACATCGGCACGGGCCGTTGACCGTCTTCGATGACTATGCCGCGGACTTCACGGCCGGGTCGGTGCATCAGTGCTCGTATATCGACGGCCAGACTGATGTGCTCTTGCCGCTTGGAGAGGTGTACATCGAGGTATCCAAGGGTTTTGAGATCGCGCCGATTCATGTGGTGCGCAAGGTCACGCGTGCCACGCGGACGATCACCCTGGTAATCCAGAAGGTGCTGCCTTGGCGCGAGAAGGGTTGGGTGACGGCTGACACGCACGTGCATTTCCTCAGCCCATCGACCGCGCTGCTTGAGGGCCAAGCTGAGGGCGTGAACGTGGTGAACCTGCTGGCCAGCCAGTGGGGCGAGATGATGACCAACGTGGGCGACTTCGACGGCAGGACGACGCTGGGCTCGCGGCAGTTCGGGGGCAATGGCGAATACCTTGTTCGCGTCGGCACCGAGAACCGCCAGCACGTGCTTGGGCATATTTCCCTGCTGGGCTATAGCGGGCGAATGATAACGCCGCTGACTACCGGCGGGCCGGATGAATCAGCCATCGGCGACGGCGTGCAGATGCTGCTGACCCAGTGGGCCCGCCAGTGCCGAAAGCAAGGCGGCCTGGTCGTGGCGCCGCATTTCCCGGTGCCCACCGGCGAGCACGCCGTCACGTTGGTCAATGGCGACCTCGACGGCGTTGAAATGGCAAGTTGGAGCGACCTTTCCGGGATAGATCCTTATTCGCTGGCGGATTGGTATCGCTACCTCAACTGCGGGTACATAACACCGGCGGTGGCTGGCACGGACAAGATGTACTCTTTCATCGCGGTTGGGGCGGTTCGAACGTACGCCAAGCTGGGCAGCGGAGGACAGTTCACCTACAACAATTGGATGGACGCCATCCGCAGCGGCAACACATTTGTCACGGTTGGGCCGCTAATGGAGTTCAGCGTCGAGGGCCGGCCGATCGGCTCTCGCCTGGCGATGCCTGCCGGCGGCGGGACGGTCGACGTCAGCTATAAGCTAGCCAGCGTCAATCTGCCGATGACGCGCGTGGAACTGGTCAGGAATGGTGAGGTCATCGACGGTACAACCGTGGCCAAATTCAAGGCTGAAGGCTACTTCAAGGTAAAGATAGATTCCAGCAGTTGGCTGGCGCTGCTGGTGCGAGGCCAATATCCCAATCAGGCGGAGGTTATCGCCGCGCACAGCTCGTCCATCGTTCTGGATGTAAAGAACTCGCCGATGCTTGCAGCCGCCGACGCCATGACGATTTTGCAGCAGATCGAGGGAGTCATCGCGCACTTTGATTCGCTTAAGTGCGGCATGGACAGCAGGAAATACAAGGAGATGCGGCTGTTGCTGACCTCGGCGCACCGCCGGCTGCACAATCGCCTGCATCGCTCTGGGCACTTCCACCACCACACGCCGGCCAACTGGCACGACGAACACGGTTGACAAAGCCGGCTGCAAAAAACCTGAAAGAATGCCGCAACCTTTAACCCTTGCATGCGTTTGAGGTTGTGACATTCAGCGGCTGAAGCCAAGCTGCTTCGCCCGCCTGCAAACCGCGGCCACTGCAGAACATGCCTTCCTGCCGGCCAAGGACGCCGTCTGCGTTTTTTGCGCGGCCAAGATTTACTTGTTAACAGGAAGTCGTTGCCCTAATATGACTTGCAGAGAATAATCAGTCACCGGATTTCTTTGCAGACGGGTAAATGGCCTGCTGCGCGGGCCAGCGACTATCTCTTGATGAAAGGGATGTGCATGCACACCGTTACGAAAAAAGAACTGGTGGATCGAATCGCTGAGCAGGCCGGCACGAAGCAAGTGGTGGTCAAGAAGATCGTCCAAAGCTTTCTGGATGAAATCATTGCCGAGCT
>CAYQJH010000209.1:0-5368 GCA_964417755.1 uncultured Planctomycetaceae bacterium
CGTGCTGGCTGTCACGGCTGTGATCTTGCTTGCGATTTTGATCGGCATCAATACCGAGCAATCGTCGCTTGCGGCCGGCGCATCGGTGCGAAATGTCGACTACATCATGGCTACCTGCGCCATCGCCGACAACAAGGACGTGCTCTTTTTAATTGATGTCCCCAGCCGCAAAATGATTGTTTACAATGCCAACCGGCAAGTCCCGGCCAAGGCTGTGGAAGTCATGACGAATGTTGATCTGGAAAGAGAGTTTGCCGCAGACTGATCTCCGTCAAGGACGGGAATCTGGATCTACCAGCCGTGAAATCAAACATTGCCCAACTGGGGCGGCGAGTGCTCGAAGACGAGCCACTTAGCCGCCCCGAAGTTTTGAGCCTTATTGAGGCTTCCAAGCAAGACCCGTGCGAATTGCTGTACTGGGCCCACCAGGTCCGCAAAGCCAACTTCGGCCACAAGGTCGCATTCTGTTCGATCATCTCCGGCAAGACCGGCGGCTGCAGCGAAGACTGCAAGTGGTGCGCGCAGTCGGCTCATAGCAGGACGCCCGCAGCCCAACCGCAAAGGGCTCAGCCCAGCGACATCAGCGCCGCCGCTCGCAGCGCCGCTTCAGTTCAGGCGGGTTGCTTCTGCATCGTTCACTCAGGACGCGGACCATCAAATAGCGACCTGGCCGGCGTGACGATGGCAGCGGCCGGACTGAAGAGCCTGGCGCGAGAAAGCGGCATGAGCGTCAGCGCCTCGCTCGGCCAGTTGGATGATTCAAAGGCGGTCGCCTTGGCGGCTGCGGGCGTGGCTCGATACAACCATAATCTGGAGACCTCCAGGCGTTTCTATAGCCAAGTCGTCTCATCGCATTCGTACGATGATCGCCTGGCGACCTTGGCGGCGGCGCGACGAGCGGGCATGCAGCTCTGCTGCGGCGGGATATTCGGCCTGGGCGAAACATGGCAAGACCGCGTCGACCTGGCCATCACGCTACGGGACGAAGTCCACCCGGTCATCACGCCGCTGAACTTCCTGCACCCAATTGCCGGCACAGCGCTAGAGCACAACCAGCCGCTGGCGCCGATGGAGATTCTGACGATCATCGCCATCTTCCGCCTGGTCCTGCCGAAGGTTGACTTGAAGATAGCCGGCGGCCGGGAACTGAATCTACGCGATCTGCAAAGCTGGATGTTTTACGCCGGCGCCACGAGCTGCCTTGTGGGTAACTACC
Source organism: uncultured Planctomycetaceae bacterium (assembly GCA_964417755.1). Taxonomy (GTDB): domain Bacteria; phylum Planctomycetota; class Phycisphaerae; order SM23-33; family SM23-33; genus CAYQJH01. The sequence continues at coordinate 1,217 of CAYQJH010000209.1, forward strand.
TGACGACATTCGGCCGGCCGGCGGAGCAGGATATCCAGATGGTCAAAGACCTTGGGCTGGAGATTGTCCAGAGGTTTGACTGATCCGAAATGAAGGCAAGGCCTAAAGAGGCAAGGGCCCTTAAGCCATAGCCGCGGCATTGATGGCTCTCCGGCCAGGCTGGTCGGCAGAACAGGCCGGTCGGCAGACTTGCGGGTCGCATTCAAACCCGTTTCCCGTCAAACCCGTGTCTCCCCCGGCCTCCCCGCCCGTAATGTCACATAAGATATATTATCGGACGTTGCAAACAGGGCGGCCAATCACGCTTTACATATCGAGTTTTGGGCTGCGCGTTGAATGCTGTTGGAGTGCTGACTTAGCTCAGTCGCCGAAGTCGAGATTCTTTGGCAGTGTCGGCATGCGCTCCTGGCCAATGGGCAGCAGGCGGACATCGATGGAGAGATCGCTCGGGTCCTTCTGCAGTTGGTCCATCTCGCGAGTAAATGATTCGTAGCCGTCCTTGGCCACGTTGATCGTGCCAGGTTTGCCCGGCTCAACGAAGAGCAACTCGCCCGAATGGTCCGTCTTGCCGAGGGATTTCGATTGCCCTGTTTGATCGGCGAACGTGACGGCAGCGCCTTCAATTGGCGCGCCCGTGGTGTCGTCAACTGCCCGGATAATGGCAATGTTGCAGCCGGACATGCCGATCCCGGCCATACATAAGGCGCCTGTCATCAGGAACGTCGCAGCTCGCATGGCGGATTCCTCTGCACAAAGCCGCTCTACAGAGCAAGACTGGAACATCAAGGTCCTTGCAGGCGAGACGCCTGCACCACAAAACGGCTTGCAGGCCAGACGCCTGCACCACAAGACAGCTTTGCGGGCGGGACGCCTTCAATCACAAGACGGTCTTACACGGCGTCGATCATCTTGATTCGTTCGGCATGCCGGCCGCCGTCGAATGGGGTCGCCAGCCAGAGGTCAACAATCTCCAGCGCCTCCTCGATGGCCATCATCCGCTGACCAAGCGAAAGGACGTTGGCGTCGTTGTGCTGTCGCGACAGCCGGGCTGATCGCAAGTCCCACGCGATGGCGCAGCGGATGCCCTTTACGCGATTGGCGACGATGGCCTCGCCGTTGCCCGATCCGCCCAGCACGATGCCTCTCTCGAACTGCCCCGCCGCCACAGCCACCGCAACCGGGCGGATGAACGTAGGATAGTCACAACGGTCCGACGAATACGTGCCGAAGTCCTTTACCTCGTGCCCGGCCTGACTCAGGTGCTGACGTATCTTTTCCTTGTATTCAAAACCGGCGTGGTCGGAGCCGATAGCAATCTTCATTACTTCTTTCCTCTTCTCGTATTTCAACTTGCGGCAGTTGGACTGGATGCAAACTTCGGGCCACCCCCAGGCGAGCATTGTTGCTCGCCCTGAGGGTGCCCGACATCGTCAATCAAACACAAATGCGTCAGATTGTGTACTGGCCTTTGTATCGCGGCGCGGTCAGGTTTTCCCACTTTGGGGCGATCTTCGAGACGCCATACCACGCGCGGGCCAGGAACAGCGCATCGAGCACCGCACAAGCCGCCATGGCCTCAGCCACCGGGAAGATTCGCGGGCAGATTGATATATCGCGGCGCGTAATAGCCGCCAGCGTCTTGTCCTGCATCGTCACCATGTCGACAGTAGATTGCGGCTTGGAGATCGTCGGCGTAGCCTTGACGCCCAGACGCATCACCAGGTCTTCGCCATTGCTCATGCCGCCCAGGAAGCCGCCGGCATTGTTCGTGTGGAATCGCACCTTGCCGCCCTCCATGAACGGCTGGTCATTCCACTGGCTGCCGAGCATCCTGGCGGCATCGAACCCGGCGCCGAACTCGATGCCAGTAACCGCCCCAATGCTGCACAGAGCGTGAGCAATGGTTGCCTTGAGCTTATCGAATACGGGCTCGCCAAGGCCGGCCGGCACGCCTCGCGCGACCAGCTCGATCGCCCCGCCGGCGGTGTCGCCTTCCTCGCGAACCTTCAGGAGGTCCGCGATCATCTTCGGCGCAGCCTCCAGGTCGCAGCAATTCAGATCATTCTTGCGGTAATTCTCCTTCATCTCCTCGAAGCTCATCGTGCCTTCGGAGATGCTGCGGCCTTTGATCCCGTGCGACTCGATCACGTGGGCGAGAATCTCAATGTTCTCCCGCGCCAGAATCTGTTTGGCCACCGCACCGGCTGCAACGCGCATGACGGTCTCTCGCCCGCTGGCCCGGCCGGCCCCGCACCAGTCGCCGTGCTCGCCGTACTTGTAGAAGAAATTCAGCTCTGCATGGCCTGGCCTGACGACATCCTTCACCTCGCGATATTGCTGGATGTGAATATCCTGCGTATCCACGTTCCGCACGATCATGCCCACGGGCGCGCCGGTGGTGATGCCGTCGAACAGGCCGCTGACAACCTCCACGCGGTCGGTCTCCAGGCGGGGCGAATCGAGCTTGCTCTGGCCGGGCCGGCGCTTGTCCAGCTCATGCTGAATCATCTTGACGTCCAGCTTGATTCCCGGCGGCACGCCGTTGACGACGGCCAGCAGGGCCCCGCCATAGCCCCCCTGCTCGGCTGTCTCGTGCCAGCCGTAACTCTCGCCACTGGTCGTGACCTGGAAGATGCGTCCGAACGTGTTGCCCAGCATGACTGTTCTCCTTTTATGTGAATATGCACAGGGACGGGGCTGCCGGAGGCGCTGTCGCGCCTACTCGATATCGGCGCCCAGGCCCTGCATCTGGGGTACAAAGTCAGCGAAAGTCTTCTTGACGCATTCGCTGTTGCGGATGACGGTCTGCCCGTCGGCCACCAGGCCCGCCGTCGCCAGCGTCATCACCATGCGGTGGTCGGCCTTGCTGTCCAGCACGCTGCCTCGCAGGCGGCTCCGGCGAATGACCAGACCGTCCGGCCGTTCCTCCACATTAGCGCCCATCGCAGCCAGGGCGGCGTGCATCTCGGTGATGCGGTCGCATTCCTTGTATCGGCAGACTTCCGCGTTGGTAAGCACGGTCTGTCCCGAAGCGCAGGCCCCTACCACGGCCAGCAGCATGAACTGGTCGATGAAGTCATTGCAATCGATCTCGCAGCCGGTGAGGCTGCTGGAGCGGGCGACGACGGCCTGGTTTGTTACCTCTATGTCGGCGCCCATCCGTCGCAGGATGTTGATGACTTCCTTATCGCCCTGGCAATCGTTGAAGTCCATGCCGGGCAGACGCACCTCGCTGCCGGGCGTTATCACGGCTGCAACGATTGGATACAACGCAGCCGACCAATCCAGCGGTATATGGGCCTCGAAGCCTTTCCAGCGGTTCCGGCCACGAATGCGGTAACGATCATAGTTGTCGTTGCTGAATTCCACGCCGCAGCGGCGCAGCCAGTCCAAAGTCACCCCCACCCACGGCTTCTCGCCTGCACGGTTGACGATCATGTCCGTCGGCGCATCGGCCAGCGCGGCGGCCATCAGCAGCGCCGATATAGGCTGGGAGTCGATCCCGTCAATCTCCGTCTGACCGCCCTTGATCTTGCCGCGGACGACGATGGGCGCATGGCCGTCCCCTTTGGTTGAAACCGCCCACGCACCCAGGGAATTGAGCGCCGAAATCAGCGGCTGGCAGAGCCGCAAATGGCGGATCGAATGATCGCCACTTAGGACCGTATAGCCTTCGCAGCAGGCCGCCAAGGCCATGAAGAACCGGAGTATCAGCCCGCTATTGCCGCAATCGACAACGTCATCGGGAGTGGTCAGCTTGCCGCCGGTGCCGCGGATTTCCCAGATGTTTTCAGCCTTGGGCTCGATGGAAGCACCAAACATTTCCAGCGCCTCGGCTCCGCGCATCCAGTCGGCCGAAACTGCCGGAGCTATGATGCGGCTATTTCCTTCGGCCAATCCCGCCATGATTAGCGCGCGGAATGAGTGGCTCTTGTTAGGCGGAATGCGAATGCTGCCCTTCAGGCCGCTCGATTTTGAGACTACCAGGTCCATGGCCAATCCTACGCTGGTTCTACTTTACGTGTCGAGAGCGATCCACGCAAGGCCGCAAACCGCTCTAAGGCGACGCCCGATTGGATCGCCGCTTTGATCCCATGATAACAAGCAGGCTCGTTGCGCACGTGGCAATCACCATCATGATCGTCACTGCGT
>CAYQJH010000210.1:0-5303 GCA_964417755.1 uncultured Planctomycetaceae bacterium
CGAGATTCGACATGGCGCAACGCGTTCGCACACCCGCCGCTGCCCTGCAGCAACATTTCCAGCACAACATCGCCGTCGTCGTCGGCATCAACCGCTATGAAAACGTGCGCCCCCTCCATACGGCAGAGCCGGACGCCCGGTATCTTGCCGCCTTGCTGGAGGATGAGGCCGGACGCCGCGACCCCCTCGATCGCTACAAGGTCATCCCCGCCTATAACGAGGATGCCACCTGCGCGAAGCTGACGGCGCTGTTGAAGACGACCCTGCCGAACGAGGTTCGCCGGGCAGGGGCGGCCACGCGGGTGATCTTCTACTTCGCCGGCCACGGCGACGCCGGGTACATCGACAACACGATCAAGGGCTACCTGTTCCCCCAGGATGCGCGGCCGCGGGAGCAGGAGGAGTCGGAGCGCAGACTCCTGGCCATGGACGATGTGCAAAAGTGGCTGGTCGAACTCGACTGCCAGCACGTCCTCATCATCCTTGACTGTTGCTCGGCCGGGGCCATGCCCAAGACATCCGCCACCCGCAGCGCCCTGCTGCCGCCGCCGCTGTATTGGGAGACGCTGCAGCGCTATGTCAGCGGCAAAACGCGCCAGGCGATCACATCGGCTGCCCACAACCAGCAGGCGAGTGATATCCCCCCCGACTACAGTGTGGGCGAGCGCGACCCGGACGAGGGGGCTGACCATTCGCCGTTCGCCCTGGCCCTTTTCGAGGCTCTGGCTGCCGATCCCCTGCACGACGGCAGAGATCTGCGCGGCGCCGGTCGCGATGGTGTGGTGACGGCGACGGAGTTGTACCTCAACATCTCGGACTCGCTCTATCGCCGGGTGGGCGACAGCCAGACTCCCGGTCTGTGGACGCTCAACCAGGGGCACGAGGCAGGCGACTACGTCTTTCTGCTGCCAGGCGCTCAGGTGCAGTTGGAGCCTGCGCCCGACCTGACCGGGCCTGAACATGATCCCTGGCCGCGATCGGGCAACCATGACCTGGCCCAGGCCCTGATTGCGGCCAGCCGGGAGGCTGCAATCAGGGAATTGAACAGGCGCGTGGAGGCAAAGCCCCTGGTGGCCGTGACCGGCCGCTCCGGCTCGGGCAAGACGAGCCTGGTGTTGGGCATGCTGTTGCCGCGGCTGCGGGAGGGCGTCGCCGCCGGTTCAGGCCAGGGCAGGAAGACCTGGCAGGTTCTGCCGCCGCTCCGGTTGGAGACGCAAGCGCCGGTGCAGGCCCTGATAGACCATCTCGGCCAGGCGTTGGGGCAGGAACCAGGCCGCAGCGACGGCGATGCGACGAACTGGCTGAGTGGGCTGGCGACGAACTGGGCTGCCGAGCACCCTCGCCAGCGCCTGTTGCTGGCGGTGGATTGCGCCGAAGCCCTGTTCCAGGCCGCCACAGCCGAAGAGCAGGCTCGTCTGTGGGCCCTGCTGGAGGGGGCGGCGAAACCAAACGTGCTCCACATCATCCTCACCGTGCCGGGCGACCGTTGGGAGACCCCGGCGCAGGCCGATGACCAGAGCAGCCAAGCGCTGCTGCCATCGGCGGACCGCTATGCGGTGGATGCAATCAACCCGTTCAATCGCGACGGATTGCGTCAGGTCATCGACCAGCCGGCCGCAGCCAAGATGATCTTCCTGGAGTCGGAGCAGTTGATCGGCCGCATGCTGGATGCGGTCGAAGGCCAGCCCGCCGCCCTGCCGCTGCTGACTGAGACCCTGCACCGGATGTACATGCGCCATGCCACGGGCATCAAGTCCGGGCGGACGGACCCGCGCGACCGCACCCTGACGCGGGCCTACTACGAAGCCGAGGGCGGTGTGGAAGGCGTGATCGCCGACCTGGCGCAGGGCGTCTACGACCAATGGCCCGACGAGGACCATAGGAGGAGTATGCAGCATGTGTTGATGCGGCTGGTGAAGGTCGAAGCCGGGCAATATGTGGGCGGCAGGGCGAGACAGGCGGATTTTGCATTCCCGGATGGCCAGGCTGCCAGGCGCGCCAGCGACATCATCGCCGCCTTGGCTGCCTGCGGCCTGGTGGCGCAGGGGGCCGATGCGGCCGGCGAGCCCTACGTGGAATTGGGACACAGCGGCCTGATCACGGCCTGGCCGCAGATGCAGAAATGGTTGGTCGAGCAGGGCGCCGAGTGGGCCTTGCAGCGGGACCTGACGGCGCGGGTAGAAGAGTGGCAAAGAGCGAGTCTTTTCCTTCTGCCATTGCGGAGAAACTTGCAGCGGGAACGGGCGGCGCGGATAGAAGAGTGGCGGCCGCGAAAACCCAAGACGCTGCTGTGGGATGACGATCCCCGCTTGCCGCAGGTGGAAGCAACGCTGTGGCCGGCGGCCGGTAGCGAACCGGGGCTGTGGGGCCGGCTGCGTTGGGAGTGGCGGGTGCTCTTTCCGCCCAAGAACGAAGCGCCGGACGCTGCCGCCTGGGTGAACCGGGGCGAACTGGCGTTCGTGCGGGCAAGCGTGAGCGAACGATCCGGTTTTCGGCAGAAGCTGTTGGGCGCTGTTGCTGCGTTTGTGATCGCCGTTGTCGCCTTGAGCGGGCTTGCCTGGTGGCAGCGGGGAGTGGCTGCACTGGCTGCACGACAGGCGCAATCCAATGAATTGGCAGCGCAATCTCGGTTGGCCTTCTCTGAGTCAGCCCTGTCGACCGGCCTTTTGTTGGCATCTGAGTCCTATAGGCTCAGCCGCAGCGCGCCTCCATTCTACGCACCGCAGGCACAGCAGGCACTATTCGATGATCTCAACGAAACCGGCGGCCGTCCTCAAGCGCTGGCTGGCAAAGCCGTCTTTCAGACAGCGGTTAGCCACGACGGCAATTGGCTGGCGACGGGCAGCACCGATAACCATGTCAGGCTGTGGTCAGTCGCTGAGTTGTGGGCAAATCCTTATGCCCAACCAAGAGAGATCGGATCACACGGCAAAGACCACCCAGTAATCACCGTGGCCTTCAGCCCGGACAGCGCCTGGCTCGCCACCGGCAGCACAGATGGTGTTGTCGGCCTCTGGCCAATCGCCAACCAGGAATCGAGCACTCAGGGAAAGGGCGTTCAGATTTCTCTGCCGACCACCGACGGCCACCTATCCGTTCCCAGAAGCGTGATGTTCAGCCCGAAGGGACAGTGGCTGGTTGTGGTTGGCACGGACGGAAACACGTGGTTCTATGAGCGCCAGAGTCTGTTGCGCGATCCCACACCTCAGCCCCGATTCAGGCTGAATGCCACCGAGTGGCCCATCAACACCGAGGCGAGGCCGCCGGTAGCCTTCGATCCTGATGAACGCCACCTTGCCGCCGCCAGCATGAACAATGCCATTTGGCTCTGGGACTTCGACAACCTGTTACTGAATCCGTCAAGCGCCCCCCTAACCGCGACATTGTCTTCAGGCGGCTACCCAATTTCCATCATGTTCAGCCCAGACGGCAATTGGTTCGCAGCCACAAGCAGCTATGCTATAGCTTACTTGTGGCGCATCGAGAACGTCGCACAGCCTACTCCCGATGCCCCGATCGCCAGAATCCATCCTTTGGTAGCCGAGAGACAGAGCCAAGGGACGGCTTTCAGTCCAGACGGACGATGGTTTGCTGTTCGTAACGCCAACAGTGTGAGCCTGTGGGATCTGGCGTCTCTACCTCAGACTATCACAACTGTTGGAATACTGAAATCCCTCGTGCCGACCATGAACCCCACGGGGACCGATCCAGTCGAAGCGTTTGCTGAACAGACACCGACCCGCTCGTTTACCGTGCCGGGGATCACATCAGTGGAGTTCAGCAGCGACGAGCGTTCCGTGCTGGCAGGTGATAGCCGCGGAAGGCTGCAACTATGGGATTTCCAAGCAGTTGAGCGCGGTGATCTACGCCCTCGCGCGGATTTGCTTGCCCATGAGAAAGAGGTGGCAGGCATATTCGCCGTCCCAGGCAACGATATTGTCATCACCCAGTCCAATGATGGCGATATCCGGCTATGGAAGACCAGCAATCCCCAGGCCGAGGCTGGCATCGTCTCGCGAGATATAGGTGCCGCAGCATTTGACCTGGCCATCAGCCCTGATGGGAGGTGGGTTGCAACGGGGGGCATAGACGGTCAGGTCAGGCTTTGGGATGCCTCACAGCTCCGGGAAGATCCGCTGGCCGAACCCACCATCGTAGGAGAACACAGCGGAGGCCGGATGGTCATGTCAGTAGCCTTCAGCCCGGATGGCGTCTGGCTCGCCTCGGGTGGCGCCGATGGCGCATTCGGCTTGTGGCCCACAGATCCAAGCGTTCCGCGCCGGCAAGCAACCGATGCCCTGATTCCTCTCCCGACCACAGAGGGTCGAATGCTAATAGCTCGAAACATCACTTTCAGTCCGCAGGGGCGTTGGCTGGCGGTATCTGATAGTGATGGCAACATATTGCTGTATAACTTTGCAGAGCTGACGCAGAACACCAGACCCCAACCTTTCATCGTGGATCACGCCAGGTGGCGGATTAACCCCGAGGCTCAACCGCCGATCTCCTTCAGCCCGGACGAACAGCGGCTGGCCGCGGCCAGCTTGGACAATGCTGCCTGGATATGGAGCATTGATGATTTGGTAACACGGTCTACGGTCGCTGTACCCATCACGGTCCCCTTTGGCGCGCTGGTCAGCGCGGTGAGCTTCAGCTCAGACGGCAACTGGTTTGCCATCGGCAGCAGCAACGCCATCCGCCTGTGGAAACCGCAGGCGTTGATCAAGAATCCCAATACCAGGGCCTTCGCCGAGATTACACCAGAGGCAGACTCTTTTGTCGAGCTGGCATTCAGCTCAGACAACCAACTACTTGTCGCGACAAACCAAAACCGCACCTTGCTATGGTATGTCGAGGCGCTCAGAGCGCACGCCCATGCCAGGCCTATCGCACTTCGTGGGATCACTGCCAGTCATGACTATCTGGCTGTTGCTCCGAAGGGTGAATGGCTGGCAACGCTCGCGTCGATGCAAAATGAGGGGCATCTGGCCCTCTGGACGGTAGCGCCGGATTTGCGGGTGAAGCAGGCCTGCGCGATCGCCGGGCGAAACCTGACTGCGAAGGAATGGCAGTTTTATTTCCCTGCGACTGCTCCTGGAAAGATCTGCGATCAATGGCCTGCGCCGACATCCACCTCAACACAACTCGATCATGCGGAGGAATCCCGATGACTGACGAGGCCACGACCCGCAACGTGCGGCTGGTATCCCTGAACTCTGCTAATGACGACATGCAAGCCGGCTTCAACCGCAACCTGGCCGTCGTCATCGGCATCGACGCCTACACCGGCGGCATCCCGCGGC
>CAYQJH010000211.1:0-5122 GCA_964417755.1 uncultured Planctomycetaceae bacterium
GTGCGTCTTCTATGATGGTTCAGTGACACCGTGCTGCCAAGCGGCCGCCAATCGGCAGTTGATCGTTGGCGACATAAAGAATGATAGTCTGCATGACATACTGCTTGGGCCTAAGATCGAGGCGCTGCGTCAGCAGCAGTTGCGCAACCGTCGATCCGAGCATCCCATTTGCGGACGGTGCCCAATCAACCCGCCTTGGCTGGCCTGATGGGTTTCGGCGGCAGAGTATGTCCTTGATCCAGCCGGACGATTGCAGGAGAACAGGATGCGCGAAAACTTACCAACTTGCCCGATATGTAGTGGCCAGAGCAAGCCTGATTTCCAGGCAGCCGAACACAAGATGTACCGCTGCCAGTCATGCGGCGACGTGTTCGTGCATCCGATGCCCTCAGAAGAGTATCTCGCTGACTTCTACGCGACATTTCATCGAGCCGCCCAGGAGGGCGGCTGGTACGATGACGTGGAATCCCGGGCGCAGGCGGATTTTCCAGCCAAGGCGATGCTGGTCTTCAGGCTGACAGGTGGCAGGCCGGGGCGCCTTCTGGATGTGGGGTGTGGAAAAGGCTTCTTCGTTAAGTGTTGTGTGGACCGCGGGATTGATGCACAAGGCATAGACCTTTCGCAGAGCGGCGTCTCCTATGCCACCAGTATCCTGAAGGTCAAGGCCACCTGCGGGCAGCTTGCCAATGCTCGCGAGCAGTTAGGCCTTTTTGATGCCGTAACGTTTTGGGCTACTATCGAACACGTGCCCGATCCGCGGGCGATGCTCCGCGACATTTTCCTTTGCCTGAAACCCGGCGGATACGTATTCGTGGATACGGGAACCGGCGATGATTGGCTCGAACACATTCTTCCGGGACGAACCCAGTGGTACGATCCGCCGCAGCACCTTCACGTTCTATCAAAGAAGGCGCTGCGGCATTCTCTGGAATCAGTCGGATTCCAGGTCATCCAGGTGGATACCTGTTTTGAACGTTCACGTGGCCGACGGACAGTTCGCCAGATGCGCAATGGCCTTACCGCGTGCATGTTGAGACTGGCCGCGGCAACCGGGCGGCTGAGGCAGGGATCATTCGGATTCACTCGATTTCCGATGGGCCACATCATGTGCGCGGTGGCCAGGAAGCCGGCAGAATAGATTCCATGCGCGCCAGTCAAGAGCTACAGTCGCCGCCTCACGCAGGCAAAGGCCTCAAATCACCGGGCATTTCTGTATTGATTCTGACGCTGAATGAGGAGGCCAATCTGCCCTTATGCCTTGAATCGGTGGCCTGGAGCGACGACATCGTCGTTTTTGATTCCTTCAGCAGCGACAGGACCGTCGAGATCGCCCGCGCCTTCGGCGCTCGCGTTGTCCAGCGGGCGTTCGACAACGAGCTTAACCAGCGGCAGGCTGCCCTGCGGCTGGAGTTCAAGCATCCCTGGGTGTACAACCCCGACGCTGACGAGATCACTCCGAGCGATCTGCGTGATGAGATGCTGGCAGCCGCCGGCGATCCAACCAATGCCATCGCAGCCTATCGCGTTCGATTCAAGACCATGTTCATGGGCCGCTGGATACGTCGCAGCAGCCTGTACCCCACCTGGGTGGTGCGGCTCTTTAGACCGGAGAGGGTTTCCTTCGCCCGCGAGATAAACCTGACCTATCACATCGACGGCCCGACGGGGCAGCTCCAGTCGCACTTCCTGCACTACACGTTCCGCAAGGGGCTCACGGATTGGTTCGCCAAGCACAATCGCTATTCAACGGGCGAGGCCGTCGAGCTGCTAAAGGCGCCGGCCATACGCTGGCGCGACATCTTCTCGCCCAGCCCGGTCAGACGCCGCGCATCCCTGAAGAACCTGGCGTATCGAATGCCGGGCCGGCCATTGCTCACGTTCCTGTATCTGTACGTCGCGCGAGCGGGATTCCTTGACGGTCAAGCGGGTCTGCGATACTGCATTCTGCGGTGCATCTATGAATTCCTGATAGACGCCAAGGCCGCCGAACTGCGCCGGCAGCAACGCCAGGCGCCATCCGCCCGTAAGAAATGCCCCGAAGATCATCCTTTCAGCGTGGGCATCGGCCAGTGGTTCGCCCGTCATAACGAGTCGTCCAGCCTTGAAGCCATGCGGCGGGCGGGCAAGTCACGGGTGCCGCCAGGAAGCAATATGGCATGTTCGGTCGTTTCCGGCTGGCCGCTGCTGACGTTCTTGTGGCTGTATTTTGGCCGGCTGCAAGTGCTGCACGGCCGAGCCGGCTTCATCCACAGCGCTCTGTGCGCCGTGAATGAATACATGATCAACCTGAAGGTTCTCGAACTGCGGCTGCAAGAGAAGGGCCAAAGCATCTAATCAATTTGTGCAGCGCCCCGCGGTGCCCGCACGCCTATGACATTGGCAGGGCTGCAGGCGTGACGCCTGCACCACAATTGCTCCCTCCCCGTAACGAAGGCTTACCCATTCCTGGCGACAATCTTTGCCTTGGCCCCTGATGGTGATTAGAATACCGGCCTGATGGCTAAGAAATTCGTCAAGATATCTCTGGCTACCAAGCTGCGCTTGCTGGTGGGTTCATCGCTTCTGGTTATTATCGCGGTGGCGTTGGGCGTTCCGTGGTACTTCATGGAGATGCTCGCGGAACAGGGCGTGCAAAAGCCCGGGTCGGAAATCACCCGCCTTGGGTATAACGAGTTTTGCCAGAAGCACACGGAGAAGCGGCTCAACGCCCGCGAATGCACCACGCAAGTGGCGGCGCTCAATGTCGGCCGAACCGGCATCGAGGGAAGGCAAGGGCCGATATTCATTTCCCTGATTGAACCGCTGGCCGGCCCTTTGGATGGCCCCCGCCGCAACGCCCGAAAAACATTTCAGCGCAGCGGTGCTCTTGAGGATGTCGTCGAGGCAGAGGATAAGCAGGGCAAGACTGTTTACCGCGTCTTTCGCGCTGTTCGGGCTGAGACTTCCTGCCTGCGCTGCCACGGCGCCGCAACCGCCGCCGATCCACGAAAGCAGTTCCAGCCGGACCAGTTGGTCGGTCTGATCGATGCCACACTGCCGGGCTCGACGGCATCGACGCCGCTGGTGTGGGCGACGCGGCTGTCATTCATTCTCGGATTCGCCGCGGCCGGCTCGGTGGCATTGATACTGTTTGCCTTCATCACGCAGAGGCTGGTGCTCAGGCCGGTGCGCAAACTTCAGCAGGTGGCTGATAAGGTGGCTGAGGGCGATCTTTCCGTTCGCAGCACGGTCAAGACTGGCGATGAGCTGCAGCGCCTGGGCGACAGCTTCAACGAGATGCTCACAGCCATCACCGACCAGCACGAGAAGCTGCGCTCAGCCAACCGGGCGCTGGATCTCAAGCTCAGCGAGATCAGCGAGGCCAACGTTGTGCTGTACAAGGCCAACCAGGTCAAGAACGAGTTCCTGGCCAATGTTTCGCACGAGCTGCGCACGCCGCTGAACAGCATCATCGGCTTTGCCGACCTTGTCAGCGAAAATACAGATGATCGCCTGGCGCGATATGGCCAGAATATCGCCTCATCCGCCAAGAGTCTGCTCAAGCTCATCAATGACATCCTGGACCTGGCCAAGATAGAGGCCGGCAAGGCCGACGTTCGATTCGACAAGGTCAGCGTCACCGATACCTGCCAGACGCTGCTTGCGCTGATGAAGCCCCTGGCGGACAAGAAACAACTGGACTTGCGGGCGGACCTGGACGCTGGTGTTCCGATCGTGACCACAGATGGCGGCAAGCTGCAACAGATCCTCTACAACCTGCTGTCCAACGCAATCAAGTTCACGCCGTGCGGAGGCGTTGTTGTGCTGTCGACGCGAAGCGAGGCCGCCCCGCGAGAAGGCGGCGCCAGCGATGACGTTTACATTTCGGTCAGCGACACCGGGCCCGGCATCGCCGAGGCCGACCAGCAGCACATCTTCGAGAAGTTCCACCGCCTTGACCAGTCGCTGACGCGCGAAAGTTCGGGCACTGGCCTGGGCCTGGCGATTTCAAAGGAATTGACGTCGCTTATCGGCGCTAAGCTGATGCTCAAGAGCGAGCCAGGCCACGGGGCGACATTCACTCTCATAGTGCCAAGCCAGCCCAAGGCCTGAGCAGCCTGCATTCTCTTGGAGTGCGGCTGCCTCGACGCCGCTTTTGCTCCAGGTGGTATGGCGGCGTTCCGCGCATTCCGGCCGAGGCTTCCAAGAAGGCCCCGGTGGCCGAAAACGCCACGGCACTCGGCTTTTGGTGCAGGCGTCTCGCCTGCAGATCATGACAATGCCAAGGACGTGCAGGCGTGACGCCTGCACCACAAAGCGGCAGCGACCATTCCATGTTTGCCCCATGAAACTGAGGCCTTGCGGTATCCGCGCTCTGCCTCTCGACATCCAGCTGGCAAAATGCGATGATGGGCGTTTTCGCCCGTATCAATATTCGCAAGCCTGATACTGCAGCGGAATGATTTCGGACAGGCCTTTGCACAAGGTTTCGAGGTAACAATGAAACTGCATCAACTGAAAGAACTGGCTGCCTCGGGAAAGCCCGATGCCATCGAATCGGCTTTCCTGGAATCAATCCAGGAAGGAATGGCCATTGTCGACCTGGCTTCGGCGCTGGAGGCGCTTGTATCCGCCGGCAAGGCTGACGTGGCTGAGACATTGGCCTGGACGCTGCTGAGCGAGCGCTCCGCCAGCATCGAGCCCCGGGCAGCCCTGGAGCAGACCAATGCCCTGCTGCTGGCAGTGCCCTCCAGCGATGAGCTTCGACGCCAGAGCGCCGATCTCTACCGAAAGGTCTTCGCCGGCCATCCGCAATTGGACGTACTGCTGAAAGCCTCAGGTCTTCAAGGATCGCAGTCGCCCCGCCGCGCCACAAGGACACTGAACGTCTGCCTTGCCATAACAGCCGAGTCTTACCTGGCCAATCGATATGACGGGCATGTCGTTCAGGCCCGGAAATTCAACGAACTCATGGGCGAATTCGAGCTGGCCGATTCCTCCGGCAACACCGTCCGCATGGAGCCCAAGAACCTGGCTGACGAGTTCGACCTTGTCGACGAAAACGATTTCCGCGTGAAGGGCGAGCACCGGCCAGAAGAAATGAGCAAGCGGCTGGAGAGCGACCCAGCGGCCGTGCTCAACG
>CAYQJH010000212.1:0-5102 GCA_964417755.1 uncultured Planctomycetaceae bacterium
CCCCGCCGCCCGGCGGGCCTACCCCCTCCGCGGAGCCGCCCCCCCCCGGCCTGAGGGCCCCCTGGAAAGCAAGTTTCAGGTCCCTGTGTTCGTGTTCGGTGGGGGGGGCGGCCTGGAGGGGGGCCGACCGCCGCAACGTCCGTGATCGCCGCCGGTTCAACGCCAGGTTGCTGACGATTCTCAGCACCCAGGGGCCGAATCGTTGCGGCTGGCTCAAGCTATTCAGTTTGTCAAAAGCATTCAGGAAGGCGTCTTGGGTGACTTCGAGGGCGTCGTCAAGATTGTTCAGCAGGCGATACGCCACAGCCGTCGCCTGCCGCTGATACCGCTTGACAAGTGTGTCAAACGCGCCAAGCCCACCCTTCCTGGCCAGGCGAACAAGTTCGCCATCGCCGCTGGCATCGGCTGGTGCCGATTGGCTCGCGGGCGGCTGCTGAGGCCCGTCGGGAGCCTCAGGCCTTTCAAGATCCTCGCTTCGCCCCAAGGCACTTCCTTCTGAATCCTTAGACACAACCTATACCAACAGGTTAGGAACATTCTGGACGAAATCGTCAGTTTCTTCCGATATTTGCCAACTCCGGGCGGCTGCGTCGCACAGCCGCACCGTCGCCGACAGTGTGTCGCTGGCATCTTGCCCGCGTGTGCCGCAGGCGTCTCGCCTGCGGCTTGGTGCGAGAAGTACGAGGGCAAGCTCGTGCTACGTAGCGAAGCTACTTCGCAGAGTAGCTCTGCTCCGCCCTGCGTAGCGGCTACGCAGAGCAGGGCAATGCCCTCGGTACACGCGGGCGCTGACGCCCGCGACACGCAAAACAGCCAAGCTACGCTGTACTGTCAGAAAGGATATCCGCCCGCCGGCGAATTGTCGAGATTGTGAATCTAGCGTGGCGCAAGATATAATCGCCTGACTCTGAATGTGCGGCTGGAAGCCGTAAGGAATGCGATCGCGCGACGCATACGCTTGCACTCTTATGAGCATCGATGGCCAGAATATGATCAGTACGCAGCACGGCAAGGTCGCCTTCGCCGATGCCCAGCTTGCTGCGCTGCTGAAGGACCATCTTGACGCCCTGTGCGAGCCGGCCTCTCACGGCTGGCAGGAAGTTAAACGCAATCCCTCGCGAACCGTCTACCGCGGGCAGGTCGGTCAGCAGGAATTCTATCTCAAGCATTTTCACAGCCAGACGCTCTGGCACCGCATTGGCCGCCGCCTGGGCATCTATCCAGCCAGGCGCGAAATGCAGGCTTCCCGCTATCTCAATGCACACGGCGTTAATGCCATGCCGATAGTGGCAGCAATGTACGGCAGAACATGCCAGTGGGTGCTCAGCCGGGCCGTACAACTCGCCCAGCCGTTGAACCACTGGCAGGACGAGCAACGCGAGCTTCCCGCGCAACAGCGGGCCGACGTCAATAACATCGTACTGGAACTTGCGGAACTGATCGGCAACATGCACCGCTGCGGCGTGGTGCATCACGACCTGCACGCCGGCAATATCATGGTGCAACGCGACGGCCAGCCCGGACGCCTGGTCTTGATGGACCTGCATCGCTCCAGCCGGCGCTGCTGCCTCAGCCGCCGCACGAAGGCTTCAAACCTTGCCCAACTTCTGCACGATCGATATGAAACCACCACCCGCACGCAACGGCTGAGGTTCCTCCGCAGGTATCTGCAGATAGCCGGCGGGGATGGCAGTCTGGTGGGATGGGAAAGGATGATCCAGACCTTCGCCCTGCGCCACCGCCGAAACATTCACACCCATTCGCAGAAGCGAATCCTCCGGCACAATCGCTATTTCTCGCGCATCAAGCTACTTGATGGCTGGCGCGGCCACGTGATGCTGGCGCCGCGCCACACGCCGGAGATATCCTCCTGCGCCGGGCATACATTCAAGCTGGCGGATTGGCTGGCGGCGCTGACGGATATCGACGGCCTGCCGAGCGGGCCGGATGTACAGACGGTCAAGGATTCGCCGTCGGGAATCGTCGTCCGCAGGCGATTGAATGTGGGTTGCAAGGCCGTCGACGTTTTCATCAAGCGTCCCCGCCGCAAGATCCGCTGGAAGGTGCTGCTGGACTGCTTCCGGCCGTCCCGTCCCTTGCGTGCTTTCGAGCTAGGCCATTGCCTGCTGATCCGCGGCTTCCTGACGGCCCTGCCGCTGGCGTGCCTGGAAAGGCGCGTCGGGCCGATCCTGACCGACAGCATCCTGATAACCGAGGCTGTGCATGGCCTGCAGATCGATGACTTCCTCAATGCCTGCCTGGGCCGACTTGCCAGCCGGAATGACCATTCGGACGACTCCGTTAGCTTGCGCAAGGGACTTTCTCAATGCCCGCCAATTTCGGCGGACCAGCGGCTTCAACTCGGACGCGGTACGCTTGCGGAAATGGGCCGGCTGATCCGGCGGCTGCACGACAACAACTTCGTCCATCGCGACCTCAAGGAGACCAACATGATCGTCTCCTGGACGCAGCATGGCCCGGAGATCGTTCTGTTAGATCTTGATGGCCTGCGCCACGTCCGCCGCGTCACCTCGCGGCGACGGTTCCAGGGGTTGATGCGTCTGAACGTCGGCCTGCTGAAGTGTGCCGGAGTGAATCACGCCGGTCGGCTCCGCATGTTGCTTGCATATCTGCGGCGGCCACTGGGCGGCAGCGTCGCCTTCAAACCCTACTGGCGGGTGCTGGATCAATGGTCTCAAAGAAAGCTCCAGCAACATATTCGTTCTCTGCGGAAGAAGCAGAAGGCCATCAGGAGGCCCGAATGAACCGCCCGGCCGCCGGCGATCTTCAGCCGCAGCGAATCCTCATCGTCAAGCCCAGCTCCCTGGGCGACGTGGTGACGGCTATGCCCGTCCTGCGCGGGCTGAGGCGGACATTCCCCAATGCCGCCATCAGTTGGCTCATAAGCAATAGCTGCGCCCCACTAGTCGAGCATGACAAGGATCTTGACGAGATTATTCTCTTTGAACGCAAGAAGCTGGGCCGCTTCCTCTGGTCCAAGGAATCCTTCAAGGCCTTCCGGCGGCTGCTGGGCGACCTTCGCCACGCCCGCTTCGATTGGGTGCTGGACTTGCAGGGCCTCTTCCGCAGCGGGTTCTTCACAGCCGCGACAGCCGCACCATTGCGGGCAGGTTTCGCCGATGCCCGTGAACTGGCCGGCCTCTTCTACACGCACAAGATTCTGCCCGAGCGGCCGCACACTGTCGACCGCAACATCGAATTGGCCCGCAGTCTCGGCGTCGATTCACAGCGCGAGGACATGACGCTGCAAATCCAGCCGCAAGCCCGGCAGTGGGCGGACGACTTCATCCGGCAGATGCATCTGGATGACGGCCAGTTCGTCATCTGCGTTCCGCCCTGCCGTTGGGCATCCAAGCGATACCCGGTGCGGCACTGGCGAAGCGTAGTTGGCCAATTGGCCCGCCAGGCGAAGGTGGTTCTCATCGGCTCGCCCAGCGCCGACGAGATGCAACTTTGCGCAACCGTGGCTGAAGGCCTGGGCGATAGCGTCATCAACGCTGCCGGCAAGACGGACGTAGCCAGGATGGTCGCCCTGATTGCCCGCTCGGCGGGGGTCATCTGCTGCGACTCATCCGCCAAGTTCATTGCCCCAGCCGTCGGCGTGGACGTGGTTGCCATCATCGGGCCCACGCGAGTCGAACTGACCGGTCCATACCTGCGGGGCGAGAGCGTATTGGCGGAAGTCCCCTGCCAGGGCTGCCTGCGACGCAGGTGCTCGCACAACGCCTGCATGGAAAGCATCCAGCCGGGCCAGGTGCTGGAGGCGGCGCAGGCCATGCTGGACAGATGAACTGCTCGCTTTGGCACTCCCTGGCCGCCGGCTCCGGGCTCCGGGCTCCGGGCGCAGCGCTTCGCAACGATCAGGTCAGCGGCGGTCCAGATCAAAGTTCGCGAGAAGATTTTCTTTTCCTTCCCGGTTTCGATGATTGAGGGTACCATTCCGCTCATGCGCGATCATACGAAGCTTCAGGCATTCCAGATGGCTGACGGCCTTGCCTTGGGGATTTAGACCGCAACGACTGGCTTCCCGAAACACGAGCTATTTGGCCTCGCCCAGCAATTGCGGCGCGCCGCGGTTTCCTGCGTATCCAATATTGTCGAGGGCTGCGCGCGAAATTCGCAGGCGGACTATCTGCGATTTCTTGATATGGCTTATGGTTCCGCGTGCGAGATCGAGTATCAGCTTTCGCTAGCCGAGCGTCTGGCTTATCTCACGCCTGAGCAGGCCGACAGCCTCTCCGATACTTGCCGGCGAACCGCCAAACTGCTTAACGCCCTGATTCGTTCGCTTCGCATATCCGATCCCGGTGCCTGAAGCAGTTGCAACCCGCTGACCTGCCCGAACATGAACTCGCCTCTATGCGCACCAATACTCCGACGAGGCCGGAACCGCATCGTTGCGAAGCGCCGCGCCCGCAGTCCGGAGCCGGGAGCCCGGAGCCCAAAGCCTGCTGGCCAGCCGCTCCTGAATGCGCCTATCGGTCTTTCAGTTCGCCGTGTATAATGCAGTAGACGTTCGAGGTTCGCCCCATGCGTATCAGTCAAAAACAGACCGTTTCACGGCTGAGGTTCTTGCTCTACGACCGGCCTGTTCATCCCGAACTCTTCGATATCTATCATGATTGCCGTGTAATCAAGAGCGCGTATGAAGCCGTCATCTGGGTGACCGGCTGCACGCATGTCATCTCCTTCTACCGCGGCAAGGAGTCGCTGGTTGAACTGCTGGCTGACTCGCAGGCGGAACTGCCGCAGCGAGGCCGGCTGCTTGAACTGCCGCTTCGCGGCGAGAAGGACCACGAATGCAAGCGGGCTGAGGGCATCAACTACATGATGAATTTCCAGGTCGAGTCGATGAGCCCAGCCGTCTACTCCAAGACACACCACGACCTTGCCCGCCTGGGCAGCCGCCGCGGCTTGTTCGTGCCCTTCCCCACGTGGATGGCGCGCTCGCTGACGCCATTCAGTTATATCGACTATGACGCCAAGCCCAACGAACTGCATGTTTTTGCCTTTCATGCCTTCCCCCAGGACTTGACTGTCATCAAGACGCAGTCGATCTTCGAACTAAGCTAGGCTGCGTT
>CAYQJH010000213.1:0-3002 GCA_964417755.1 uncultured Planctomycetaceae bacterium
CGTTCCTGAAGCCTGAAGTCTGGAGCCTGAAGCCGGTCGTTTGCCGTTGTCGTTGTCGTTCCTGAAGCCTGAAGTCTGGAGCCTGAAGCCGGTCGTTGTCGTTGTCGTTGCCGTTCCTGAAGCCTGAAGTCTGGAGCCTGAAGCCGGTCGTTTGCCGTTGTCGTTGCCGTTCCTGAAGCCTCCTCTGCTTCGCCCTGCGTAGCGGCTACGCAGAGCAGGGAAGCCTGAAGTCTGGAGCCTTTCTTTTGTCCGATCCTCAACTCATCCGTGCATATCTTCGTCTGACGCTGGCAGAGGGCGTCGGGGCGGTCATGCTGCGCCGGCTTGTGCAGGCGTTCGGCGACGTGCGCGAAGTGCCAGTGACCGATGAGCGCTTGCTGCAAAAGGTCGAAGGCATCGGCCAGAAGACCGCCAGCGCCATTGCGGCTGTTACTGATAAGGATATCGATGAGGAACTTGCTGAGGCCCAGCGCCTGGGCGCGAAGATTCTTTGCCTTCAGTCGCCGGAGTATCCCGCAGCCCTGGCGAACATCCACGACCGGCCGGCTGTGCTGTACGTCCGCGGCGAGTTGCGGAAGACCGACGCGCTGGCAATCGGTGTTGTCGGCTCGCGCCGATGCACTCACTACGGCCTGGAGCAGGCGGAGCGGTTCGGCCAACTCCTGGGCCGGGCGGGCTTCACCGTCGTCAGCGGCGGGGCAGCCGGTATCGACGCCGGTGCGCATCGCGGCGCCATGACCTGCGGCGGGCGGACAATTGCGGTGATGGGCTGCGGCCTGAGCACGATGTATCCGCGCGAGAATGCCCCGCTGTTTGAGAAGATCCTCGCCGAAGGCCGGGGCGCGCTCGTCAGCGAATTGCCGATGCGGACGGCTGTGCTCGCCGGCAATTTTCCAACGCGGAACCGGATCATATCGGGCATGTCGCTGGCGGTGCTGATTATCGAGGCTGCGTATCGCAGCGGCTCGCTGATCACGGCCCGTGAGGCGGCTGAACAGGGCAAGATGGTGTTTGCACTGCCGGGAAGAGTCGATTCGCCGCTGAGCCAGGGCACAAACAGGCTCATCCGGGATGGGGCAATCCTCTTCCAAGACCTCGACGACGTGCTGGAGCACCTGGGCGAGGTGGGCGCCAAGATGGCCAGCCAGGACGAGCCGGCCCCCGCGCCCAATGTGGCCAACCTTCAGGGCGTGGAAAAGCAATTGGCAGAGGCCCTTGCCCAGGGCGCCATGAGCCTGGATGAACTCGTCCGCGCAACAGGGATAGAAACCGGCAGGGCTGCCTCAGCGATGACCATG
Source organism: uncultured Planctomycetaceae bacterium (assembly GCA_964417755.1). Classification (GTDB taxonomy): domain Bacteria; phylum Planctomycetota; class Phycisphaerae; order SM23-33; family SM23-33; genus CAYQJH01. The sequence goes on from CAYQJH010000213.1 coordinate 1,299, forward strand.
CTCGTGCTAAAAGGCGTAGTAGCCCAGCAGGCCGGCAACGTGTTCGTCAGAAAGACAATCAAGTCCGCCAAGGCCAAGGCACTGCCGTTTTCGGAATGAAAGCAGAACCTTCTTGTGGTGCGCATTGGAGTGCAGCGAGCCGCCTTGGAGTGCGGCGGCTTTGACGCCGCTTTGGCTTAATTTTCTGCCTGCCCTATGGACCGAGTGTTCAGCCTGCATGGCAGCGAACAACACCCGTCTTGGCTCTTCTGACCAGCCAAAGCGGTGCCGTTGCCCTTGCGGGGCTAGTCACCGCAGTCCAAAGCCGTGGCTTGCGGAGATCCAACTACCGGATAATCGCGAGTTGCGCGTGGTCGATGTACCGGTTGAAGTCCATCGATTGCGGCGGGAAATCGAAGGCCAGTTGTTGTGCAGCCAGGGCGGCGGCCTTGGCCAGACCTTGATGAACTTCGCCGGCCTTGAGAGAAGCTTGAATCGTTTGCGTCATCGAATCAATCTGCTGCTGGCCCAGGCGGGATTGGACTTCGTCGCTGGTTAGAACATGCACAGCCTGCTCATAAATGCTGACATAGAACATCAGCACGTGGGGGTTGTCGTTGCGGCGGAGGCATTCTTCCTGGAACGCCTGGGTCGCCCTCGTGAGGGCGTTTCCGGCAAGCTGATTGCGCGGAACGAACAGCCGTCGCAGGAAGCCGATCTGCGTGGTGATGGCTGCCCCTACGATGAACCCCAGCGCGATAACCAGCAGCACGCCAAAGACGCCCATCCCGCCCGATTGCACGCCGGCGGCAGATGAGTCTTCCACCTGCAGCCTCGTGAAGAAGATGAACATCAGGGCCAGCGCCAATGCTGCTGCCCACAGACCAACGAGATCCTCAGCCCGCTCGTACTTGCCGCTGGATTGCGTGATGACCGGAATGATCCGCACGGAGGTTCGCTTGCGCGCATCCTCCAGCGTCTGATTCAGGCTGGCCAAGGCGGCCTGGCTGGGCAATCCTCGCGACGGCATCGATGACTCCATTGCGAATTTTGAATTGCGAATTCTCCAACGTCCGAGCAACTCTGCAATTCGCAACTCCGGTACCTTTTCTATCGGCCGCAACGACGAACAATATTCGTAACCCCATTAATTGCTCGGGGTAATGTTTAGCCGCCCGCACGAATTGCAGGAAATTGGCAATTCGCAACTCGCAATTCGCGGTGTCTTGAGTGCCTCTTGTGTCATTGCATTCGCGACGATACGCTCAGTTTATGGAACTACAAGATATTCGTCCCCCCGTGAAGGTGCTCGAGTGGATAGGCCAGGAGCAAGGCTTTCTGCGCCTGCTGGATCAAACCGCACTGCCGAATGAAACGCTCTACGTTGATTGCCGCGACACAGCCACCTTGCACCAGGCCATCAAACGGTTGGTCGTGCGAGGTGCGCCGGCCATCGGAGTGGCAGCCGGCTATGGGATGGCCCTGGCTGCCCAGCAGATCGCCGATGGCCCTGGCTTCATTGATGGTTTGCAGGAGCAGGCGGCGTATCTGGAGTCCGCCAGGCCGACGGCTGTCAACCTGGCCTGGGCCGTCCGCCGCGTGATGCGCAGGGCGCAAGAATCGCAAGGAAGCCCCGTGCGGAAGCACGGGGATGTCGTTCCCCTTCAAGAAAGCCCCGTGCGGAAGCACGGGGATGTCGTTCCCCTTCAAGAAAGCCCCGTGCGG
>CAYQJH010000213.1:3102-5077 GCA_964417755.1 uncultured Planctomycetaceae bacterium
AAGCACGGGGGTCCCCCGCCTTCCGGCGAGGGTTTCCGACAGACCCCTCCCTCAGCGGGCTCCAACGCTTTACGCGCCATCATCCTTGACGAAGCTCGAACGATTCACGCTGAGGATGAACGAATGTGCCTGGCCATCGGCCGTCATGCCGGCGAGCTTATCATGCAGTGCCGCGGCGTGCTGACGCACTGCAACGCCGGGGCACTGGCCACCGCCGGCATCGGCACAGCCACCGCGGGTTTCTACGTCGCCCACGCCGGCGGCCATCGCTTTACCGTGTACTGTGACGAGACCCGGCCGCTGCTTCAGGGCGCCCGGCTGACCGCTTGGGAACTCACGCAGGGCGGCCTGGACGCCGTGCTGATTACCGACAACATGGCTGCCCAGGTTATGCGGGAAGGCAAGGTGCAGATGGTAATCGTCGGGGCCGACCGCATTGCCGCCAATGGCGACACCGCCAACAAGATCGGCACCTACGGCGTGGCTATCCTTGCGCACCGGCACGGCATTCCGTTCTATGTTGCCGCTCCCTACAGCACGTTCGATTTGAATATTAAGAACGGGCGGGATATTCCGATCGAGCTGCGATCCAGCGAAGAGATCACTGAAGGCTTCGGCCGGCGAACCGCGCCCAACGGCATCAAGACCTACAGCCCAGCATTCGATGTAACCCCGGCCGAACTCATCAAGGGCATTGTCACAGAGCGAGGAATCATCAGCCCGGTTGACGAGCAGGCGATACGGGCGATGATGGCCGCAACCACAACGGCGTAACGGCGACGGCGTTAACTCGTTGATTCGTTAACTTGGTCGTCATTGTCGTTTCGTCATTGATTCGACATTCGGGCTTCGTCATTCGGACTTTGCTGCCGCCTTCCCCAGCGCCGTCCTGCATTCATCCAGCAGTTGCCTGGCCTTGAACGGCTTCATCAGCACGCTGGAGAGGCCTTCGCGATTGGCCCGCACGATTGAATGATGTGGGTCGTAGCCGAAGCCCGTGATGAGGATCACTTGCGTGCTTGCGTCGATGGCCTTGGCGGCTGCGAACACGTCATAGCCGGTCGCGCCGGGCATTTTGATATCGCTGACAACCAGATCGTACCTCGCCCTGCTGAGCATTGTCTTGGCCTGAAGCCCGTCGGCCGCGAGATCGACCTGGCAGCCATAGGGGCTCAGCACGTCGCGGATGGTGGTGCGGATAAGTTCCTCATCGTCGGCCACGAGGATTCGCTTGCCAGTCAGGGCGGGGTCTTTCTGAACAGGCCCAGGCGGCATAGCCAGCACGCCCGTGCTGGGGGCGGAGACCAATTGCTGCATAATCTTCCGCGCGGTGGAGGCATGGTCGATGACGGAGCCCAGTCGTTTGCGGAGATCGTCATGCCCGATGTAGTCTTCCATCAACTCGGAGATTTCCGAAACGATATCGTTTAGCGGGCCTGAAAGCTCCGTTGAGATCGAGCCGGTCATCTGGGTCTCGGCTGTATGCCGGGCAAAGACCACAAGGTTCAGTATGTGCAAGGCCATGGCGACATAATTGGCGAAAATCTCGGCAAACTGCCGGTCTTCCTCGCCGAAGACTCCCGCCTGGTCCGACTCGACGTTCAGCACGCCGATAACCTTGTCGTGCAGACGCAGCGGCACGGTCAGGCTGCTGGCGGCATTGGCCATGCCGTGAAGGTAATGCGGATCCTTGGCGATGTCCGGGCAGACATAGCTCCTGCCGGTGGCGGCCACGTAGCCGGTAATGCCGTTGCCTTCGGTGGAGGCAAACAATTCATACTTCTCGGCGTTCATGCCCTCGGAGATGATGACGCTCAGGCTATTAGTTCGCTCGTCGAGCAACTGCACCGAGAAATGTTGGAAGTCCAGCACGTTCTTGCTGCAGCGGATGATTCGCTGCTCCAGCACAGCCAGGCGCTGCGAGGCGTCCTGCTTGGACAGTTGCTCGTAGTCTAGGCGGACAAGTTCGCGCCCG
>CAYQJH010000214.1:0-4889 GCA_964417755.1 uncultured Planctomycetaceae bacterium
GGCGCCAGGTCCGGCTCGGGGAAGTAGCGATAATCGTGCGCCTCTTCCTTCTCCCGCTGAAACACGGTGATGCCGCGCTCGTCGTCAAAGCCGCGGTTCTGCTTGCCAAGCTTGCCCATCGTGTAGCCGTCGGGGTCATCCTGCCAGTCGCTGTACTGCCGCTGGATCTCGTAGGCCACCGTCCGCTCCAGGCTGCGGAAGCTGTTGAGGTTCTTGACCTCGACAATCGGCGTCTTGAACACCCGCCCGCCGCGCGTGATGTGCAGATTAATGTTCGGCTCGAAGCGCATGTGGCCCATCTGCATGTTGGCCTCGCTGACGCCCAGCCATCGCACCAGCCGATGCATGGCCTTGGCGTAGCCCATGACCTCCTCGACGCTGTTCATGTCGGGCTGGCTGACTATCTCCAGCAGCGGCACGCCGGCGCGGTTGAGGTCCACGCCTGTGTGGGTAGGGTTGTCGTGCACGTTCTTGCCGGCATCTTCCTCCAGGTGCGCTCGCAGGACGCGGACCTTCTTGACGCTGCCGTCCGCCAGCGGCACCTCCAGGTAGCCGTCATGGTTCAGCGGCAGGTCGTACTGGCTGATCTGGTAGTTCTTGGGCAGGTCGGGATAGTAGTAGCTCTTGCGGTCCCACTTGGTGAAGCCCGAGACGGTGCAATTCAGCGCCAGCCCGACCTTCATCGAGAACTCCACAGCCTTGCGATTCATCACGGGCAATACGCCCGGCATGCCGATGCAAACCGGGCAGACATTGGTGTTGGGCGGATCGCCAAAATGGTTGCGGCAGCGACAGAACATCTTGGTAGCCGTCGCCAGCTCAACGTGAATCTCCAGCCCGATAACGGGCAGGACGGTATCCTGAGTGTCGATCATTCTCTGCTCCTGAGATTCCTCAAAGCATCGTATCGTAACCGGCGGGCCTTGTCATCGTCTCGAACTTCCTTGTGTTATATGGCAGATTGACGTACAAGGCTATACGTCGCTGCAGATGATGTCTGATTCAGGAGCTTTGATATGCCTGGCACAGCCGGACGAAAAGATCGCTTGAATTTCCGTCTTGATCCTCACAGCAAGCGGCTCATCACGCGGGCCGCGTCGTCGGCTGGGCAAACGATAACCGAGTTTGCAATTTTAAACCTGGTTCGAGATGCGCGGAATCTGCTTCACCAGCAGCAGGTAACCGTGCTGAATGACCATGACAGAGACGCCTTCCTGTCGATGCTGGACGCTGATGCCGAACCGAACGAGGCCCTGAAGAAGGCCGCGAGACTCCACAAGCGCCAACGTGCCTGAACAACCAGCCATCCAGTGGATGATCCAGAAGCTTTCAGCCGTGCATGACCGCTCTACACGAAGTATAGTTTCATGCCCCTTTCCGATGCTGCATTGCACCTCTATATCTCGCTCAAGACGGTCAGGAAACTCGGATTGTAGACCCTCATGTAAGATCGTTCAGGTCAGGGAGTTTACTTCTTTCAGCGGGTTTGCCGGCGGCTCTTGATAAGTTTGACAAGCCCAGGCCTGCAAGAAGCTGTAGAGCATTTCCCGCACTGGTGGCGCAGCCGATCTGGGAATCAATAAATCTCAGCGGGCGATCGGTCAGTTCGGCAAAGCACTGGGCGGCTCGGCGGGCGACAGCCGGCGCGGACGAATTCGGCCTGAAGACATGAACGGGAATCTCCCGGCCATCCGCTGACAATGCCAAGAGCATAGGGGCCTGTTCTGTATCATTGTCACTTCCCCAGTTGCGCGGGTTGTCGATCATCCGCAGCAGCCAGCAGTCGATTCTGTCCAGAGGCAACTCTTCGTTCCTCTTGGGGCTGGTAACCCGCAAGCTGCGCAATGTGCGGTCGATGACGATGGCGGCCTTGCGACTGGGCACTCGCATAGCCAATAGGCCCGCCAGCACGCTCATGACCGCCGCCACAGCAAGCGCCCCGGCGATAGTCGATGGCTTTGCGCCCTCGAAGCCGCCCAAGAGAAAGACCACAACAAAGCTGAGCAGGAATGTCGTCAACAGATAGCCGCCGACCATGCCGCCAAGGAACCACAGCGCCCTGCCGCCTGGCCTTATGGCCAGGCCATCAAGATCTTCGCGCAGTTCTCCCCACGTCGGGATGCGGCAGGGAAGCTGCAACGAGCCATTCATGAACCGCCCAACGCGCCGCTGAAGTGCGGGGTAAGACAGCGTGTATCCCAGCAGGCCAAGCCCGATCACGAGGAACGGCTGCATGAACAGAGTCATGAAGTACGTCGATTGTTGCACCGTCTGCGAAAGCACCGCCTCTGAAGGCTTATCAGGATCGTAATACACCGTAACCTTCGTGCCGCGCGGATGCCGGGACACCATGCCCTGATGATACGGGTAATCGCTGGAACCCGCTTCGCCGTAGGCGTAGCGGCTGCTGTTGTAGGATTGATCGTTAACACTGTAGGCGTACTGGATCTCGGCCCTGTACGTAGTGCCATCTGAGTCGCTGGAGGTAACCAGCCGGCTGGAAACCACGGTGCCCTGCGTTGCGACGTAAGAGGCTTGCACTTTCGCATGCATGTAGAATGCGTGAACTATCATGCCGACGAATGTCCCGGTTATTCCGCACCAGAAGATGGTGAAGAAGAGCAGGCCGATCGTGCCGCCTTTCAGGCGACCAGGCTTCGGCACGTGCCAAATCGAATCCGGAGACAACTGGGCCTCAACGACGCCGATGGCCGATGGCAGGGCCTCTGGCGAGGAGCCAAAGGCTGGGCCATCACCTTCCTTCTGACTGCTGACAGCGCCAAGCTGTGCCTTCTCCATCGACTTCAACTGCCAAGATGCCTTGGCCTTGAGCACGCGGTAGATCAACTCCATTGCCAGGCCGCCGCCAAGAGCTGAGATGATTGGATAGCCGACCAACATGCCCACCCCCGCCGCCAGCGACCATGCCGGCGGGGCAAGCATAGATGCCATGAAGAGAGCCATCCCGCTGGTTGCCGACAGTGGCAGATAGATCGCCAGGCAACTGCCTGCTCGAGCAATGGGAATGCCCAGCCGCCCGCTGACTGCGATCCAGAGCATGACAAGCCCGACGGCCACAAAGGGTCCGAGGAATACCGCGAAAGGCAAGTCGAATGTCTCTCGCGGATGTCTGGAAAGCCGAGCATCAGATGGGTCAGCGGGCAAGAAGTACAGCGTCATTCTTTCGCCGATTAACTCGCTTGTGCCTGTAGTCTTGATCGGCCCGGCGGGCCCGCTGGTTCGCGGCAGATCGTGTGGCAATAGCGACCGCAAGCTTGTCGCGTAATCCTTACCATCGACTTCGTAGGTGCATGTGACTGTGGTCGATCCCTCCTCGTTACGCATGGCCTGGCTGATCCTGGCCTCAACTGGCTGTGCCGTCAGGACGAAGAGGCATTCTCGCGCCGGCTCGCGAAGATGGGAACAAAACGCCCACCCGGTAAATGCCAGCCATATAGCCGCAGACACAAGCAACGATGCGCGTGCTTTATTTTCGATGCGGAGAGCATCCGGCCGCGCCGACTGCAGCATGTTAATGTACTGACGTGCCGAATCAGACTGGACGAACCGCCGTAATTCGTCGATGTCCCTTTTCATTTTCATCGTCCTCCCATAGGAGAGTCAGCCACCACCAGGCCCGCATATTATCTCTTTAAGCTGGATTTGTCATCGACTGATGTGTCGCGGACGTCCCGTCCGCGCGTACGCGAGGGCATCTTGCCCTCGCACCAAGTGCCGGATTCGCGGCCGGGACGGCCGCGGTACACGCGGGCAAGATGCCCGCGCCACGATAAGAAATGGCAGCTTGCCCGCTCTGTTATCCCTTGCCATATCCGTGCGGGTGGGTTTTGTGCCACTGCCACGCGTGGCCGATGATCTCTTTCAGGTATGGGTACTTCGGCTGCCAGTTCAGTTCCGTCATGGCCTTTTGGCTGGAGGCGATGAGCCTGGCGGGGTCGCCCTGGCGGCGCGGCGAAAGCTCCCACGGGATCTTGCTGCCGGTAACCTGGCGGCAGGTGTCGATAACCTCGCGCACGCTGAAGCCTTCGCCGTTGCCAAGGTTGTACGCCTTGACCTTGCCGGCCTCGATTGCCGCCGCCGCCAGCAGGTGCGCGTCGGCCAGGTCGCAGACGTGGATGTAATCGCGGATGCACGTGCCGTCCGGCGTGTCGTAGTCGTCGCCGAAGATCTGAATCGTCGGCCGCGACCCCCTTGCCACCTGAAGCACCAGCGGAATAAGGTGCGTCTCGGGGCGGTGGTCCTCGCCGATATCGCCGTTGGGATGAGCGCCGGCCACGTTGAAGTACCGCAGGCAGACCGCGCCGATGCCGTACGCCTCGGCATAGGAGCGAATCATGTACTCCACGCAGAGCTTGCTGGCCCCGTAGGCGTTGATAGGCTCAAGGCGGTCGGCCTCCTCGATGGGCACGCGCGCGGGCGTGCCATAGACGGCGGCTGTGGAGGAAAACACAATCCTGCTCACGCCGGCGTCCCGCATGGCGTCCAGCAGCGAAAGCCCGATCATCGTGTTGTTGTGATAATACTTGTCGGGCTTCCTGACGGACTCGCCGGCCTCGATAAAGGCTGCCAGGTGAATCACCAGGTCGATCTTTCGATCCGCCAGAACCGCTCGCAGTTGCACAGCGTCGCCCAGGTCGCCGATCAAGAGCTCAGCCTTGCCCACCGCATGCTGATGGCCATTGCTGAGATTATCGATGACGACGCACGAATGCCCGGCCTGGTGCAATGTGCGGATCACGTGCGAGCCGATGTAACCGGCCCCGCCTGTAAGAAGAACGTTCATTGTGACTCCGAACGGCGTTAACTGGTTGATTGGTTGACTGGTTAACTGGTGGCAGGGCCACTCAGAGGTCAAGCCAAGACATCTT
>CAYQJH010000215.1:0-4843 GCA_964417755.1 uncultured Planctomycetaceae bacterium
TGCCGCCCACTCCGGTCAGGCAGGCGCGCCAAAGTTCGCTTGCCGGGCGCTTCTGCGGCTCAGGGATATCGTCCAGTCCAAGCTCAGGCAGGCGGCTCTTGGGCGGCTTCTTGCGCTTAATGGTGACGCGCTCGAAGCTGCTGCACTGGCCGATACGCTCGCACGCACCGTCGTCAACGCACCAGGAGATGTCGGTATCCATCTTCCGGCCATATTCGGTGTCCACGTGCTTCAGGCCCGGGCAGGCGGTCATCTCGGCGCAGGCAAGGCAGAACCGGCACAGGTCGGTATTAATATTCATGTGCTGCCAGGTGCCGAGAAAGCCCTGGCGCTTGATCATTGCCCGCTCGCTACGGCGCTTGCGGCGCATCCGCGTAATGCCGCATTCCTTGTCCGCAATTACCACCTTCACGCCGTCTGACAAGAACAGCTTCTCCAGCAACTGCCCGTATTCCGTCCGCTTCTGCGGGTCTGCCCGGACGACCGTCAGGCTGCTGTCGCCGGCCATGCCAGTGACGATCTCCTCGACGTTCTGCACCGGCGTCGCACTGCCGGTGATGTCGTAATCCACGCCGCTGGTGGGTTGGTGGCCGGTCATGGCCGTGGTGGAGTTGTCCAGGATAATGAAGCAGATATCCTGGCCGAGCTTGATCGCCTGGCTGATGGCCAACTGCCCGCTGTGGAAGAACGTGCCGTCGCCCATGAAGACTACTTGCTTATTTGTTATGAACGGGTCAGTGCCGCTGCCCGTGCCGGCGCCCAGCCCCATGCCGGAATAATCGTGCATCAGCGGCGTCGTCGGCGGGAACATCAGCATCGTGTAGCAGCCGGTATCGCCGTGGAAAACAAGGTCCATCTTGCCGCGCTTGTGCACGCGGCGCATGTACCGCTCGTCCATGAACCGCTTGCGGATCTCCAGGCACAAATCGGCGCTGTCGCGATGCGGACAGCCCGGGCAGAAGGTCGGCGTGCGGGCAGGCAAATCGCCGACAGCCATCTGCGCGGTGGACTCGATCGTCTGCATCTCTCGCCGGCAGGCCTGAAGGGCCTTGGTTTCCGCGCTGGGTGACGGCAAGGAGGCCAGCGGCGACGTATTTTGATTCTGCGTTTTGCTGCCAAGCCCACTGATAAAATCAGCCAGGCGCTCGATGACCATCGAAGGATGCAGGCCTCGTATTTCGCTCAGGCCCGGGCCGTGCGGGAAGTCCTTGCCCCAAAGTTCCATCTTGCTGCAAGGTCCGCCCGATTGGCGATCTTTCAACAGGACGTTGCTGATCTGCTCTTCAAGGAAGCCGCGCCGCTCTTCGACGACCACTGCCTGCCGGCAGTGCTGCGAGAACTCGCGCACCAGGCCGGCATCCAGCGGATAGCTCATCCCCAGCCGCAGGATCGGATATTGCCCAGCCAGGCCCAGTTCCCACAGCGCCTGCTGAAGGTAGGCATAGCCCATGCCGCTGGCGATGAAGCCCAGCTCTTGCCCCTGGCCGTTGTTGGCCGGCTCGATGCGGTTAAGCCCGACGCTGCGGGCAAGCGCCGCAGCCTTCTCGAACCTTGGCGCAAGCTTTGCCTCCTGCCACCAGGTCTTGGGCGGCAGAAGGACGAACTTATTCAGGTCGATCTCGGCTGTGCTGAGCGTGCGCTGCTGGCGCATGCTGAAGTTGGGGAATTGGTTAGGCCGGCAGATCACGCTGCCGCCGCCATCAGCCAGGTGCGTCGGCAGGATGAAACTTATGTACAGCTCGCTGCCGCGCGAGACCTTGAATGCCAGGTCGACGAAATCCTTCACTTCCTGCGGAGTAGCCGGCTCGACGACCGGCATGAACAGGTGCTTGGAGATATACCGGCTGTCGGAGGCGACCTGGGTGGAGTCCGACCAAGGGTCATCGCCGCAGACGACGATTGCGCCGCCATCGCGGTGAGCGCCGGCCAGGTTGCCCAGGGCCAGGGCGTCGGCGGCTACGTGAACGCCGACGCTCTTCATGCCGATCATGCCGCGACAGCCGATCACCTGCGAGCCGTTTAGCATGGCCGCCGCCAAGGCCTCGTTGGAGTTCATGACGGCGCGGATGCCTTTTTCGACCAGAAGGTCCTTTATATGGGCCATTGAGTCGAAAAAGGCCGCCACCGGGCTGCCCGGATAGCCGCCCAGCAAATGCACACCGCCTTCGGTCTCCAAGGCTCCTTTTATGAGCAGCTCGTTGCCATTGAAGACTTCCGGCCCCTGGCTGGTCAGAAATCTTGGGTCCACTTTCATAGAGAACGCGATTGTACGAAATCGCTACAGCGGAGGCGAAGGTTTTTCATCGGGGAAGACGGAACACCACAAAGACACGAAGACACGAAGAAGGCCAGACAGAACGGCTGACGCTGCGTCGGACGCGATTCGATGGATTGCTTTCCGGCACAGCCTTTCCAGGCTGTGTCACTTTTCATTTCTGGCCGGAACCGCAGAATATCCAACAAATGAACTCCGAATATCGAGGTGAACGGCCAGGCAGGTCTTTCGGGTCTTCGTCGTTTCCTTCGCGATTCTGCTATTCCTTGTTGGATATTCGATATTCGTAGTGTCTCTTACTGTTCGTTGTCCTTGATGGCCTGGTAGAGTTCTTTGGCTGAAGTGGCCGCCAGCAGCTTGTTGCGGAAGTTGTTGACGCTGACCAGCCGGCTGATCTTGGCCAGCGCCTGGATGTGCGGGCCGGTCTTGTCAAGCGGGCTGACCAGCAGGAAGATCAGTGTCGAAGGCTGGCCGTCAACGCTTTGGAAGTCAACGCCAACGGCCGGCTTGCCGATCGCCAGCACCAGCTCATTGACGCCGCTGCTCTTGCCGTGCGGCAGGGCAAGCCCAAACTCTATGCCGGTAGACTTGACCTTCTCGCGTTCCAGCACAGCCTGCAGGACTTTGTCGCGGTCGTTCAGGTCGCCGTTGGCGGCCAGCACGTCAACCAATTCGGCGATGATGGCCTGCTTGCTTGTCGAGACCAGCGGAACCTTTATCCGTTGCGGCGTAACAAGTTCACTCAGGAGCATCGTCGGTCCTCGGGGGGCTGTGTGGGTTGTCTTTCAGCCGAAGATTCTAAGCCCGGCGAACCATCCTGCAAGGGGAATTGTTGGGTAAATGTGACGGTGTGCGAAGGAATTTGCTGGCAGAAAATTCCCTCGCACACGGAGGAGAAAGTAGAAGGCAGAAAGTAGAAAATGCGGCTGCCCCTGGGTCTGAGGCCTCGGGATCGAAGATTATGGCCATTGCCGTTTTGTGGTGCGGGCGTCTCGCCTGCACACCCTGGGGATTGCCAGGATCTGCGCCCTTGAAACAGAGGCATCGGGCGCAAAATGAACGCGCGGGCGCGACGTCCGCGACACTCGCGGGCGAGGTGCCCACGCCACTGCTGTTGGCCAGAACTACGCCCGTTCCATCACCGTCGTCGGGGCCGTAATCGCCTCCAGCGTATCAAGCAGAGAGCGCTCCTTCAGCAGCCCGCGCGCATGGCGGATCAGGTCGCTAATGGAGATGATCCCGCGCAGGTGCTGGGCCTCATCAACAACGGGCAGGCGGCGAATCTGATATTCCTTCATCACCGTCTCTATGTCAGTCAGATCGGCATCGAGATCCACGCAATGCACCGGCCCCGACATGCACTCTCGCAGCGGCACCTCCAGGCTCTTGCCGCGCGCGACGATCCGGCAGCAGATGTCGCGATCGGTAATTATGCCCTTGAGGTGCTCGTCGCTGTCAACCACAGGGATTGAGCCAATATCGTGGTCGGCCATAAGTTGAGCGCAATGCTGCACCGTTGCGTCGTCCGAACACACCCATACGTGCTCGCTGCTCATCAATTCATGGGCCTTCATAAACAGGTTCCTTCTGCAAAAGCCGTGTATATGGTCTACCGTTTATCCTGAACAATCCTAGCCCGGCTGGATCAACAGGCAATGTAAGGAAAAACACGAAACCGATTCGGGGAGAAGCATACGTCTACGTATAGTTCCCTGCCGCCAGGAAGCCCCCTGCGGAAGCAGGGAGATGGTCTTCCGGCCGGGGGTGGCCATTGTCAGGAAGCCCCCTGCGGAGGCAGGGGGATGGTTGCGATAGTTAAGAAATCGTCTTAGACCAAGGTTCATCCCCGGCCTTCCGGCCGGGGCTTCCTCTGGGGATTCCCTGCCCCAGCGATCATTTCCGACGAAGATCAGCGCGCGCCTGCACCTGCCATTGCGGTGGCCAGCGAGCTGCTGATGGCCTTGCAGAAGGCCGGCAGATCGTCGGGGTTTCGCGAGGTGATGATGTTGCCATCGACCACGCACTCGCTATTGACCCACTTGGCCCCGGCGTTCTCCACGTCGAACCGGATGGAGAAGAAACTGGTAGCGCGCTTGCCCTTCAGGACGTCGGTGCAGCAGAGCATCCAGACTCCGTGACAGATGGCTGCGATGAGCACGTTGGCCTTGACGGCCTGGTTGACGAAATCAACCATGGAATCGTCTCGCCGCATGAAGTCCGGGCCAAAGCCCCCGGGGATAATTACGCAGTCGAAGTCATCCACGCTGGCGTCGGCTGCCGCCAGATCGCTCTTGGCGGGGTAGCCATGCTTGGATGGATACTGCTGCTTTGCCTTGGCGGCAATGACGGTAACTTGGGCGCCTTCTTCCTTCATCCGATAGTAGGGATACCAGAACTCCAGGTCCTCGTACTGCTCAGCCAGCAATATGGCGATTCTCTTGCCTGAGATACCCATGATCTTCTCCTTCGATGGTTCCCTCTGGCATTGTAGGCGGAAGAAGATAGCCCATCAGGGCTCCAGACTTCCCTGCTCTGCGTAGCCGCTACGCAGGGCGAAGCAGAGCAGGC
>CAYQJH010000216.1:0-4841 GCA_964417755.1 uncultured Planctomycetaceae bacterium
CTGACCGCCGCGAGGTGTGGGAGTATTCGCTACGGAACCACAAGGATGCGGATGTGAACGTGACCATCATCGTCCACGTGCCGGCGGAGACTTATACGGCCAAGACGAAGGGCAATCAGCCCTGGCATGTTCGCGAGGTGGGCGTGGTGGAGATACCCGTGGCCGTCAAGGCAAACAGCCAGGCGGTGGTGGAGTTTTTGTTCAGCCATGACGGCCTGAGCGGCGGCGGGCTGAAATCGCCATATAACGAAGCCGTAAAGAAACGGTGAAGCTTGGTGCCGTGGTTTGCGTAGTCCCGCAGGGACGAAGCAACCACGAGGGTCGAGACGTGGTTGCTGCGCTACGCTCCGCAAACCACGGCACCCAACTTGGGGGGGTGTTGGTCCTGATTACGCGAACACCCCCAAGAGGTACTTGGGGGTGGCACCGAAAAGACAACGACGAACAGCAGAACCCTGCTCTGCGAAGCCCGCTACGCAGGGCGAAGCAGAGTATCGAACAAGGAATTCTGAATATTGAAGCGGCTTGATTATGAAAGGGATGGCTATGAACAGACTGATTGCATTATTGACATTGTTGGCCTTGGTTATGCCTGCCGGGGCCCAGGACAAGCCTGCAACGGCGGCGGCTGAGGAAGGCGTGGCTGTTACCGTATACAACGGCGGCTATGGCGTCGTGCGGGAGACGCGCAGCCTGGAGATCGACAAGAACGGCCTGGCCAAGTTCACCGACGTGGCCAGCGCCATCGATGCCACCACCGTCCACTTCAAGAGCCTCACCGACCCGTCGGCCAAGCTCCTGGAGCAGAATTACCAGTTCGATCTCGTCTCGGCTGACAAGTTGCTGAAGAAGTACGTGGATCAGCCGCTGGATGTGATCACCAAGGATGGCAAGGTCTACCGCGGCAACCTGCTGAGCTTCGATCCCGGCCAGATTATTCTTCAGGACGATAAGGGTGGCCTGTCGATGATCCAGCGGGCGGACAACGTTCGCGACATCCAGTTCGGCAAGCTGCCCGAGGGGCTGCTCACCCGGCCGACGCTGGTCTGGCTGGTGGCCACCGAGAAGCCGGGCAAGCAACTGGCTGAGGTTACTTACCAGACCGGCGGCGTGAACTGGCACGCAGAATATGTGCTTGTGCTTAATGAAAACGACACAGCCGGCGACCTGGCGGGCTGGGTGAGCGTGCAGAACAACTCCGGCAAGACGTACAACAACGCCCGGATGAAGTTTATTGCCGGGGATGTGAGGAAGATCCAGCCGGAGGCATTAGTACGGGATGAGTCCGTCCCGATGAACCATCAGGCCAAAGGCGAGCCAGTAATGCAGGAGAAGGCCTTCTTCGAGTACCACATGTACACCTTGCCCCGGCCTTCGACGGTGGCTGATAATGAGGTCAAGCAGCTTGAGATGTTCGCGCCGGTGGCTGGTATGAAGGTGGTCAAGCGGTTCCTGTACAATCCGAATCGCGGCTGGCGGTGGGGCGGGGGTCTGGTGACCGACAAGAGCTACGGCGTCACAAGCGACAAGAAGGTCAACGTCTTCATCGAGTTCAAGAACTCGCAGGAGAACAAGCTGGGCATGCCGCTGCCGGCTGGCAAGGTGCGGGTGTACAAGCAGGACACAGCCGACAAGGCCCTGGAGTTCATCGGCGAGGAGCAGATCGACCACACGCCCAAGGATGAGGAGCTATCGCTCCAGATCGGCAACGCGTTTGACATCGTCGGCGAGCGCCGCCAGACGGACTTTCGCGTGGAGAGCGGCCGGAACTGGATGAGCGAGAGCTTCGAGATCAGGATTCGCAACCACAAGAAGGAAGATGTAGTCGTCCGCATCAAGGAGCCGCTGTATCGCTGGAACACGGGAAAGATCGTCGAGACCAACAACAGGGACTATCAGAAGCTGGACGCCTTCACCGTTGCCTGGGACGTGCCCGTCAAGGCTGACGGCGAGTACGTGCTGACCTACACGGCAGAGTACACGTGGTAGCGTTCACGTGGCGCGGGCATTCCGGCCGAGAGTGGCGTGGGCATCCTGCCCGCGAGTACCGCGGACGTCTCGTCCGCGTGTATTGGTAGCCTGCGCCTATTTTGCCCAATACTGCTGGAGGTCTTGCGGCAGATTGCTGCGGACGTCGGCCATCTCGCCGGCGCTGATCTTCTCATCGAGAAGTTCAAACACCGCCGTGACCAGCCGGCGCGGATCACCCGCGGGGTCCGGGCCATAGCGAGTGCTGACTGCTTGCAGAAACTCCTGCTCGTCCATCTTGGCGGGCTTGTGCGAAGGGCTCCAGCCCTCGAAGAATGCCCCGCGGATCAGCAGCGGCATCTGGGCCCCCAAGTCCAGGGCCTCGCGCATGGGCAGGCGGGTCACGAAGCGTCTGGAGCACGGCGCATAGCGCCTGGTAACTCTTGTAGTACTTCTCCCAGTGGAGCTTGTTATTCAGGGCTGTCAGCCAGTCGTGCGTCTTCTGGACGGTCGTTTCAAGAAAGCTCAGTTCCCCGGTGACGGTCATGGTCCACCCCGCAAATCATCAACTTTACCCCCACTACCTTAATGATAGGCTAAGGGCCTCTGGCGGTCGTTCCGGAAGACCGGAAGACCGAACGACAACAACGAACAGCAGAATATCCAAGAAGGAACTCTGAATATCGAAGTGAGCGGCCACGACAACAGCAACGGGGAAGATCCTGGGTTACTTATTGCTTGAAGATCACCGGCATGCCTACGTACGCCATCTTGCCCAGCCGCGTGGCGTCCCAGTTTGTCAGGCGGAAGCAGCCGTGCGAGCCGGTCTTGCCGATCATCTCCGGGGCGGGCGTGCCGTGGATGCCGTAGCCCTTGATGCTCAGGCCCACCCAGCACAGGCCCACCGGGTTGCGTGGCCCCGGCGGGATGAGCAGCTTCTGCCGCACGCCCTTAACCTCCGGCCATTTGGCCGGGTTGAACATGTACGTCGGGTTGTTGGTAATCACGGCTATGCGGGCGGGGCCGCTTGGCCGCTTGGACTTGTCCTTGGCTATCGAGCAGTGCAGCAGGGCGAGCGTCTTGCCGCTCTCGTCGAGCAGGCGGACGGTCTTCTGCGAGAAGCTGATCTCGATGCGCTGGCCCTGCGGGGCGGCGCCGGATGAGACATTGGGCACCTTGAGCGCACTGCCTGCCTGCAGCATCGAGAGGTCCATCCCACCGTTGAGGCCCGACAGCAGCGACCTGCTGCAATGGAACTTCTCAGCCACCAGCTCCGCCAAGGAAGGATACGCAAGTTTCTTTAACTTGCTCTTGTCAACCCATCCCTTGGGCAGAGGCGCGATCTCGTCCGCGTCAGCCTGTGTTATGGTATAGCTGGCAACTGCCCCGGCTGCATCGACGCCCAGGGCGGCGGCTGTGGCGTCATCCCGCTTGCCGCTGACCGTCAGGCCGCGAGATTGCTGAAAGGCTTTGACGGCCAGGTCAGCCTTTGTTCCCCACTTGCCATCGATGACGCCCGGGCTGAAGGCGGCCTTGTCCAAAGCGATCTGCCAGGCCAGGTCATTAGCAGAGATATCGCCGGCGATAGCTGGGTGGATAAAGGTTGCGAGAGCAGCAAGCAATACCACACCTGATGTCAGTGGCAGACGATTCATTTTCATTACCTCATTGCTCTGGTGGCACGGGCACGGACCGTGCTGTGGAGTGCGGCGGCTGTGACGCTGCTTTGCCTCGCTCCGCCAGCCCTGCTCTGTGAAGCCGCTGCGTAGCATGAAGCAGAGCGGCGATGAGCTGGCGGGGATTCGTTTGTAGACGCCAGCCAAAGCGGTGCCGGCGCTCCTCACGGAGCTGGTCACCGCACTCCAAAATCACGGCAAAAACTTCTCTCTCTGTTTCAGCTTGCGGGGCAGGTACTCGCGGGCGACATACTCCAGGCCGTGCTTGGCCAGAGCCTGCTGCTCGACGCGCACGCCCATCTTCAGCATCGTCTCAATCGCCTGCTGCCAGGGCTTGTGATGGCGGATGAAGGGATCATTCTTCATCGCGTCCGCGGCCCGCTTGCGGTCGACCTCCTTCAGCGGGTGCGTGGGCAGCTTGTATTCGACGATATCATCGGGGGTCACGCCCAGGTAGGCTGCCTGCGGCACGCAGAAGAACTCATTCAGGTGCGCGGCGTTGCCCGAGCCGACCTTCAGCGTGCGATAGATATTGAAATAGCCGTACGGATCGCCATCGGTGAACACATACACGGGCAATTTCTTGTCGTCGGCCAGGCGGCGGATGAATCGCCGGCAGGCCCTGCTGGGCACGCCGCCCATCGAGACAAGGATGCAGTGATGCGTGTCGTAGAAGTCTTCCTCTACAAGGCGTTCGAACATGCCCTTGGTCTCGACGGCCAGTATGAACTTGGCATGCGTGCGGAACTGCAGGTCTTCCACGACCGTCGGCACACTGTAGGCCCCGCTGCCAAACCGCGTGCAGTCGATCTCCAGCCGCTTGCCGCTGCGCCGGTCACGGTCGATGACGACCAGTTCGCCGGCTACCTCGCCGCCATGCTCGTCGGCGCGGAAGTTCATCTGTTCGCGATTGGTGGCCAGCATCGCCTCGATGTCGTCCATGACGGTGTCGGACTCTTCCTGCTGGCTGAAGGCTGCCTGGCCCCAGTTGTAGGCCTGGTAATATGCCTCTCGCTTGGTCGAATGGCGCTGCGTCTGGATGAGATCCATGCTCATGGCCAGCATCTTTAGCGTCTGAGCAAAAGTACGAACGGTTCCGACGGTCAACGTGCGGACCTTGTTCTTGCCGTGGAGCTGAAAGAAGCCCTCTCGCGGATGATACTTCACGTTCGCCTGCGAGCGGATCGGCAGCTTCAT
>CAYQJH010000217.1:0-4685 GCA_964417755.1 uncultured Planctomycetaceae bacterium
AATCTACTTCGCATCCAGAGCATGTCCTTTTCCTCTAGCAAATCATCAGGCTTTTCGGAATACCAAGTGTCTCTGAAAGAATGGAATGTCCTGTCTCGAAGAACTCTAGCGATACGTTCATCTGTTCTGTTCTTTCCGGTCAGGTATGCCTTGCCGTTCTTCCTGATGAAAGCTTCTACCTCTGCAAGTGAAGTGTTTACATTTTCAGACTGGCCTATGGGCGCATCCTCATAGCGATTGTACAGAACAAGATTCTTCCAATCCGAAATAGAAACATACTCTTGATAAGCAACTGCCTGCTCGCCAGTATTCTTTACGAATGCCATCATCGAAAGCATTGACTCGAAGAGAGTTCGCATCAATATGAAACAGGAGCAGGCTGATGCTGTATTCGTAACTAATAAACGTATTGCATCATATATCTCACCAGCGTACTTGAACTGGCTCTGTGCTGCCTCCCGAATGAGATTATCCTGAATATGGGATAGCTTCCTGGAGACGCATCCCCTAATTAACTCTGTACACTCGAGTATATGTAATACATCTGAGGATACGTTGCCAGTTAGAGTCATATCGGCCTCCGCCAGCATGCGATCATTGTGAAAATGCCGATTGCCATGCTTCCGCGTGTTTTGCGGAAGAATGGATTTACCACTTATCGCCGTTCAGTTATCGCGTCCGTCAGGATTGACTTGTTGGCGTACTCGATTTGCCCGCCGGATGGCAGGCCGCGGGCCAGGCGGGTGACTTTCACACCTAATGGCTGGACCAGGTTTGCGATGTGCAAGGCCGTTCCATCGCCGGCAACCGTGGGATTGGTCGCCAGGATGGTCTCGCTGATGCCGCCGGCCTTTATGCGGGCCAGAAGGGGATCGATGGTCAGATCTTCCGGCTCGCTGCCTTCCAGCGGCGCGATGTGGCCCATCAGGACGTGGTACAGGCCGTGGTAGGCGCCGGTGGCTTCCAGGGCCAGCAGATCCTTGGGCTGCTCGACGACGGCGATAGTGGTGTGGTCTCGTCGGCTGTCGCCGCAGATGACGCACAGTTCGCCCTCTGCAAGATTGAAACACTGCTTGCACGGGCGGATCAGACGCTTGACGTCGGCAATGGCGTTGGCCAGGGCAAGCGCCTCAGCCTCGCTGCTCTTAAGCAGGTGAAACGCCAATCGTTCAGCCGTGCGCGCGCCAATGCCGGGCAGCTTGCCCAACTCGGTAATCAGGCGTTCAATGGTTTGTGCGTAACCAGGCATAATGCACCTTGTGTATCTGCCGGTATGATCGAGACACACAATTCCACTATCCGAAATTCACAATGCGCAATCAGAACAGCCCCGGCGGCAGATTCATCCCGCCGGTGATTTCCTTCATCGCCTCTTCCATCGCCTTGCCAGCCTGTGCCTGTGCCGAGGCCACCGCCGCCTTGACCAAGTCTTCCAGCATTTCTACGTCGGCATCTTTCAGCACAGACGGATCGATCTTGATGTCCACCAGGCCGAGCTTGCCATCGACAGTGGCCTTGACCACTCCGCCGCCGGCCTCCGCGCTGAACGTGCTGGCAGCCAGCCTGGCCTGCATCTCGGGCATGCGCTTCTTCATCTCGCCAGCCATCTTCATCAACTTGCCAATGTCACCGAACATACTCTCTCCTGACGACGCAGCACCACTACGACACTACGACCACGACGAACGATATTCACCACTAAGACACTAAGACACTAAGACATAAAGAACAACAGGAACAAATCTAACAGCCAGAAACAAGCTGCGACTAGCACCAGAATCGGTTTGCACCTGCCTGCCGCACCTAAGCGACCCTGGCCCGCTTCCTGTTGCCGTTCTTCGTGTCTTAGTGTCTTTGTGGTCAAGCCGTTGTCTCTTCGTCAACAACAGGCGCGATACGTTTGACGTCTGCCACTTCGCCGCCGAAGAGGCCCAGCACAGCCTGGACGGCTGGGTCCTTGATGACTTCCTCTTTCTCCGCAACGCTGAGATTGCCAAAGTTGTGGTTGGGCGTCGGGGCTGCGTTGGGTGGGGCGGCTGCGGCAGGCTCGGCTGCCGGCGTCTTGGGAGCATCGCCCGAAAGTGAGAACGATGGCCCGGAACTCCCCGGCCGTTGCTGTGGCGCTGCCGGTAACACAGCCTTTCCAGGCTGTGAAGGTATTGGTAGCTGTGATGGCTGGGCCTGAGGCTCAGCTATCCCCAGGGAGTTTTTTTTTATGTCGTTGGCCTGGCCAGGCAACGGGCCAGGGCGCATCGGCGGACGGGCCGCGCCGGGGACTGTGCCAGCCGATGCCGTGCCGCCTCTTGGCGGCAAAGCTCTGCCGGCCCCTGCGCCGCCAAGAGCCTCGATGCGTTCCAGCAGACTTGTCGGGTCGACAAACTTGTCCGCCTCCGCGAGCCGAACGATGGCTGCCTCCACCAGCGCCCTGGCCACGCTCGACTGCCGCACCTTGTAAGCCACCGACTGGATGATTCCCACCGCCTGCACAACCGCGGGCAGGCTGAACTTCTTGGCGAGTTCGGAAATGCTCTGCCGCTGAAGCTCCGGCAACTCGATCAACTCGCTGTCCAGGCCGCACGTCAGGGCCAGCATTATGTTGCGGAAGATGTCGCCCAAGGCCGCAGTGGCGCTGGCCAGCGTGACGCCGCTTTCCAGGATGCCGTTGAGGTGCGTCAATGCGGCCGCTGAGTTGCCTTCGGCGATGGCCTGTGCTATCGCCAGCGTTCGCTCGTCGGCCGGCGTGCCCAGCACGCGCACCACATCGGCGTCGGTTACGTTGCCGGCGCCTGCGGCGATCAACTGGTCCAGCAGGCTCAGGGCGTCGCGCATCGAGCCGGCCGCCGCCCGCGCTATGCGGAAGAGGGCGTCGTCCTCAGCCGGCACACTCTCAGCCTTGCACAGGGCCTTAAGATGGTCGGCGATCTTGCGCGTCGGGATATTGCGGAAATCGTATCGCTGGCAGCGAGAGAGGATGGTGGCCGGCACCTTCTCGGTCTCGGTGGTTGCGAAGATAAACTTCACGTGCTCGGGCGGCTCTTCGAGCGTCTTCAGGAGGGCGTTGAACGCCTCCTTTGTGAGCATGTGGACTTCGTCGATGTAGTAGATTTTGTACCGGCTGCGCGAGGGGCGGAAGATGGCATTGGCCCGAAGCTCGCGGATTTCGTCTATGCCGCGATTCGACGCGCCGTCGATCTCGACGACATCCACGTCATCGCCCCGGCCGATAGCGACGCAGGCGTCGCACTTGTTGCACGGCGTGGCGGTGGGGCGGTCGCTGGATAGGCAGTTGAGGGCCTTGGCGAGAATCCGGGCCATCGTTGTCTTGCCCACGCCCCGAGTGCCCGTGAAGAGGTACGCATGCGCGATCCGCCCGGTGTTGATGGCGTTGACCAGCGTCTGGGCGATCGGCTCCTGGCCAACCACTTCATCAAACGTGGTGCTGCGGTATTTTCGAGCTAAGACGAGATAACCAGCCATGCCCGCATTGAACAACAAAGCGACTGCGGAATCAATCGTGTTTCTCGATGCCCAGGCTGGCCTGGTCCTTGTCGGTTAAAGTGGGCAGCCAGCGTAGTTGCTTCGCCTGCTGACCTAGTGCGGTTTGGCTGCACCGATTGACCAACGCCTTGTAGAAACGATCCGCTGCCTCCGGGTCGCGCACGCTCAGCCAGCGTCCAGCCTGGCAGAGGATGCGAGCGGTTTGTTCATCATTGTCGTCCATAAGCGCCGCCGCCCGCCACGCCAGGTCGGCTGCGATATAGCGATAGTGGAACCGCTTGTATGGCTGGATGAGGGTCTTCCTGGTCCGAGCTACTTCATCCTTCGACGCCGGCGCTATCCTCATCGGTCCGTGGTCAGGTTGCGTGGTGGCCAGTATTCTGCCGATGCCCTCGGCCTCGTCGTCCACGGTGAATTCACCCGACCAGATGAAGGCGTCAGGACCCAGTTCGCTGCCCATCAACTCCATGCCCTGGTAGCGGGCCAGCTTGGCGGCTGTCCAGTAAGACTTGGCCCGCAGGCCTGCATTCTGTTTGTTGTCGCTCGCGACAGCCAGTGCTTTGGAGTATTCGTCCAGCGCAGCGCGAAACTTATTCGGGAAGTACGGACAGGCTTGCTCAGAGTGGCCTTCGCGCACCAGCCGCCGCCCAAGCAGGTGCCGCAAGCGCGGCCCAATCTCTACCGGCCAGACAGGTTCGTCAGCGTCGTCTTCCTTGGGCAAGGCTCCATTGTTATCTGGGTAATTGCCGTCCACGTATGCCTTCAGTTCCCGCATCGTCAAGACTCGCTCGGCGATGTAGGCTGCATCCTGCCACCAGTTGTGCTTGAGCAAGAGGTCCATCGCCTCGCGGTACTGCATGCCGCTGAGTTTCAGGCACGCCAACTCGCCAGCGGCATATTCGCGGCTGGCCACCGTGAGACTCATGGTGCCATCGGACTCCTGGGCATTCGGTTCGGATGGCAAACCCTTTACAGCCGCGGCCAGTTCATCGGATGCATCTTTGAGCTTGCCTTCGCGCATCAGGAGTTTCGCCCGCACCCAATGACTGACGGGCGTATCCTTCTTGATTCGCCCCAGCCAGCGCGCAGCCGCCTGAAAATCGCCGCTGCTGTACGCAGCCCAGGCAAGCCGATCCGCATCGGGCACGTCCTTGTCGGGAGCGACGAACGGCTTCAAGATCTCGGAA
>CAYQJH010000218.1:0-4649 GCA_964417755.1 uncultured Planctomycetaceae bacterium
ATTACGCCAAGTGGATCGGCGATCCACTCCGACGGAATGTCGTGCTGAATAAGTAGCGCGTGTAGCTGTGTTGCTGGTAGCACAACTGGTAGCACAGCCTTTCCCGGCTGTGTCTGCTGCTGATAGCCGGATGCCATGTTTCCGCGTCGTTGCCTGCCCTGATACTGTCGAAGGGTTGTTCGCGGAATGTCTTCGGCTGGAAGAAGAGCCCGAACATGCTTCCGCAAACAACGCACAAGCATGGCGCCCGGCTGGAAAATGGTAGCAGTTGTTGTCATTTCTCTTTTTTAAGCGC
This sequence comes from uncultured Planctomycetaceae bacterium, assembly GCA_964417755.1. Classification (GTDB taxonomy): domain Bacteria; phylum Planctomycetota; class Phycisphaerae; order SM23-33; family SM23-33; genus CAYQJH01. The sequence goes on from CAYQJH010000218.1 coordinate 296, forward strand.
CTGAGATTTGTTCTTACGGGTAAAGAACCTTTGAAGAATTCTGGCCAGGCCCGACGCGCCGGTCAGGACTTAGCCTTGCTCTTATCTTGTAATTTGGCCTTGCCTGCCGGACGCGTAATGCTAGAATATGTTTAGTTTCAGTTCCCAGGAGTCAGTTCAGTGGTTCGTGAGCGAAGGAAGGCCGCCCTGCTGGGCATCGGCTTGGACAACACCGACGGAGATGTTCGCCAGACGCGAGGGCGGAATTTCCACTTGGTAGGCGGCTCGAAGGAGACTCACGAATCGATGCAGGAAAAGTGCATCAAGCTGAATGAAAAGCTCGCTGCCAAAGGCAAGGAACTTGAGGACCTGGAACAAAAGGAGTTCCTGGATCTGGCCCAGCAGTGCCAGATGAACATTTTCCAGGCTGTGCCCAAGAAGACGTAGGAGACCTTGGGTAGTTGTAGATGTTGCAGTCGTTTGGGCTGCAAAGCGTCAAATCTTGTTGAGGCGCATCTCGCAGTTGTGCTCTGCATGGAGGTAAAGCCACTGCCACATCTTGACCTGTAAGGTCACAGTGCGCCCGCGGAGGATGCAAGATGCGTGCATTTCGCCCAAGTAGGTTTGGACGGCAGGATGAAGTGGACGAGGATGTCGAGCGGGCCAAGCAGGAGAATGTCCGGATGTACTCCCAGAGGGCCCAGGAAGGTCTGCCCCTGTTTGACAGGGCGGCCTCCATGCCCGACATGAAATCGCCCACCTTGTCCGGGCATCGCTGAAAGTTCGGCATGAGCAGAGTGGGACGCAGATACCCCACGTCAGGCTGCGCCTTGCCCCCACGCTCCCTACAGGCAGCGTCCGCAGCGCCTTCAAGATGGCAATGACCCATTTCGTGCGCAGAAATCGGTCACAGCCAAAGATGCACAATGGATTTCTTTCGACAATTCTAACCGCCGTTTGCTCAAAGGCTTATGCCCGCTCCAGCCATCTGTCTGACCACCTTTGCGCGCACGAAGTGGTACGCTATCGGTATATGGGGGCGCGGAAGGGCGGCTTGGTCTCGAGCGACCTATGGCGGCGCGTAAAATCGCATCGATGACGACGACGCCAACAAGACGACGAACGATGAAGCAATAAGCCGTCATAATCGACAAAAAACGGGGCAAAATCGAACAGAATCGAACAGAACTGGACAGGCCGATTGTACGCAAGACATTATCATGTAAGGTTTTGTGTTTTTAGCCCCCATGCAGCAAGCGCGCGGCGATATCGGGGCCGCCCCGCAGTTGACGGACCTCCATCGCATGCCGCATAATCTCGGCTGCATCTGGCGGGCGCATCGCCGGGCATCTTTTTTGGAGACACGTAATGGGCAGTTCGTGCCGTATCGCGTTTATCGGGGCTGGGAGCTTCACGTTCGGGCCGAGCGTCCTGCGGCAGATACTGCTCGACAATAGGCTCTTGGGCATCGATCTGGCACTGGTGGATGTGGACCGCGGGGCGGTGGACCTGATGGCGGCTGTGGGCCGCCGGCTGGCGGCCGACCAGGCTCTGGACATGCGCTTGAGCTCCCACACGCAGCGGGATGAGGCGTTGGCCGGGGCGGACTTCGTCATCTGCTCGGCGGCCATCCAGGGCTTCCGGCGGTTCCATGACGACTGCCGCATCATCGACCAGCACTACCCGCAGCACCTCATCACGGAGTTTGGCGGCGTGGCGGGCATCAGCTACTCGCTGCGGCAGATCGCCCTCATCGAAGGCGTCGTGGCCGACATGAAGCGTCTCTGCCCGCGGGCGTGGCTGCTGAACGTGTGCAACCCCCTGCCGCGGGTCTGCCAGGCGTCGCATGAGCTTGGAGCGCGCACGGTGGGCTTCTGCTCGGTCTCATCGCTCGTCTACCCGCTGGCGTGGCAGCTCCTGGGGCATGAGAAGGAGCACTACCCCTGGCTGGCGGCGCGGGCCAACCTGTCGGCCGTGTGGGCAGGGCTGAATCACTTCACCTGGCTGCTGGAGCTTCGCGGCCGTGCCGGCGGCGCGGACCTGCTGCCGGAGCTGCGGCGGAAGATAGCCGATGGCGCCACGGCCGGCAATCCGCGATGCGAGGACATCTTCCGCCAGAGCGGCCACTGGCTGCTGCCGTGTGATGGGCACTGCCACGACTTCCTGCCGCCCATCGCAAGCGACACCAATCGCACGGAGGCCTTCCACGGCGATGCGGCCGAGCGGGCGGCCCGGCTGGAGCACCTGCGGCAGGTGGCTGCCGGACAGGCGGAACTGAATGCGGCCAGCTCCGCATGGGAGAGGCCGGGCGATTTCGTAACGGCCATCCTCCACAACAAGCCCACTCGACTCGAGGCGCTGAACCTGGTCAACCAGGGGCAACTTGCCGATCTGCCGCGCGGCATCTTCGTCGAGACGCCCGCGACGGTCAGCGCCGAAGGCCCGCGGCCCGACACGCTGAGCCTGCCGCGCCCGGCCCTTCCTTATTTGCATTCGGCGGCGGCCGTCACCGACACGATTGTGCGGGCTGCCCTGACGCGCAGCCGATCGCTGGTGCACCAGGCGGTGATTCTCGACCCGACGGTTCTGGACAAGGACAAGGGCCTGGAAGCTATCGACGCCTGCCTGGAAGCACATCGGGACGTGCTGCCGGCTTATGCGTGATTCGCTTGGAGACGAAGATTCTCGGCGGGCATACAAATAAGGCTTCTGTACTCAAGGCTTTGGTCGCCGTAGGCGTTATGTTTTCTTGAAGATAGGCAATTATGAAGCAATTGACAGTCCTTATCCTTACTATTGTGGCTTTCGCCTCTGCCTGCCGCGCCGATGACTCCATCGCCGAATTGGTCAAGATGTTCAAGGACCCCAGGCAGTCGGCTGAGGTGCTGGCCGGCTTGCGCGCCACCGATGATAAGGACCTGGCTCCGTTCTTCATCGCCCTTTCTGCCGGCGGCGACAAGGACCTCCGGCTCTTCGCGACCTCCGCCCTGGTTGACCTGGCCGGCAAGCAGGCTGCCATCGCTCCCTTGGCGCAGCGCCTGACAAAGGATGATTCCATGCCTGTCCGCGTTGAGGCGCTGCTGGCCCTGTCTGCCAGTCAAAACGTGGATCGCCAGCAGTTGCAGGATGCAATTAACACGCCAGACCAGAGCCTTCAGATCATCGCCGCGCGCACGGCCATCCAATTGAAGATGCCGGAGCTGGCCTTGCCTACGCTGCAGAAACTCACCGCCGCCAAGGATACCGCCACAGCCGGCATGGCCCGCATGAGCCTTCTTGGCCAGGGCGACTCGTCAATGCTGCCGCCGCTGCGCGAATTGTTCAGGGACGCCGCAACCCCGCCGGACGTGCTGACGATCCTGCTGGACCAGATCGTCGAAGAAAAGATCGCCGCCGCCTGCGATTTGGCGCAAGTAATTGCACAGTCCGATCAGCCGTGGCAGTTGCGTCTGAGGGCCCATCGTGCGATGGCAGCAGTCTCGCCACAGGGCGCGAAGGTTCTCTATGATGCGATACTGGCCAATGCCGCTGGCGGCACGCCGTTTCAGGTGCATCTACTGAGAGAACTAGCCCGAAGGAATGATTCCGCCGCTTATGTCGAAAAGCTCAAGGCCGGCCAGGGGCCTCTGGCGTTGATGGCCCGCTTCGAACTGGCCCGCCCCGCCGGCGGAGCCGACGCGGCATCAGCCCTGGCTGAGGCGATGCAGACCGGGCACCCGGTGCTGGCTGATTACATCCTCAGCCGCGCAGAGAATGATTTCTCCGCTGCCGACAAAGGAGATTCAACACATCGGTGCGACTTCTACGTGCCGACTCTGCTGGCCATCATCGAAGCGGTCAAGGACGATCCGCAGGAGATAAAGCCACAGCACGTGCGAGCGACCAAGGCCGCCATGCTTCTGGCCGACTATGGCTCACCGGCGGCAATGGCTGGGCTTGGGAATACCTTGTCGGGCAACTACCGCCCTGCCATGCGGATGGCCGCCGCCGGTCTGCTCAAGAGCAAGAACACCGCGGCAGCCGACTTGCTTCGCCCACACCTTCAAAGCCCGTATGAGGAAATGTCCACCAATGCCGCGCTTGTGCTTGGCCGGCAGGGCCATACCCAAGCCGTCCCCCGCCTGAAGGACATCACCGATCATAGCGACAAGCACGCCAAACTCCTGGTGGTTCTGGCGCACTGGTATCAACTCAAGATTCAAGGCAAAGGCGCCCAGGCAGCCGCCGCTCTGACCAAAGAAGTGAATTGAATTCTTTGTCTATCCTCTGGCACAGCCATCGCGGCGCCTGTCGTAATTCATGAGGCATTGACATGCTACTGGCTGGCGATCTCCACGAAGCAGATCTTGGCATTGCTGCTGCCGGCGGCTGCGGC
>CAYQJH010000219.1:0-4594 GCA_964417755.1 uncultured Planctomycetaceae bacterium
CGCGTGCCGTAGGTATATTTGCGATGTGACAACGGTCCAGCAAGCGCAGGCCAATAAGATCGAAGGATATGCACTCGATGTCAAGTACGACGCAGTCCTAAAGGCACTCCGTGACCTTAGTGTACCGGTCCTTCCTGCAACTCAACTAAGATCCGAGAAGACTCCGCCCGTAAGCTGGGGCCCGGATATCTATTTTGACACGGTTTCCGGAAAACGCATTGAACCCCTACAAGCCCGTGCCTTCCTTATCGGCCCTGTGGCCAAGGTTCATGTTGCATCTGCAGGAGGGGGAATGGATTCACTGTCAGTTAAATTACCGTTCATGGGCTGGCGAGTCGTCCACGAAGCGCATTTCAGTATAGTTTACTGACGGGCAACACGCGCCGTTTAGACTGACTGTCCAAAACCCAGAAAACTCCGGTTCGGCTCCGAATAGCATCGGGGAGCCTAAGTCCGACTTATCATGTGCTTCGCCCGGCGTCAGGTTTTTGGACATTGATGATTGAATTCTGACGGGACAAGAGGCGAATGGGCCATCTGTTTCGCGGCAGCGCACAGCCAAAACAACCAAAGCAACCGCGGCAAGACGCTGAGAACACATTGAAGAGATTACCAGTTCTGGCGTTCTCAGCGGCCTCTGCGTCTCAGCGGCAGTTGTTCAGATGCTTCAATCCGCAATCCGAAATCCGCATTCCGCAATCAATGGCCGCAGGCCATCACGGCTTTGGCACGAAAAGTGCATGCTGTACTTCGATGGACTCTCGACCGACTTCATTTTGGCGCGCCAGGCCGGCTGGCAGGTGGTTGCTGGCTGGGCTTGGGCTGCTGCTACTGGCGGCTGTGTACAAGATCGGCCTGACGCCGCTGTCCGCATCCAGGCAGAACATTGGCTTGACGATGGCGGCGAGCCAGGATGTGGCACCGCCGCCCTCGGCTGTGCATCGCCAGCCACAAAGACGGCCCGAAACGCAGCAGGCGGCGGATGACAGCACGCTCGAAGACGGGCATGCCACAAGGTCCGAAGGCGAGCGCCCCACCACGCCCGAGGCATCGGCCGCCCTTGAACCATCAATAGCGACGACGACCGCCCCAGCCACAGCGCCAGCACCAACAATTGTTGTACCGGAGTTGCCATTCCCAGCCGGCAAGAAGGCTGCCGAGTCAGGCGAGGAGGGTTATCTCGCCCGAACGCTGGCGGCTGTGATGGTTGTATTGTTCATCGGTGGCGTGGCGATCCTGATTATAAAGAAGGTCTTGCCACGGCTGGCGGTTTCGCCCGGCTCGCTTGGCAAGCGCCAGGTGAAGGTGCTGGAGACGACATACATCGGCCCGAGAAAGGCTTTGCATCTTGTGCAGGTCGGTCAGAAGAAGTTCCTGCTGTCGGCGGCGGCTGAACACGTTACGCTGCTTGCCGACGTGACTGCCGCCCTGCCGGTCGGCTTTGAGCAGGTTCACGAGCAGGCCATCCAGTCGACAGATCAGGCACAAAGCAAACAGGACGGCCTCCAGCCATGAATTATCGCATGATTGCCATCATGGTTCTGGCGGCCGGCCTGATGTTTTGCGGGCAAGCCAACGCACAGGCTGCGACGGCTGCCCCTGCCAGCCGGCCTGCAATGGCGGCGGTGCCGGAGATGGGCGACCTGTTCAAGGCCGTCGACAAGGCGACCGGCACCGGCAAGGACGCCAAGAACGATTGGTCCAGCCCGGTCAAGCTGGCGGCGGTGTTCACCATGCTGGCGCTGCTGCCCAGCCTGCTGGTGATGATGACGTCCTTCACGCGAATCATTATCGTGCTGTCGTTCATCCGCCGCGCACTGACGACGCAGAGCATCCCGCCGACCATTGCCTTGATCGGCCTGGGCATCTTCCTGACGCTCTTCACCATGTCGCCGACGTTCAGCAAGATCAACCAGCAGGCCCTCCAGCCGTACCTGCAGGACAAGATGACGCTCGATACTGCCTGCGTGCAGGGCAACAATCTGCTGAAGGAGTTCATGGTTCTGCAGACCTCCCCCAGCGACCTGGACATGTTCCTCAAGATGAGCAGCCAGCCCAGGCCCGCCAGCATCAACGACCTGCCGACATACGTAGCCATCCCCGCTTTTGCCATCAGCGAGTTCCGCAAGAGTTTCGAGATGGGCTGCCTGCTGTTCATACCGTTCCTTGTGGTCGACCTGGTCATCAGCGGCATTTTGCTGGCAGCCGGCATGATGATGCTGCCGCCGGCAATGATCTCGCTGCCGTTCAAGATCATCCTGTTTGTGCTGGTGGATGGATGGAAGCTCTTGGCGACGACGCTGGTAGGGAGCTTTAACTATTAACGACCGGCTCCGGGCTCCGGACTCCGGGCGCACCGGCCCGTGGCTGTTTGTTGTTGCCGTTGTTGTGGTCGTGCCTGAAGTCTGAGGTCTGTAGCCTGTAGCCTTCCGTTGTTGTCGTTGTCGCGCCGGGAGCCGGGAGCCCGAAGCCCGGAGCCGTCTGTTGAGGTCTGAACAATGAATCCTGAATACGTACTGCATATTGGCCGGCGAGCGCTGGAAACTACGCTCTTGCTGTCGGCGCCGGTGCTGGGCGTGACGCTCGTAGTGGGCTTCCTGGCGGCCTTGCTCCAGGCGGTGACCTCGATCAAGGACATGACGCTGGGCATGGTGCTAAAGCTGGCCTGCGTCGGCCTGACACTGCTGATAGCCGGCAACTGGATGATGCAGGTGGCTGTCAGCTATACCAGCGAAATATTCGCGCAGGTGCAAGCGCTTGGACATTGAAGAGACGTTAACTGGTGGATTGGTTAACTGGTTGATTGGCGGCAGAGCCTTCTACTGAATCGGATGTTGTCGAAGGGTCTCCCGCTGTTACCAGTTAACGAGTCAACCAGTCAACCAATCAACGCCGTTCGATAAGTCATGGATGACATTATCATAATCCTGTTGCCTTTCGTCCTCCTGCTGGCGCGGGTTGGCGCTTTCCTGGCGGCTGCGCCCGTGTTTGGCTCGCCTGGCGTTCCCATGATTATCAAGGCGGGCCTGGCGGTGTGGGTCAGCATCTTCCTGGCGGTGCTGGTTCCGCCTTCGGCGCATATCCTCACAGTTCATTGGCTCAGGGGCAGCTTGATGATGGCGCAGGAGATCGCGATAGGCCTGGCCTTGGGGCTGGGCGCGAGGTTCATCTTCCTGGCCATCCAGCAGGGCGGCAGCCTGATGGCCCAGCAGATGGGCATGACCGACGCCAGCGTGATCGACCCCGCAAGCGGCGAGGAAACCGAGTCGCTGGCGTCGTTCATGGAGATGGCTGTGACGGTGGCATTCCTGGTCATGGGCGGGCACCAGTTGCTGCTGATGCTCCTGGCCGGCTCGTATAGTGCATTTCCGTTGGGGTCGCTGCCGGAGATCGGCTCATTGACCAGCGGCCTGGTGGCCGCCGGCTCGACGATGCTGCTGTTTGCCCTCAAGATGGCTGCTCCGTTGATGACGGCTTTCCTGGTGCTGGCGATCGTGCTGGCTGTGCTGGCGCGGGCCTTGCCGGAGATGAACATCCTCTTCGAGAGTTATCCGCTGCGCGTGGCCCTGGGCCTGCTGATGACAGCAGCCATCATGCCTTCGCTGGCGGACTTCACAGCTGAGCTGGCTGGATTGATGAAACGCTTCTTGCCCACGTGAGATCCTAGCGCATGGCAGACAAACCGGCATCTGAACGCACTGAACAGGCGACGCCGGAGCGCCTGCGCAAAGCCCGCGAGGAAGGCCAGGTTCCCCAGAGCGAGGAAGTGCCCTCGGTGCTGATTATCTCTGCGGTGCTGATGGCGTTGGTGCTCTGGGGGCCGGAGCTGCTGCAATACTTCACGCTGAGCCTCCAGCAAGGCCTGACTCACGTGCACCGCCGCGGCGTGGACCTCGCCGGCATGAGCAACATGCTCAGCCAGGCCGGCGGCTCAGCCATGCTGAAGGCGCTGCCGTTGTTCGTGGTCATCTGCGTTGCCAGCGTGCTGGGCAGCCTGGTCACCAGCGGCTGGTCGTATTCGACCAAGGCGCTGGAAGTGGACTGGCAGAAGATCTCCCCGGTGGCCGGGATGAAGAACCTGATTTCGTGGAAGTCGTTCGTCCACCTGCTGGTCTCGATAGCAAAAGTGGTTGTTATTGGCGGCCTGGTCTACACGTATCTCAAGAGCGAGATGGACACCATGCTCGCACTGAAATGGAGCAGCGCGCAGGGCCTTATCTCGACTACCAGCCAACTGATCGTTGGGGCAGCCGGCAGAATTGCCCTGGGCCTGGCGGTGATCGCCGGGGCGGACATGGTCTACCAGAAGTGGCGCTACAAGCGGCAGATGATGATGACCCGCCAGGAGATCAAGGAAGAGCGCAAGGAGCAGGAACTGCCCGGCGAGGTCAAGGGCAAGATGCGGTCAATCGCGATGACGATGGCCCGCAAGCGAGCGTTAAAGGCTGTGCCCGGTGCCGACGTCGTGATCGTCAACCCGACGCACGTTGCCGTAGCGCTGAAGTACGACCATTCGAGGATGGCTGCGCCAAAGGGTGTAGCAAAGGGCGCCGACTTCCTCTGCCAGACGATCAAGGACATCGCCGGCAAGCAC
>CAYQJH010000220.1:0-4569 GCA_964417755.1 uncultured Planctomycetaceae bacterium
AGAATCAACCCTTGAAAGTGCCAAAATTAGAACGGATGAGCGAAGTAGCCAGCACGGCCACGCCGCCTGCCGGCCTGAGACGACCCTCAGCGGAGCGGCTGGTTGAGCCGACGCCGGCCGCGGGGGGCGCCCTCGCCGTTTGGGAGATGGTTGTTCGCCGCTCAGCTTTGGGCTGAGATGACGGTGATGTGCAACCCAGCGTGACACCAGGGCTCATGAACCTCTATAGCCGTACTGCTCACGCAGTTCACGCCAGAGTTGCATGCCATTGGTGCGACCAGCCTCCATCTGCTGACACAGGTAGGGTACGAAGGAATCCAACTTGCCTGGCACTGGCCGCCGGGTTGCCCGTTCCGGAAACTGGTCAGCCGTCACAAAGGTGCGCACTGTGCGCACGCCCAAATGCAGCTGACGGGCGATCTGGCGTTGGCTTATGCCGGCGGCATACAACCGGCGCACCTCCTCATAGCGGGCCATCCGTCGGGCTCGGCTTTCCTGCCGGCGGCGTTCACTGGGGCATAGGGTCGCCGGCTCGCTAGCCGCGGCCGAAGCGGAATCGATGGCAGTGGTGATCTCCTCCGGCTGTGGGCTTGAGCCTGTGACACCGAGGGAGGATGGTTCCATGGCCTCGCTTTCCGCTGCTCCGTCGCTCGCCAGTTCCTCCTCGGCAGTCTGGGAAGCAGCCCGTAGGCTGGTCTGATGACGCTCGAGCAAACGCTGCACCGCTTCGCGTACATTCTGCAGAAGGTGAAAGCGATCCGCCACCTGCTCAGCCTCCGGGGCGCCACGCGTTGCCCCTTCGGCGTAGTCGGCTGCCCGGTCGCGGGTGATCACCTCAATCCCAGGGTGCTGCTGCAGCCACTTTTCCAGACTCGCCGCCGAGCGGTCAGGTAGCAGATCAACCGGACAATGGCGCTCCAGATCCACCAAGATCGTACCGTAGGTCTGCCCTTTGCACTGCGCCCAGTCATCGACCCCAAGGAGCCGCGGGGTTTCTCTACGCTCAATCGGCGTCGAATGGGCGTCGCGCAACAGTGTGCGGGCGCTGGCCGGCATGCCCTGACGGCCAGCGGTGCGAGCGGCTGTCTTGCCGCCAAGGGTGATCGCCAGCTGGCGCTGTTCACCGTGCAGACGCTGTGTGCGCCGTGCGTAGGGAGCAACCATCTGCGGCAGACGCTCTGTAAAGATCGAACGGGCACAGCTTTCATGCCGGCAGAAGAACCTGCGCACTTGCAGATGCAGCCGCACGCTGTGGCCTGCCCAGGGTAGATCGGCTACGGTACGTCCATACGAGCTATGCACCGTCTGCGAGACTTGTGAACACAGCGGGCACTGCGCCTCCGGGCAGATGGCAGTCAAGAACACCTGAACAGAATTGTCATCGATCCGGACGTCGTCGAGACTCAGCTCTCGCAGCCAGGGCAGCAGAAACTCGGCTAGCATTGGGGAAAGGTGCAGTCAGCACAGAACCTCCTGGAGGAATGCTGCCACTGTACCGCATCTCCGCCAACCCCGAAACCCGCTTCACCAAAAGTGGCGAAGAGCCGCAAAAGGGCGAACTCATGACCACTTTTGGTCATTCTCAAGAGGCATAATTATCCGCAGGGTGCAATAATCTTATGTCGATCGCATTGGATCGACTGTATGCTCTGGGACAAATCATGGACATGGTAGTCTGGCACCTTGTATGAACTAGGGTCATACCAGCCAGAAGGCCTGACCTTGATGACCGAGTTCTTCGCCAGTAAGTCTTGGGCGCTAATGGAAATGCGGCATGGCGGCATGATTGAATCTGCAGTCAAACTACAGCGTCACGTTTTCGAGGGGGCGAATCGCTTGTGACGAGACATCTGCATAGCATGAGGTCTGCCTGTCAGGAGCCAAGATAGACCTGGATATCGTCCCGGCGCAGCGCCGCCGCTTCTTCAGAGATAGGGATGCCCTTCATCAACCAGGCGATAGGGTATTCAATCTCAGCAAGCGTCTCAATGGTGGCGTCGGATACTGGCTTGTGGAGCAGAACGCGCGCCAGATCGAGGAAATGGATATCGCGATCCTCAAGAGCGCCCAGGAAGGCGAAGCGGTCGATGACGGCGCGACAGGCTTCAGACCAGTCGAATTCCTGACCTACGCGGATCAACCCGCGCACATCGTCGCCAAAGCCATGATGGCGAAGCTTTTCCTCCACGTTGGCGAGAAAGGTGGGATAGTGAAACATCATCTTCGCATGATAGAAGTAGTAGAGCGTCAGTTTGCGCACCGCCCGCTCGTCAAGGTCGAGACTTGCGATCCGCCAGAGGTCGTAGATGTCTCGCCCCTTGCGACGGGCATAGAGGGCGCGTATCTTCGTCGCTGTCAGTTCCTCCAGGTGATAAGTGGCGATGGAAACCGAAGCGCCATCGGGCAGGATCAGAGGTCTCGCCGTACGCCCCAGGATCGGCACGCGCTCTACCGTGGAGATTTCCAGCTTCAGACGTTGCCTCGGCCCACCGCTGAGCGGGGCATAGTGTGCGACGATGTTTGTCTGCTCGTAGCGGAAGTCGTGCGTCACTGTGTAACCGGCGTTCTGTTCGGCGAACAGGGTTGCCAGTTGGGTGATAACCCGGCTGCGTTCGGCCAGCACCTGCGCCTTCGGGCCAACCGCGTTGAAATCCAGATCTACGGAGAGGCGGCTGAGGGTGGGGAAGCATAGCTTGTTCAACACCGTGCCTCCCTTCAGACAAAGCCGCGCAGCCAGAAAGGGATCGGTGTAGATCGCTCCGAGCGCATAGGTCAAGCGATAGTCGAGTTCGGCTAGAGTCAGATCTGGAATGGCCCGCTCATCTGCCCAGTTACGGATCAAGCGCAAAGAAGGCTGCATTTACACGCCCTCGATCAGAGTGATGTTCTCGCGGATGCGCCAGCGTGGGTGGATCGACCCTGCGGTGGCGCCGTGAGGATCGAGAAGGTAGAGGTTGGGTCCCACTTGTTTCGTCAGGCCATCCAACAGGGCGGGCGATACCTCTGCCGTACCCTGTAGCCTCTCCAACACGATGCCCAGTCGCTGGGTCAAGGCCTGGTTACGCATGCGTGCAGCGTGTTCCAACAAGCGCTCCTGATCGATCTCGGGCAGAAGATGTTCGATCGTCCTGACTACCTCGTCAATGCCGCCACAGAGGTCGAAACGATCCAGGCAGTCAAGGAGTGTCTTCTCTCTGTTCGAGATCCTGAAGACAGCATCATGATAGCGAAAGGTCTCGATGCCGAAGAATCTGTCGCTCCGCACCTGCACGGGAAGTATCTCGACCTGGCCCAAGTCGATCGGGCGTTGTTGGCGCGAGACAGCTACCATGAGCGCCTGGGGAAGCTGGTCGGCCGCACCATAGAGGAAGGCCGCGCTTTGATAGGCGACATAGTAGTCGCTTCTGCCAGCGGAGACCATCAGCGCATCGATCACCTGAAAGGGATCGGCAACAAAGGCGCGGCGACCGTAAAGGACATCGGAGGGGATGACGACATAGCGGCCTCGTCCCACACGATGAAGAGCTCCCTTCTGCGCCATGCTTGCCAGGAGCTTGGCTGCATGCGAGCGGCTGACTGTCACCCAATCAGAAAGGCGATCAGTGTCCAGGATGCCGATCCCGGAGCGCAGGGCGGCGAAGTAGATGGTTTGTTCGAGATGGCTGAGTGTGATCTGTTCAGGAGCGTCTGTCATGGTTTAGTATGCATGAACTAACGGAAGCAGTAATATTGAGTATATCAAAACCATGATTTCACAGGCCAGACGTTTTGTCAAATGGATTCAGGGTATTCCCCAGGTATTTCACTGGGGATGCAGCGAGGCTACTGCGTCCTCACTACCTCCAGATACGGCTGCCACCAACGCCACTGGTCGCCCTCACGATATGCCTCGCCCAGCAGCGGCGTGAACGGATACTGGCTGAAGTCCGGCGTGCGCGCCCAGTAGCCGGTCACCAACAGATTCTGGGCCGTGATCGTGGCGGCAACGACGATATCGCTCAGGTGCTCGCCTTCGGCGGTGATGGCAAGGTAGCATTCCTGGGGGTCGTAGAGGTGGTCGGCAGGGACGGCGCAGCCGGCGTAGATCATGGCGCCGGCACCATCGCCAAAACCCTCGATCAGGCAGCGGCTGCCGGCGACCAGGGGGACGGGCGCAACGGGGCTGGGGCAGCCCTCCTCCCAGACCGGGTCGATCAAGGTGAATCGGATGCCGTGCGGGTGGCGGTCGTACAGCGCCGATCCCCAGAAGGCATGTGCGACCTGGCCGTAGATATTCCGATGCAGCACCAGGTCGTAGCCCTGGCTGGCATCGATGAACTCGTAGCCCCAGCCGCTGATATGCTGCGCTCGCACCGGCCAGGCGGTGTCGGGACCGAGCACGACCGTCTCAGGCTCCGGCGGCGTGGCGGTGGGTAGGGGCGTAGGCGCAGATGCCGGCGTCGACATGGGCGCTGGCGTTAGTGTGGCTGTGGTCACTGCTCCCGGCGCGCTTGATGGTGTGGCCGAGCGCACATAGCGCGCCGCCACCCAGCCGGAGCGCGCACCCGCCTGCACGGCCAGCCAGCCGCC
>CAYQJH010000221.1:0-4532 GCA_964417755.1 uncultured Planctomycetaceae bacterium
AACAGGTCGATGTAGCTGTTGTACATCTGCCAGACGACCATGTAGGTGGACAGCACGATGACCACCGCGAGGACGCGGGCGAAATGCGACCCGCGTTGAAGCCGGACAATGGCCCACACCGCGGCGCCCAGCAGGAGCCCTGCCGGGAAGTAAGCAGCGCTGGCTAGGCGTTCGGCCCCGCCCTTGAGAAGCCACCACAGTACCAGCTCGCCGTTGCCCGGCTGGCAGAACTGCCAGACGTCGGGTTTCATAATCAAGGCATCCGCGCGAAGCCAGGCCACCACCATCGGCAGACGGTATTTGAGGGCGTCGTGACCGGTGGGCATGCGAGTCAGGGCTTCGATCAGGAGGACGACGTGGAGAAGAATCACGGGGATGACGCAGGCCCAGTCGAGCCAACTCCACCGACCTGCCGTCACGCTTGCGCAGCGGACTTCGAGCGGCCCATGGGGCGACATCGCCCAAAACGTTGCCCCCAGCAGGATGAAAAACAGGATCGTGATGCCCGGTACCGAAAGATCGGGCAACCAGCCGGGCATTCGGGCGAATGCGTAGAGGTGAAATGCTGTCAGCCAGCAGGCGGCCACAAGAACAGCAGCCAGCACAGCGCTGGTGGCCGCGTCCACATCCGGCAGCCATCTTCGCCGGAGGAGCCTCGCAAGCAGGACCAGGGCGATCAGCCCGGCTGTCGGGCTGACGGCCAGCCAGATCATCGTGGCGGCGTCAGCATGCATCGCCGGGCTAGTCTCCTGGGCCCAACTGGTAGGCGATCATCCAGTAGAGCTGCCTCACGCCGGCCGACTGTGAGACGAACACACCCAGCATCGCGACGTACAGCGCAGCCATGGCGCCCGAGACAATCGAATAACGCCGCCGGGTGGCCGCCAACAGCCCTGAGACCTCATCATCGCGCATATGCTTTTGATCGGCCGCGACAATACCGGACTTAACCCCAACGTGGTGTGTCAGGACGTTCGAGAATTGAGAATGAGGAATTGAGAATTGGGAATTAACTCAGCCGCTCAGCTGGCGGCTGCTCGTGCGATCCCCGGCTGGTGCTGTCCGAGCGTATAACCGAGGCCTGTCGTCCGATAAAGGCGGCCTCCCCTGTTCTGGCCGTCTCCTTGATTCCGGCCGGCGCCACCGATACCTTCGGTGTTGCCGCAAGGATTGAGCCTGGAATGGGCATGCTGGCACAGCTTCGCCGGCCAATAGGGCTGAGACAGGCCACAGACATGCGACGGCTATTCCTCCGCCATTGGAGATGACTGCTGATGGCTGACCACGCGTTCTTCGTAATGGCCGGAATGCTGCTGGTGACTGTATTCTCAGCAGGTGCATGCCTGGTAGTGGCGGTGTTCGCGCTGGCCCTCATCGCGAGACCCGCCACGCGTGCTATCGGTCTCGGCGTCTTCCTTGCAGGGATGATCGGTATCGCTGTGACCGACTCTCTGGTCTTCATCGCGAGGACGACCCCATCTGCAACGGATCAGCTTCCCGAGCCCGTGCGCTTGCTCACCAGTCCTCTGGCCTGGGCGTTCCTCGTACCGCGCGCCGCATTCGCCTACACAGCTTCCACCCTTTTGGGCTTTGCCTGGGCCGGTGGCGTCGCCTCGTTCGTGGCCATCATCTGGCTGCTGAGAAGACGGCGTCGGTCAAATCTGGGGCTTGAACCGGGATTGTCTCGGCATTGCTGAGACAATCAGGCTGATCGGACTTCCTGACAACTGACTACTGACCGCTGACAACTCCCTTGGCCTTCAGTCGATCCACGATCGCCGCCACGCTGCCCATGGAGACGATTTCGTCGTTTTCGAAGGTGGTGTTGAAGGCTTTTTCAAGTTCCAGCACCAGGGTGAGATGGGCGACCGAGGTCCAGCCCGGCACGTCGGCGGCCGTGGTATGTTCATTGATCGAAGCGGCCGTTCTCGGGTCCACCTTCATTGCACGGGACATGCATTGGCGAATTGTGTCAAGCAAAGGAAACCTCGGAATCGGAAAGAAGCTATTAGCTCTTAGCTGTTAGCTATTAGCTAAGAGCTAACAGCTAGCAGCTTCCTCAATCCAGCCATTGCCTGTTGTCCTTGATCTTCATCGGCACGTACTCTTCGGTGAGGTACGTGAGCCGCTTGTTGATCATGGCTTCGACTTCCATCTTGAAGCCGTTCTGCATCATTTTGCGGATCTCTTTCTCCCAGTGCTTTTTGCCCTCAAACCAGGGATATTCGAGGATCTGCTTGGCCCGCTTGATGTCCTTGTCGTCCAGGCCGATCTTGACGTCGTCGCTCAGCCCGCAGCGCTCGTAATCGAAACTGGACACACCGATGAACCGGGCCTGCGGCACGGCCATGCGCCGGCTCTCGTAGGCCAAGCTGATCGAGCCCTGCTTGATCACCGAATAGATGTAGTACCCCCAAGGGTCGTTATCCAGCAAACAGAAGACGGGTAGCTTCAGTTCCTCGTGCATCCGCCGCAGCAGCCGGCGCATGCCGCGGGCGGGCTGGCCCTGACCGTGCGTCAGAATGCAGTTGTGCTTGGCGTGGTAGCCGTCCTCATGGAACCGCCGCCAGACGGTGGCCTTTTCGACATGCAGGATGTACTTCGCGCTGCACTTCTTGAACTGGATCACGTCGGGCTCGCAGATACTCGGCACGGTGTATCCGCCGGACCCCATCCGCATGCAGTCCAGCGTGTCGCCCTGGTCAACGAGGGTAATCGGGCCCGCCAGATTGCCTCGCTGATCGGCATAAACGTGAAGTTCTTCGCGCAGGGCGTCGATGGTGACTTCGAGATCCTCAATGATCGGATCAGACTCTTCCTGGTCGTTGAAGGTTTTTTCCCTGGTCCCGGCCACGTCGTGCTTGCAGAGGTAATAGAGCTGACGAATCGAGGCCGTCTTGCCCGCATCGATGAGGTTCTTGCACTGGGCGGCGATGAGTGTGGTCTGCATGAACTTCTTGGCCATGCCCAGATCGAAGAACTGCCTCGTCTGCGAGGCGTCGCCCATCTCGATGATGGCCTTCTTCGGATTGAAGTTCACGTTCGACAGGGCCCGGATGGGGATTTCCATCTTCGGGCTCTTGCGCTTCTTGGCGTGATCGACGACCATCTCCGCAAGCTCTTCGATCTTGCGGGATGTCTCCTTCGCCTTGGCCTTCGCGGCCGCGCTGGTCCTGCCGCCTGAACCGCCTGCCGAATCAGTCGATTTACCTGCCCTCTTGGCCACCCGGAACTCTCCTTGTACGGGTATGTCTCGACTCATCCATCCGGATTGGCCCGGATCTCCTCCAGACGCGGCCGAAGCTCCGGCGGAATCTGCTCGGCCAGAGCGTCGTCGATCAAACCCACCTTCATCAGGTCGCGAATGTGAACGCGGTCAATATCGCGAAACGCGATGAGCTTCAGCGTCAGCAACCCCAGCAGGTCAAGGCCCAGGACATCGTCCGGATCTCGAATGCCCACCTTCACTGATGGTGCCGGGAACGGATCGTGCGGTTTGATCTTCTCTCCTGCGAATACAATATGGACTCCCCGGCTCGGCATGGGATCGTCGCTGTCAAGGAACATCGTCACGCCATTGACCTCGGTCATTTCAAATCCGGCCTTCGACATGGCCTGAGCCGCGGCGTCCAGATCCGGCCGATTCAGAAGAATGTCCACGTCCTTGGTCGTCCGCACGGCCCCGGGATCCCTGCTGGCAACCCAAATAGCTACGGCATTGCCGCCAATGACGGCAAAGGGAACGCCCGCCCGTTCCAATGCCTGCGACGTCCGCACCGCGCGCTCTCGCACCTTCTCGACCGCTCGTTCGTGTCTCATCAGCCACTCCAGCGGAAGGCGAACAACGTTCACGGGGATGGTCACATCAGGAATCTTCATACACCCTTGATTCTACCCCATTCTACCCGTTGAGACCATGAGGCGAGGATTTGCGGCAGCCGAAAGCCAACAGACAACAAGCACACGCCTCTGTCTGCCTTCAGGCCCGACGGGGCTCCGCATCCGGCTCATGCCGTCGCCTGAAACAGCGTCCCGGCCGGGGTCGCCGGCGGATCATCCTGCTCGACCACCACGGTATTCTCGCCGTACTCGGAATCGCTGCCCACCCGTTTGCCGTGTTCGTCGAGTTGGTCGTCGGCCTGGGCGGTCGTCTTCTTGGCCATGGTCAACAGGTTGTCGGTCAGTTCCTGCTTGTTGATCCGCTTGATGGTCGCACAGGCGTTGACCACCTCGGCGATGTACTTCTCGAAGATGCTGCGGCGCTCGCCCTGGTATTTCATTTTGCGACGGCGGTTGAGATACGCCGAGAGTTTGCGGCCGCAGTCCTGCAAGGCCAGCTTGATCTCCGCCCGGATCTCGTCGTAGTCGGCGATGGCTTCCTTGGACTCGGACGTGAAAGGAACCCACACGCTGGCCATGTGGACCAGCACCACCATCGGGGCCTGGGGCATCGCTCCGCTGCTTTGAGACAAGCCGTAGCGTCGCCAATCTACATCGATGATCGTCTTGAACATGCAGCAGGCCGACTGCTG
>CAYQJH010000222.1:0-4514 GCA_964417755.1 uncultured Planctomycetaceae bacterium
GACGCCCGCACCACAAAACGGCAACGACCCTTCCATGTTTGCCCCCTGTAACTGAGGCTTACGTTTCACACTGGCTTGACCCGCTTTCTGCGCGCAGATCAGTCCCATCCAACACCGCAGGACTGCCCGCGCCGGGATAATTCTGTTCCAGTCCAGCCATGCACTTATGGCCTGCGTACTTGATTGTTGACCAGCTTTGTGCGCAGAAATCGGGGCGCTAGGTGTAATAGTGGGCGCCGAAGGTGCGCGCAGCGAAGGCAGTCAGAACTGCGACGCACTATGTGTCGCGGGCATCTTGCCCGCGTGTGCCGCGGGCGTCTCGCCTGCGGTTTGTCGTAAGAAGCGAGGGCAAGCTCGTGCTACGTAGCGAAGCTACTTCGCAGAGTAGCTCTGCTCCGCCCTGCGTAGCGGCTACCCAGAGCACCGCAAGATGCCCTCGGTACACGCGGGCCAGACGCCCGCGACACGCGAAACAGCAAAGGGCGGTGCACTGCTAAGGTCTGCCACCAAAATGAACAACAACCGACGAATAGCTGGGTCAAATTGAACAGAATCGAACAGAACTCAACAGAACAGAACAGGTGATAAAGTCTCAAGTCTCATAGGTCAAAGGAGTTATAATTTTGAACAGGTATGCACAACTCGACTCCTCCGCAATCTTGCCCCCCGGCGAGGTCTCCAGCTTGCGCTTGGCAAACCACGCTGCCGGCCCACGGCACCAGTTGCAGAACCCAATTTCTATCGTCTACTTTCTTGTCTCGCGCGAGTGTATCATCGGGGCTTTGCATTGAATGGAATTGTCCGATGTCCCTGATCGTAGCTGAAGGCATAACCAAACGCTGGACCGACCGTGACGTGCTCAAGAACGTCTGCCTCTCGCTTTCTCCGCAGGAGCGAGTGGGCCTGGTCGGCGCAAATGGCGAGGGCAAGACTACGCTCGTGCGCATCCTCGCGGGGTTGGAGGAGGCCAGCGACGGCACGCTCTCGCGCCGCGTCGGCCTGCGCATCGGCTACCTGCCGCAAGACCCGCCGCAACTTATCGGCAGCACGCTGCACCAGGCCATGCTCGATGTATTCGCCGACCTGCACGCCATGCAGCGCGAGATGGCGGAGCTTTCCCACAAGATGGCCGAGCCTGCCAATGGCGACGCCCAGGCAGCAGCCGAGCATGCCAGGATCATCGAGCGCTTCGGACAGCTCCAGCATCAATTCGAGGATCGCGGCGGATACTCGTACACCAATCGCATCGAGCAGGTCCTAAGCGGCCTGAACTTCAGCCGCGAGATTTGGGATCGCCCGCT
This sequence comes from uncultured Planctomycetaceae bacterium, assembly GCA_964417755.1. Lineage (GTDB taxonomy): Bacteria > Planctomycetota > Phycisphaerae > SM23-33 > SM23-33 > CAYQJH01. The sequence goes on from CAYQJH010000222.1 coordinate 1,302, forward strand.
TGCGGAGCTTTCCGGCGGTCAGCGCACGCGGGCGTACCTGGCCAAGCTGCTGCTTCAGGACAGCGAGGTGCTCCTGCTGGACGAGCCGACCAATCACCTGGACCTGGCGACCGTCGAATGGCTGGAGAAATGGCTAGGCGATTACCAGGGAGCGGTGGTGGTCATCTCGCACGATCGCTATTTCCTCGACCGCGTGACCAACCGAACGTGGGAGATTTCCTTCGCCAGTTTGGAGATATACAAGGCCTCGTACAGCGGCTACCTCGCACAGCGCCAGGAGCGATTCAAGGAACGGATGCGCCGCTGGGAGGCCCAGCAGGAGTACATCGCCGAGACAGAGGAATTCATCCGGCGGTTCCTGGCTGGGCAGCGGTCGAAGGAGGCCCAGGGGCGGCGCACCCGGCTGGAACGATTCAAGAAGACCGAGGCCATCGAGCGCCCGCGCGAGCACTCGCGGATCCACGTCCGCCTGCACGTAACGGAGCGAACCGGCGACGTAGTGGCAAGCCTGAGCGACCTGCAGGCCGGTTATGAGGCCGGCAAGCCGTTGGTGAGCATCGAGGCCATGGACATCTTCCGAGGCCAGCGCGTCGCCATCGTCGGCCCTAACGGCTGCGGCAAGACGACGCTACTGCGGACGATGCTTGGGCAGTTGCCGGCCCTGGCGGGCAAGGTGCGCCTGGGCTCCAACGTAGCCATTGGTTACCTTTCGCAGACGCACAGCGAGTTGTCGTCGACGATGACCTGCCTGGAGGCGGTGCAGCAGGTGGACCGCTCTATCACGCAGGAGCGTGCGAGGAACCTGCTGGGCAGCCTGCTCATCAGCGAGTTCGACGCCTTCAAGAAGATATGCGAGCTTTCGGGCGGGCAGCGCAGCCGGGTGGTGCTGGCCAGGCTGATGCTCCAGCGGCCGAATGTGCTGGTGCTTGATGAGCCGACCAATCACCTCGATATCCAATCGCAGGAAGTTCTCCAGGACGTGCTGAGCGAATACGAAGGCACGATCCTGTTCGTCAGCCATGACCGGTATCTTATCCAGGCGCTGGCCAGCGACATCTGGGCGCTGCACGATGGACAGATAAAGGTACTGAAGGGCGACTGGGAGACATACCTGCGATGGCGCGAGGAGCAGATGGGCCTGCCTGAGCCCGCCTCCGTAATGCAGAAGAAGGCTGCCCAGGCAAAGCAGGATCGCAAGGAGGATTTCCAGGAGCGCCGCCGGCGAAACAACGAGATGCAGAAGATGCAGCGCCGGCTGGCGGAAGTCGAGCGGGAAATCCACCGCCTGGAGGAGGCCATCAAGACGATCAACGATTCGCTTTCGAAGGCGGGCGAGGCCGGCGACCTGGACCAAATCACCAAGCTCGGCCTGGAGTACAACGACAGCGACCAGAAGCTTCAGACTCTATTTGCGGAATGGGAACAGTTGAGTGTCGCATTGGAACAACCATGACCATTGGAGCCACCATGAACACGAATGATATTCGCAATCACTTCCTCTCTCATAGCCCGTGGGTCAATCCTGAAGAGACGGTCGACACCGTCAAGGCCGGCGACGCTGCCAAGCCCGTCTCCACCGTGGCTGTCGGGTGGGTTTCGTCCATCGGGTCTCTTCGGGCGGCGGCCGAGCTGGGCTGCGACCTGTTCATCACGCACGAGCCGACCTTCTGGGATCACTACGATCGCGTGGACGACCCGCTGCGTAAAATCGAGCCATGCCTCGCCAAGCAGCGGCTGCTGGATGAGTCCGGCATGGTGGTCCTGCGCTGCCATGACGCCTGGGACCGCTGGCCAGGTTTGGGCATTCGCGACTCGTGGGCAAAGTGGCTGGGCCTGGACCAACTCATCGGCGAGGACAAGGATCGGTGGATGGGCCTGTATCGCATCGACCCGCAGCCGCTTGGGCAATTCGCCCTGCACATGGCGCAGCGCGTGGCCCTGCTGGGCGAAGACAGCGTTCGCGTCACCGGCGATGCAGACAAGGCCATCAGCCACGTGGCCCTGGGGGTCGGGTGCGCTGTTCCGGACCAGCCGATGATCGACATGGGCGCCGATGCGATGGTCGTCTGCTATGACGGGGCCAGCTACTGGCAGACACGCCAGCGATTCGACGAACTGGGCCTGGGCGTCATCGCGGTGGAACACGGAACAAGCGAACTGCCCGGCCTGATGAGCCTGGCCCGCTACGTACAACAAACCTTCAGCCTGAAGGTCCACTACCTCGACAAGCACGTCCGGCCGTGGACTGTTTCAGCCTAGGATGAGGTGATGCCCATATTGTGGTGCAGGCGTCTCGCCTGCAGAACAATCTAATCTACAGCTTCGAGTCCGTCGGCTTGCCGGGTGACAGCTTGCTTAGCTGATCGCGGTAGTTGGCGGCGTCCTCGTAGCGTTCGTCCTTGATGGCCTTGGCCAACTGCCGCTTGAGCAGCTTGACCGGATCAAGCGGGATGCGGCTTTCGATCTCGCGGGCGAGGCTCTTTAAAATGGCGATCTCGCCGCTATGGGCAGCGACCTTGTCCTGCCCGAAGCGCCGATAGAAGTTCTTGATCGCCTCCATCCCCTTCTGGGCGATGACCATGGCGGCCTTGGGGCGGTTCTGCCCCAGGGCGATCATCGACCTCGCCCGCGTGGACATCATAATAACGTAAGGGCGGTACTGCTCCATCGCGTAGCGGTCGGACTCCTCGCGGGCGTAGGCGGCGAAGAAATCGAACAGCCGCAGGTTCCGCATCGTGTCGCGATGGACAAGCGAATAGTCCTCCAGCACAAAGGCTGCCAGGTAGCGATGATAGTACATTACGCCTTCATTGCGCAACTGCTCGCATGCCCTGGCGTCCAGGCGGAAGCCCTCGTCGCTGCCGTGCTCGATCTGGTATTGCTGGAGCAACTGCTCGTAGTGGGTCAGCAGGCTCTCCTGCCCGAACGGGCGCGCGCCGTCGGGCCGGCCTTGCACTTCCATCTGGAGCAGCCCCAGGTCCAGGCGAAGCTGCAGCTTCTCCGTGCCGTCATCGCCGCGGATCCGCCGCGCGGTGACTTGCCCCTGTTCAAACGGCCAACCATTGAGGATTCTTGTCAGGTCCAGGCTCATACCTCATTCTACGCCGATAGGCCGGATACCGGATACCGGAGGACCGGATACCTGGCACCGGAGGACCGAAACGACCACGACGAACCGCCGAATATCGAACAAGGAACTCCGAATATCGAAGT
>CAYQJH010000223.1:0-4342 GCA_964417755.1 uncultured Planctomycetaceae bacterium
CTATCAAATGGCTGTCAAGGATGCCGACAAGAAAGATGCCCTCGGCGAGCTGAACACGCAATTGACGGCCGCGCTTCAGCAAAAGGAAAGTTCGCCGTATTTGCAGGATGTCGTTCGATTCCGGGCAACGCTCATCAAGGCCGGCATTCCAATCGAGGGTGCTCCCGTAAGCCCGGCAGCATCTACGCCGACGGTGCCAGCAGCCCCTGCAGCAGCGGCTGTGCTGGCGGCGCCCGCAGCCCCGTCGGCATCGGCTATTCCGGCAGCCCCATCTATGCAGGCGGCATTTGCCGGGCCTGATGGCTTTGGCGCGCCAGCCGCTTCTGCTCCTGCTCCCAAGGGTGACCCTGTCCCGGAAGCCGATCTGCCTGGCGTCAAAGACGCAGTTGCCAAGCTTGCAGATGCCTGCAAGTCCAAGAACGCAGACCTGGTTGCGATGATGTTCAATCCGACCGACGCGGGAACCGTCAGAACGCTGCTCAGGGGCGAGGCTGAACTACTGAAGAAGTTCGAGGTGCTGCAGAAGGCGGCTGCGGATAATTCCATTGAGATGCCCAAGGATATGCAGAAACCGTCCGCTATGCCAGGCGCTGAAGAAGGCATGATGGCTGAGATGGCGAAGAAATTGTCCGGCCCTGTCACCTTTGTCAAGCGAGGCGACATTGTGCTGGCAAATACTCCGGATTTGCAGTTGCCGCTGGCATTGACAAAGAGCGGCGATCAGTGGATGCCGGGCTTCGACCCTGAAACCCGCCCGATGTTGCAGATCATACAGGAGATAGTGACGGGTTTTTCAAAGTCCATCGACGAAATGACTGCCGGCATCAACGCCAAGACCATCACGAAGGAAAACAGCCAGCAGAAGTTCACGGAAATCACCGATCGCAACCTGGCGCCAGTCATGGGGAAATTCATGGCGACCACGATGCAGGAAGCCATGAAGAATTCGGGCGGTTCATTTAAGGTTACGATCACGCCGCAGTCTCAGCCTTCGCCCTGATGAGAGACTGGCGACGCAAGCTTTTGTCAGGTGTCTGTTTTAAATCGGGTATAATCGTTTGGCGAAGGGTATTGCTCAACTGGGCCCTGCTCGCTGCCCTGAGAGTGGCGGATGAGAAGATACCTGAACAAGCCCATCGAGGAGCTCGCTGCCCAGCTTACAGCCGGCCTGCTGCGCCTGCGAAAAGGCTATGTCGATGCAGCCGAGGCTCTTATCCATATCATTGATCCTGCCACCGCCTATCCCTATGAATTCGTCGTCTATCGCCTGACAGGCTATCGCCCGCCGACGACGCGCGGCACGGCGCAACTCATCACCGGGCAGAGCCTGCGGCGAGACCTGCAGCAACTGGCCCTGGACCTCTGCGACAGTTTCACGCTCCGCGCCGCTGACTATGCCCAGAATGCCTTGGACGTGCCCGCGATCACCCGCCGGTTCAATATCTCGGCCAAGACCGTTCAGAGATGGCAGAGAGAGAATCTCTTTGGGCGGCGCCTGGTGATGCAAAACGGCAAGCGCCGGCTGGCATTCCTCGAAAGCTCGATCCAGTGGTTCCTCCGCGACCGGCAGCGCCAGGTCCTGCGTTCGATGAAGTTCAGCCAGCTCACCGCATCGCAGCGCAACGACATCATCCGCCGCGCGCAGCGGATGGCCAGGTTCACGCACTGCACGCTCAGCGAGGTCGCCCGCCGATTGGCCCAGCGAAGTGGCCGGGCAGTCGAGACCATCCGCTATACCATCCGAAAGTACGACTGCGAGCATCCTGAATCGTCCATCTTCGCCTACCTCACCGGGCCGCTGTCCCGGCACGATCGTGAGGTCATATATCGATGTTTCCTCAGCGGCGTAAGTGCTCCGGAACTGGCCAGGAAGTACCGTCGCACGCGCGGCAGCGTGTATCGAATCATCAGCGAGATGCGCGCGGAGCAACTGCGTTCGCGGCCTATCGAATACATCTACAACCCGCAGTTCGACCTGCCCAACGCGGATGAAATTATCGAGCCGGCCCCAATCGCTGCCGCCTCTGCCGCAACTGCCCCATCCAAGCTTGGCGAGACTCATGACGGTGCATACTTCAAGGAGCTCTACCGCGTCCCGTTGCTGGAGCCCACCCGAGAACGAGACCTCTTCCGCTGTTACAACTACCTGAAATACAAGGCCGACAAGCTCCGGCGCCAGATCAATCTCAACCGTGTCCGAACCGGCCAGCTCAAGCAGGTCGAATCGCTCCTGCTGAAGGCCAACCTGGTGCAGAACCAGATCATCCGGGCCAATCTGCGGCTGGTTGTCTCGATAGCCAGGAAGCACGTCGGATCGTCGCAGACGCTTCTGGAACTCATCAGCGACGGCAACGTCTCGCTGATCCACGCCGTGGAGAAGTTCGACTACTCGCGCGGATACCGATTCAGCACGTATGCCTCCTGGGCCATCATGCGTAACTTCGCCCGAAGCGTGCCGCAGCAGCGATATCAGCTCGACCGCTTCCTGACGATAAAGGACGAGGTTTTGGATATCGCAGCCGGCCTGCGAAGCTATGATCCCAACGAGGTCAACCTTGGCGAGCTGCGCGAGAGCCTCGACGCGCTGCTGGCGCGCCTGACCCCGCGAGAGAGAACGATCCTGATGGACCATTACGGCCTGGACAAGGACGGCCGAAGCACGACATTCGACCAACTTGGCCAGAAGCTGGGGATCTCGAAGGAGCGCGTCCGGCAGATCGAGATGAAAGCCCTGGACAAACTCCGCGGCATAATGCAGTCGCCCAGCTGAGGCGCCATGCTTCCGCGTCGCGGGGTGCCATGCCTCCGCGTCGTTTGCGGAAGCATGAAACTCAAAGTGTTCCGGAACTTCTGAAACCCGACTTCGTCTGATCTTCTATGAAAAAGATCCTCCTGCTATGTGCAGCGGCTGCATTAATCGGAATTCTTGTCGTCGGCACAGCTTCCTCGTCCCATCCTGCCAAGAAGACGGCTACCGCGCCGGCTGCTCAATCTCAGTTGTCCTATCCACCGCCTTCATTGATCAAGGCGACTGCGAAGGCGGCCGAGGCCCTCAAAGCCATGCTGGATTATTCATTCAATGTCATCACCGATCCTCCATTCATAGCGGCTGGCAATGTCGAGCCGCGGGAACTCCGGCAGTACATGGACTCGTCCATCATCAAGCCGGCCCGCGCCCTGTGGGCTGGTTATTTCCAGGCCCGGCCCGACCAGCCGATAACCGTCCTGCTGTTCAAGGATGACGCGTCCTACCGCTTCTGGGCCAAGAAGCTCTTCAATGACGATGACGTCTCGCACTTCGGATATTACCGCGACGAGATCAAGACGCTCGTGATGAACATCTCCACCGGCAGCGGCACGCTGGTCCACGAATTGACGCATGCCCTGATCGTCTATGACTTCCCCCGCCTGCCGGATTGGTTCAACGAAGGCTTCGCCAGTCTGCACGAATGTTGCACTATTGGCAGCGATGACATCACAGGATGGGAGAACTGGCGGCTGCCAGCGCTTCAGAAGGCCATCGGGGGCGGCGCCCTGCGCTCGCTGAAGGACATGGTGACGCGGCGAGATTTCTACGGCCGCCAGCAAGGCATGAACTATGCCCAGGCCAGATATCTGTGCCTCTTCATGCAGCGCAAGGGCCTGCTGAAGGACTTCTATGCATTCTTCCGTGAGCACCACGGCCGGCAAGGCGATGACGTGAAAGCTCTTGAGAAAGTCTTCCGCAAGGACATCACCGCTATCGAGAAGGACTACTTGGAGTTCGTCAAGGCGCTCAAGGCGCCGTAGGTCGGGACGCATGGCGGTCATCGTTTGCCGCCATGTTTCTTGCTTGTCATAAAACGCATGGCGGCAGACGACGGCCGCCATGCCACCCGCATCTCAATGGAGCATAGCGCATCCTCACCGCAATTGACAAAGGGGGAATGTGTGGTAATTTACCCTGGCTGCAAGGCGTCTGCCGATATCGCGTGACGCCTTGCCGCCAAACAGGAGTTGTGGATGAAGCTTTCGGACAGGATATGTTCAGTAGGCGCCAGTGCCACCATCGCCGTGACCAATCGCGTAAAGCAGCTCAAGGCTGCCGGCATCGATGTAGTCAGTTTCGGCGCTGGCGAGCCGGACTTCGATACGCCGCAGTTCATCAAGGATGCCGCCAAGACGGCCCTGGATGCCGGCGACACCAAGTACGTGCCCCGCACGCTGGAACTACTCAAGCAGGCCATCGCCGCCAAGCTGGAGAAGGAAAACAACATCAAGGTCGACGCCTCCAGCCAGGTCGTCATCTCCTTCGGCGGAAAGCATGGGCTCTACGATGCCTGCCAGGTTCTCGTCGACCCCG
>CAYQJH010000224.1:0-4322 GCA_964417755.1 uncultured Planctomycetaceae bacterium
AGACTTTCTCTTTGGGATACGCAAAATCAAGGATCAGCGCCTGCTTGGAGTCCTGAAGCGATTCCGCTTGTGTCCGTGTCAACCCGCGACCGAAGTAGCCCAGAGACTTCAGGTTGGGCGGAACGTACTTCCCCTGAACATCGACCTCCAATCTGGTGCGAAGGCATACCTCTGTCGGTTTGTCCGGCAATTCGGCGACGATCTTCACCGTGGGGAAGTGCTGAGCAACCAAGCGCTCAATCACTCTAATCGGTTCATCGGTAGACTGCGTCAAGTAGTAGACAGCGTACTCGAAGCGAATGTAGTCCGACATGGGCGATTGCGTTGTCATGGCGGGGGAACTCGCGGGCTGCGACGCCGCAGATCGCCTCGTGCTGCTATCGTTGGACTTGCACGATGGCCCAAGGAGTCCAACCGCCGTCAACACGCTCAGAACGACGACTTTGCGCCAACATGCCATTCGATGCTCCCACAAGTGCGACACGAAGCCCGATCACCTCGTGCGGAGGAATATTCTATACTTGGTTCCTGTTTGCTGAACAAGCAGCTACCTCGGCAGCGGCTGGGTGCCTTCGTCAAGAATCTTCACATACTGGCTGTAGACGTAGACGCGGTCGCGCTGCTTGCCGGTGATCTCTTTTACGATGCCGATCTTCTCCAGACTCTCGACGGCGCTGCGGACGGTCGGCGCGGTCAGTTTCAGCTTCTTGGCGGCATTGGGGATGGTCGCAATTGGGTGGCGGCACAGCATGTCCAGCAGGCGGTGCGCCGAGCCGGCCCGACGGCCGAGTTCCTCCACTTTCGCGCGATCGGCATCAAACAGCTTGAGAATCCTTCCGGCCGTGTCGGCCGCCTGCTGGGCGGTCTGCTCCACGCCTTCGAGGAAGAACCGCAGCCATCCGAGCCAGTCGCCCTTGAGGCGAACGGCATCGAGACGGTCGTAATACTCCTGGCGATGCTGCTTGAAGAACAGGCTCAAATACAGCAGCGGCTGGGCCAGAGCGCCCTCGGCGCAGAGAATCAGCGTGATGAGCAGCCGACCAAGCCGGCCGTTGCCGTCCAGGAAGGGGTGGATGGTTTCAAACTGCACGTGGGCCAGCGCCGCCTTGATGAGCACGGGGGTGCGCTGGGGCTGGTCGTGGAGGAACTTCTCCAGGTTATCCAGGCACTCGGCCAGGCGGTCGGGCGGCGGCGGAACGAAACGAGCATTGCCCGGCCGGGTGCCGCCGAGCCAATTCTGGCTGCGCCGGAACTCGCCGGGTGTCTTGTCGCTGCCGCGCCCCTTGGCCAGCAGTGCCTTGTGCATCTCGCGAATCAGTCGCAGTGACAAGGGGAAGTCATCCTTGCGGAGCCGCTTCAGGCCATGATTCATAGCTGCGACGTAGTTGCTTACCTCCTGCACGTCGTCCAGCGGCACGCCCGGGGCCAGATGCTCTTCGTGCATGAGCAGGTCGGAGAAGGACGACTGTGTGCCCTCGATCTGCGAGGACAGCACGGCCTCTTTGCGAACGTAGGAGTACAGGAAGAGCGACACATCGGGCAACAGCGTCGCCACGCCGTCCAGCCGGCCCAGGGCGCGATTGGCCTTCTCCATCAGGTCGTGGTCCTGGTCGGTCAACTGGATCGGCGGCTCGGGCGGCAGCGGATCGGGCACAAAGGCTCTGAATGCCTCGCCTGCCGTGGTGCTCGTGATGTACGTTCCGGTCGCTTTCATAGTGTTCGTCCTTGAGAAAGCCCGCTTTCTTAGCAGACGGCACTAAGAAAAGATACGCCATCATCATTTCTTAGTCAATTCTTCTACGAAAGCGGTCATTCCGGAGCATTCAGCCAAGCAGGGCCTCGATATAGGGGTGCATTACCTCGCCAACACGGCATTGCCTGGCCATCTCGGTGATCTCAGGAATGGTCACCTGATATTGGCGGCGCTGCTGGACCACCTCCCGCAGGGCTTCGATGGCCACGTCAAGGCCCACCTTGTTGCGGAAGCGGAAGCAGTAGTGTCTTCGCGACGCTGTAGATGCGGACTCGAACCCCGTCGATCTCGTGTGTTTCGACACCTTCTGAATAGGCCTGCCCGCTGAACCAGTATGCTTGGACGGGCGGGTGGCTGATCGTGGGCCTGTGCGCGTGGGCAGGTAGTGCCAGGTCTACGGCGTGAGGAATCTGGGTGGTGATCTCATGGAACGCTAGGGCCGAGATCAGGCAGATGACCCCCTTGGGCGAGGCCTTGGCAACAATGGCCAGGTCGGGGTTGGCCATTGGGGTCAGGTCTGCCAGGCGATAGCAGCCGCGCGTGAGGGCTTCGACCAGACCGGCGTCCCGCATGGCGTACAGGATGCGCGGCTGGATGCCCTCGCGAATGGCCTCTGCGGTGCGAGCATGCCGCCATGGCGGCGGAAGATGCCCTTGGCCTTATCGATCTGTCCCAGCGTCAGCTTCATGAATAGTCTCTGCGTTACTTATCGGCAACTAACGCGGATTCTATTCAATAGCTTCTGTCGGTCCACGTCAAGGGAATCGCCGTTCGGAACACTAAGAAAAGATAGTTGGATTCCTTTTCTTAGTCGCTCCCGCTAAGGAAGCCAGGCCCCATGCCTGAAAGGCGTAACGGAGCATAGCGGGCGGGCTCCAACAGCGGCAAGAAATCTTACCACTATCGTGCCTAACTGGGCACTTCTATTACCAGGCCGCAAGTAATGCGTCTTCGGAAATTCCTATGCCCGGGGGGAACCAGCAACCGGGCGATGGCGGCTCGGTGATTGTGCGGAGCGATTGTTCAACCACCTGTTCAGATAGCTTTGAACCCTGAGAACATGCCGGGGTGGTCCTTGAAGCGGCGAGCGAGCTCCAGAAACTGAGTTCCGTCGCCGGACAAGAAGTCCCCTGCGAATCGTTCGAGGTCTGCCTTCAATCGCGTGAAGCCATCGAGCGTCTTGTCCAGAGCAGATCGCATGAATTCGCTTTGGGCTGCCACTCCCAAGAGCTTCATATATATGTTGTGATGCAGTTCTGCGTCACCGATTCGGTACAGGACGACCCCAAGCCCCCAGCGATAATGGAGTTCGAGCACCCGGTCATCCCGGCGGTAGCTGCCAGAGGCGAAGTGCCCACCTGATCCCTTCCCTGTCGCACCTAGTGTGAACACGAACCCATGCGGAGAAAGGACCGGATCAAGAATCTTTGCACCATCAACAAGCTGTTTCGCTGGATCAAAAGTCATGGCTCACTCTCGTTGTGAACTATTCTACTAGGCGGAACCAGCCGCGTCTCCATGTTGCTGGCTGATAAGCCACCGTGCGATCATTGCCCGGTCGGTGGACGGCAGGCGGGCGATGACCACGCGTCGCTCGGGGGCGGGCAGGTCGGCCAGTAGGTCGGCGAGCACGGCCAAGCGGGCGGTGGCGCTGGCGGTGGTGGCGGTTGCGCTGGTGGTCGTGGCGGCGGTGACGCTGCTGCTACTGGTGGTCTTGGTGATGATGCCACTACTGGTGTCGGGGCATGAAGTTGCGCCGTTGGGTTCGCCTTCGGGCGGGCACGGCACCGATTTCGGCACCGGGTTGTCGGCGGTCGGCGCAAGTGGTAGACTTGTCAAAGCGTTAGAAGGGTCAGCGTCCAGCTTTGTAAAGCGGTGGTTGTGGGTCCGATTCCCACCGCTGGCTTTTTGCGGCAGTTGTGCCACGCCGTGCCACATGGTGACGCATAGCCAATCATGCAGCCTGCAAACTTTCGTCGCGATCTTTGCGAGTCGAACATGGCAGGCTGTAGACGGTCTGCTTACTCCATGCTTGTGCAGAAACCTATCTTTCGAGGGATTTGACTCAACCGGCGCACTCGGATTCAGTATAATTCTGTAGGCACTTAATTGGAGAACCTTCATACTCGCATGACACAGACTCAGCGCACTGATCTGGCAGTTCAACAGGAACGGGCATTGCTCGTCGGGGTAGTTCTTCCGGGATCGACTGCAGACCCGATGGACCCGCTGGGCGAGCTTCGAAGCCTGGCCAAGACGGCCGGCGCCAATGTCGTTGATGAAATGCTTGCCAAGCGCGCCAAGCCCACGCCGGGCCTGTACGTCGGAACGGGCAAGGCCCAGGAAATCGCCGACCGGGCCGAGCAAAATGACGCCGACGTTGTCATCTTCGATAATGACCTCTCGCCCGCACAGGTTCGCGATCTGGAGGCCATCATCAAGCGGAAGGTCCTGGATCGCAGCGAACTGATTCTCGACATCTTCGCCTGCCATGCCCGCACCAACGAAAGCCGCCTCCAGGTCGAACTGGCCCAGTTGGAATACACCTACCCGCGCCTGCGCCACATGT
>CAYQJH010000225.1:0-4302 GCA_964417755.1 uncultured Planctomycetaceae bacterium
CCAGGAACTACGCCAACGCATAACACCCGCCGGCTTAGTCGTTCATGGTCCGCGCCTGCAGAGTCTGGCGTTGTACCTGGCTGGCGCTATCGAGCATAAGTGCAGTGTCCTCATCGCCAACGTCATGGAATGCCAGCCTTACGTTACAGCCGATCACCGCCTGCTGGTGGAATATGGCGGCGATGTTGTGCGAGGCCTGGCAATCCTGGCAAAGGCTGTCGGCGCCAAGCAGACCATACTCGCGGTGGATCATCGTCGCGTGGGCGAATATCGCTCGCTGCTCCGCCCGGCACAGGAGTATGGGATCGAGCGTCTGGCCTTGGCTCACAAGTATCCCATCGGGCTGGATCGGATGCTGGCCGGCGTCTTGACCGGCAGAGAAGTGCCTCCCGGCGGCAGCGCCCTTGATGTTGGTGCGGCCGTCGTTAACGCAGCTACGTGCCTGGCTGTGTTTCGCCAGGTGGCGTGCGGCCTGCCGGCACTTGGACGGGTAGTCACTATTTCCGGGCCACGAATCCCCAAGCCCGCCAACGTCTGGGCGCCGCTGGGCATGCCGATCCGCGAGCTTGCCGGCGTGGATGGACCTTTGGTGCATGGCGGGCCGATGGTCGGTTTGTCCTGCGGAGATGATGCCGTCATCACGCCAGCCACCGACGCCGTGCTGGCGCTGGAGCCTGGCAAGACCCAGCCGCCCGGGGCCTGCATTCGATGCGGCTGGTGCAGCGACCATTGTCCGGCCCGGCTCAACGTGTCGGCCTTGAATGACATGTATGAGCTTGGCCAGGTTGACCGCGCCAGCAAGGCCGGCGTGGCGGCCTGCCTGGTATGCGGCGTTTGCAGTTACGTCTGCCCTGCTCACTTGCCCATGATGCAGCGCATAAAGCAATTGAAGCAGGCGGTCAGCCGGCAATAAACTTCAGGTTCTGCGCTTCGGGCACAGCCTCGTGTCGTCGCGGCTGTGGTTCTTGCTGTTCCTGTAGTCTGAAATCTGGAGCCTGAGGTCGCCGTTGAAGGTCACAATGTCAAAGGATGCTGCACAATACGCCTGTCAAAGCGAGTCATCGGCGGCCCATGCTGCGCCGTTCCTGCATGCCTCCGAGACGGCGCGATCCATCTTCCTCGTCACCTTCGTGGCTGCATGCGGGCCATTGCTGGCAGGCATTGCCATCTTTGGCTGGCGCGTCGCGATGCTGGCAGCCATCTCCATTGCATCCTGTGCCGCCATCGAGCGCCTGTGCTATCGCGTCAGCAAGCTGCCTTCGCTGGCCGGGCGAACACACGCCTGCCTGACGGGCCTGCTGCTGGCCCTGACCTTGCCCCCGTTTGCCCCCTGGTATGTGCCGGTAATTGCATCGGCGTTTGCGATCATCGTCGGCAAGGCGATCTTCGGCGGTGTGGGGCACTTCCTCTGGCAGCCGGCCTTGGTGGGGCGGCTTGCGGTGGCGGTGCTGTTTGCCTCAACGCTCAACCCGGACCAGTGGACCGTGCTGGCCCAGGACAAGCTCATCGTCGGCGACGTGCAGAATTGCCGCCGCGCACAGGGCTATCAGCAGTGGCGAGGCCAGGCTGCCCCGCGCGGCGCGGATGGATTCTTGCTCGCTCCGCCTCGGCAGTTGCTCGCCGGCCTGACAGACCACGAAGCACCAGCCTACTGGGCCATCAATGAGGTCAGCGAGGACGCATCCACGCCTGCACCCTCCGCTCTGCTCCCACTGCCGCCCATCAATGACCTGCTCTACGGTGCATATGGCGGGGAGGCTGGGGCAACCTGCAGCCTGGTGATCGTGATGGCTGGGCTGTACCTCGTTTACCGCAACTACGTGAAGTGGCAACTGCCCGTGATGTTCATCCTTTCGGCGGCCGCCGTGGCGGCCGTCGGCCCGGTCTTCCTGGCCGGCCCGCACCAAACCCTCGAGACGCTCTGGCTGCCGGTATGGGCTGAGGGGCTGGACGTCGGATTCATCTACGTCATGTACCAACTGCTCAGCGGCCCGCTGCTGCTGGCAGCCTTCTTCCTTGCTTCAGAGATGACCTCCCGGCCAGTTACCAGCGGCGGGCAGGCGCTCTTCGGTGTCGGCTGCGGTGTGCTGGCGATGCTGCTGCAACTCTACACGCCCATCGCGATACCAGCATACATGGCCGTCCTTGCGATGAACACGCTAACGCCGGCGATTGACCGCTTGGGCTGGCCTGCCGTCCTTGGCCGGCGGCGAAGGCTTTGGGCGCGGTTCGGCAATGGCGGAAGGCCATGATAGATTACCCGAAGCTGCAGTCGATTCTCCAGGATTTGCGAGATACGCTCCTGCGCGAGCGATGCAATGACGGCTATTGGATTGGACACTTGAGCAGTTCGGCACTTTCGACGGCCACGGCTGCGTTTGCCCTGGCATGCGTCGACGGCGCCCAGCATCAAGCAGCCGTCGAGAAAGCGATCACCTGGCTGGCGGCGCATCAGAATGCCGATGGCGGCTGGGGCGATACGGTCAAGAGCCTCAGCAACGTCAGCACGACTGCATTGGCGTGGGCGGCTATCTCAGCCTTGGCGCCGGAAGAACATTCGAGGGCAACCGCCTCAGCAGAGCAATGGCTGCGGCAGCACATCGCTAATCAGGAGGCCCCCAGCGGAGGCAAGAAAGATGCCGCTAAGGAAGCCCCCGGCGGAAGCCGGGGGACGCTGGGGGCGATTGTGGTGCAGGCGTCCTCGCCTGCAGATCCTGACCTAACGCAGAGCGTGCAGGCGGGACGCCCGCACCACAAAACGGCAGAGCGTCATCAGTGGTCGCCCCCAGCAACTGAGGCATTGTGCCGGGGGATTGCTCCGGCATCTCTTGTGGCCGCCATCCGCAGTCGCTACGGCACGGACAAGACCTTCGCCATACCTATTCTCTCCATGCTGGCCCTGGCGGGGAAATTGGACAATGGCCTTACAAAGAACAGGGCCGCATCGGCCTGGCGCTATGTCGATCAACTACCCTTCGAACTGGCGGCGATGCCGCATCGCTGGCTAAGATGGCTGGCCCTGCCGGTCGTCAGTTACGCCTTGCCGGCACTGATAGCAATAGGACTTGCCCGCCACCTGCATCGTCCCAGCCTCAATCCCATCGCCCGCCTGGCGCGGCGACTCGCCAAGGCAGCCTGCCTTCGCAAGCTTGCCGCAATTCAGCCAGCCACCGGCGGATTTCTGGAGGCTGCCCCGCTTACGAGCTTCGTGGTGATGAATCTTGCCGGCTGCCCCGCGTTGCGGGAGAACCGCGATGCCCAGGCGGTCATCAACAAGGGCGTGGACTTCCTGCTTAACACTGTACGGGAGGATGGAAGCTGGCCCATCGACACGAGCCTGTCCAACTGGTGCACGAGCCTGGCAGTGGCGGCGCTCGCGATTGACGAGGCATGGTGGACGAGAAATGCAGATGAGTGCTTGGATCGATTTCGGTTATGCGAGCATCTGCTCGCCCAGCAGTATCGGCAGGTGCATCCGTACACGCATGCAGACCCTGGCGGCTGGGCGTGGACGAACCTCAGCGGCGCGGTGCCTGATGCTGATGATACAGCGGCCGCTCTGATCGCAACGGCGCGTTTATCCTCCGAGGGCGTAAAGGAAGCCCGCGGCGGAAGCCGGGGGATAGTTGTTCAGAAACCATCTGCCAAAAAGCCATCCCCCTGCTTCCGCAGGGGGCTTTCTGAGACGCACCTTCCTGAAACGCAGATGGAGACGGCCGTCCTGAGTGGGCTAGATTGGCTGATGAATCTGCAGAATCGCGACGGCGGAATCCCAACGTTTTGTCGCGGGTGGGGAAAGTTGCCCTTTGATCGCAGCGGCTGCGACCTGACTGCCCACGCGCTTCAGGCGGCAGCGATCTGGCAGCGAATGCTGCCATTGCCGTCGCAGTATGCCAATCGCGTAGCCGTGTTCAAGCGGCGATGCATGAGTTTTCTCGACAAGAATCAGCAGGCGGATGGTTCATTTCTGCCGCTGTGGTTTGGCAACCAATATGTCGCAGACGGGCACAATCGCGTCTACGGCACCGCCCGCGTGGTGCAGGCATTGCTGGATGTTGGCGAGGATGCCCGCACCGGGCGGGAGATTCTCAGCCGCGCAATTGCATATCTGCTGGCATCGCAGAACGCCGACGGCAGCTGGGGCTCAGCATCGAATGAATCGGATACCGCAAGAGACATCGTCGGTGGTGCCACCCCCAAGCGTCGTCTGCTTGGGGGTGTTAACCTGATGACGCTGCACAGTTCAGCGGGGTGCCGTGGTTTGCGAAGCGAAGCGGAGCAACCACGCCCTGCGGACAATCG
>CAYQJH010000226.1:0-4297 GCA_964417755.1 uncultured Planctomycetaceae bacterium
GCCGTGGTCGCAGACGCGCACGAGGCGACGCCGTCCACGCAGGGGCCGACGCACTTGGGATGAGCATTCCCAATGACTTCCTCAAGCGGGTCGAGCAGCACTGGCTGACTCAGCAGCAGGCCAACGGCGGCTGGGGATACCGGGTGCTGGGCGGAGAGGTCCGCAGCAAGACGTATGGCTCGATGACGGCGGCCGGCCTGGCGACCTTGTACATCTGCGATGACAACCTTCGCCGCGAGCAGTTCATCCGCGGCCTGACGGGCAGCCAGCACCGCGGCATGAGCCACGCTTGGCAATGGCTGGAGGCCAATTGCGACCTGACACAGAATCCCGGCAACGGCGTGGAAAAGTATTACTACTGGCTGTACAGCCTGCATCGCGTTGGCGTCTCCAGCGGGCAGAAGTACATCGCGGGCAAAGACTGGTATCTTCACGGCGTCAACGAGTTGCTGCCGCGCCAGAATTCCGATGGCTCATGGGAGCGCGGCAGCCTGGGCGAGACGTGCTTCGCGATGATATTCCTGTCCCATGGCCGACACCCGGTGCTGTTGAACAAGCTCGACTACGGCGGCAAGTGGAACCCCCGGCCTAATGACGCTGCCAACTTTGCACAGTGGATGTCATACACCTTCGAGCGGCAGGTGACGTGGCAGGCAATTAAGCTGCAATCGGCAGCAGCGGATTTGCAGGATGCGCCGATCGTGTATATCAGCGGCAACGGCCCGTTCGATCTTTCGCCCAGGCAAATCGACGCCCTGCGGCAGTACGTCTACCAGGGCGGCACCATCGTCAGCGAAGCGGCCTGCAATAATGCCGATTTCACGCTGGATATGCAGAAGTTATACAAGAAGCTCTTTCCGCAATTCACGGCCAGCCGATTGCCGGCCGACCATCCGCTGTATTCGCTGAATTTTCAGGCTGGCAAGGACAGCGGCATCATCGGCGTCTCCAACGGCATACGCCTGCTTGCGGTGCATTGCCCGAAAGAGCTTTCAGCCTCTCTGCAGATCGGGCCAACCGATGGCAATAGATCGTCATTCGAGACATTGGCGAACATCTGCTTGTACGTTACGGACAGAGGAATGCTTCGCCAGCGAGGGCAGGAAGCCTGGCCGGCGCCCGCGACGTTTACGCCACGTGCAAGCCTCGCCATCGCGAGGATCAAGCATGACGGCCTGTGCGATCCGGAGCCGCTTGCCTGGCAGAGGCTGGCGGCGCTGGTAGGCGCAAGCCAGCAGATCAAGCTTGAGGTCAGCGAGCCGATGGAGTGCATCAACCTGGATGCCTCGAAATGGCCGATTGCGGTGATGTCGGGCACGAAGGCTTTTACCTTCAGCCAGGCAGACGCAGCGGCCCTGACGCGATATCTCAATGATGGCGGCCTGCTGTTTGTGGAGGCTGCCGGCGGCAGCAAGGAATTCGCCGCCTGCGTCGAGAAGGACATTCTTCCGCTGGTGGGCGACTCTTCAGGCCTGCTGACGGCTGAGCACCCCATCTATCAGGGCCCCTGCCGCATCAAGATCAACTACCGCCGTCAGTATGCGCTGAGCCTGGGCCCATCGGCACATGAGGGCCATCTGCGCGGCATCGAGATCGGCAACCGCCTGGCGATCGTTTACAGCAGCGACGACCTGACCGCCGGAATGGCGGGCTACTCGTGTTACGGCCTGCAAGGCTACAGCGGCGAGACGGCTGTGGCGTTGATGACCAACATCATTGCCTACGCGGCCAGCAGGTAATCGCACTTGTACAGCCTGCCAATCACGGTAGAATCGTCTCGGTTTTGGAGGGTGCCAGCGGCAGACGAGACAGCCGGCCACCCACGGCACCATGATACGGATGCCGACACATCCATTGGACGATTTGCTGGAGGAAGGCTAGATGGCATTTACAAACTGTCCGAAATGCGCCAGGCGTTTGCAGGTGCCCGATGGTTCGCAGGAAATGACCTTGCGCTGCCCGGCGTGCAAGCATACGTTCAGGACAACGACGCCGGCGGCTGAGCCGGCCATGGCAAACGTCAATCCCGCGCTCGAGAACGGGCAGGATCTGGACCAGGAAGATTCGGATTTTGGCACGCTCGGCGAGCAGCGGCGAATTCTCTCAGCCGCCGACGAGGCAATGCTGCGGGAGTTCGGCAGCGGCTCGGGCCTGTTGGAACTTACTCGCGAGGCAATAGAGCTTAGTCCGGGACAGGCCAAAATGCCCGCCTCCGCGCCGGGCCCGATGGACGCAGATCAGGAAGAGATGTCTGACCGGCAGTTCCAGATCGTGGGCACGGCCCTGACAATGGCCAACCGGCTGGTCCAGGTATACAAGAGCGAGTTGACGCGGACGCGGCGAATTTCCCTGGCCGCCTGGATCGCAGCAGCGGCCATGGTGGCTGTTTCCGTGCTGATCTTCTGGTGGGGCATGAACAAGAGCAACTCCGCGGATATCGAGAAGCGCATCTCCGAAACCGTCGCAGCCGATCTGGGTCGCAGCAGGAGCGAGGCCAAATCAGCCAAGGAGAATTTCGCCCAGGAATTGGATGACGCCCGGAAAACCAATGAAAAGGCCCAGGCTGAGCTTACGACTCTTCGCGGGAATCTCGAAGATGCCCGCAGCGAGACCCGCAAGACGTTGACAGAACTCTCTTCCGCCCGCGAGGCCGCCGCAGAAAGCAAAGGCTCGATTCAGGTGCTTACAAACAACTTGTCAGTCGCCAATGCCAAGGTGCTGGCCTTGGAGGCACAGGTTGCACAACTCAGGGCCGCATCGCGACCGACCGGCCAGCCGTAACAGAACATAGTCATGTCAAAATACAACTTCCCGCGTCACACTGGGGCGACGTGCCGCACGATGCCACAAGCTCATTGGCTTTTGCCGCGAGAATGAAGATAGTACAATCGCACGGTATGGAAGTATCGGGCGAAACAATATCTACCGCAGCCCCAGCCAGCAGGACTGGCCGGCGAATATGGTCAATCCTGGCTGTCGCGCTGGCGATGACCTTCTCGGGCATGCTGGGTGTGCGGCCGCTGTCAAGCCCCGATCTGGGATACCATCTCGATTACGGCGAGCAGTTCCTCGACACGCTGCGCCCGGTCGATCACAATCCGTTTATCTACACGCTGCCCTCGCCGGCAGAGCCCAACAAGCCCCAGCCGGGCCCCGGATGTTGGTACGACTCCCAGGGCCGATATCGTTTCCCAAACGCCAATTGGCTGACGCAGGTCATCATGGCCCAGGTGCATCGCTGGGGCGGCTTCAGCGGCCTGTGCGCGCTCCAGATCGGCCTGACGGTGCTGCTATTTGCCCTGTGCCTGATGACACTTCTGTCGCTGCGCCTGCCTCTGCCAATCGCGGCTGTTGGCGTCTTGCTCGTTGCGATGACATCATACGAGCGGCTGCTCTTGCGGCCGGAGTTGTTCGGCTACGTGGTGCTGGCGGCACAGCTTTACCTGCTGATGCGGGGACGAGCAAGCTATTGCACCGCCGCCGGCCTGGTCATACTGCAACTGCTGATGGTGAACCTGCACAGCTATTTCCTCCTGGGCCTGTTCCTGACTGGATGCTTCCTGGGCGAAGCCACGCTGCGGCGGCTGGTAATGGCAAAGAACACCCCCAGGCAAACGACGTCAACGCTTAGGGGTGGCGCCGATTCTCATGTCTTATTGCCAATCAAATGGCTGAGCATAGTGTTTGCTCTGCAGGTGGCAATGTGCTTCGTCAACCCGTGGACTTGGCGGCTGGCGATCCTGCCGATCCAGACCGTGCTATACATCAGCCGGCATGGCATCAACCTGGGCTCGCCAACCGATGCAGGCACCCATCCGTGGGCTGTTATCGGCGAGTTCTACAAGCCCTTCGTGTTTTGGAACTCTCATGCCACCATCACGTACGTGGTAGTGCTGGCGTTATCGGCTACAGCCGCCATAGCAGCCTTCTTCCGCAGGCGATGGGCCATGCTGGCGATTCTGCTGGGCATGACCGCTATGTCATTGTCCATGCGGAGAAATATTGCGCCCGGGGCAATCGTGCTTGTGCCGGTAGCCACGGCCCTGCTCTGGCCGCTAACAACTGCCAGATGGTTTTCGCGGTTGACATGCCCGCAAGGCTGGTTGCACACTGGCCAAGTCGTACGTTCCCGCGTAGCACTCCCAGAATTCTTCTCGGCTGGTGCGGTTGAAGCGTTCCACGCAGCCATTGAGTTTGGGCGAGCGCGGTGGCAGCACATACACCGGAATGTCGTTGGCGGCGCAGATCTCCTCGAACTCGGCCATGAACTCACTGCCCCCATCGACCTGGATGGCGC
>CAYQJH010000227.1:0-4286 GCA_964417755.1 uncultured Planctomycetaceae bacterium
AGACCGGAGGCCCGGCAACCGGGAACAGGAGGACCGAAATGAACACGACGAACCGCCGAATATCGAACAAGGAACTCCGAATATCGAAGTGAACGAAAGCCTTCACATTCATTCATGTTTTGTCGTTGCTGTTGTAGTTACCTTCGTGATTCTGCCCCTCGGCCTTGCTCGGGGCCCTGAGCCCGCCGAAGGGCGGTTCCTTGTTGGATATTCGATATTCGTCGTTGAGCCGTTTCGGTCTTGCGGTATCCGGTCATCCGGTATTCCCGTAATCCGGGGCTTATTCCGCTCGCAGGTCCGCCAGGTCCACATCCAGCACCATCTGGTCGCTGGGCAGGACATACTGGCCGATCTGTACGATCCTGAAACTCTTCGGGAAGACCAGGCCATTGCCAAGCCGGACATAAGGCTCTTTGCCCTGGCCAAAGATCGTCAGCGTGCCCTTGGCGCCGGGCTCGTCGGCCCCGCTGGTGACGTACCTGAGCATCTTGCTGGCCGTGCTGAAGTAATAGGCAGCGGCCTGCGCGTTCTTTCCCCCGACTCGCACCCTGGTCAGTTCCTCGCCGGCGATGCTGGCCTTGTCGATGCTTGCGATCTTTTCGCTGCCGTCCAGCAGGTTCAGGCTGCCCCGGGTGCGATGCAGGATGCTGGCCAGTGTATCGCGAAGTGTGTCGCGTGCCTGAGATGGCTGTCCGAAAACACTGATCGGGCCGTTATCGCTCAGGCTGGCGCTCCAGCTGCCCTGCGGCGACTGCCCGGATGCGGAAATATGATTGCCCCATGGCTCGATGGTCAGCCGCATTCGGTCAACGTGCGCCCCGCCATCACGGTCATAGCTGGCCACAACCGCGGTGGCATGGATTCGGCTGACGCTTTGCCAGGTCTTCAGCCCGCCGGTGGCCTGGAGAGAATCAGCCACAACGCCGCGCGCGGCACCCAGTCTGTAAGGATCATTGGATTGGCAGCCAACGGCGGCAGAGACGACAACAGCCATCAGACCCGCGAGCAATAAACGCATCGAAAGCTCCTTTTGGACGACAGACGAATCTGCACGTGAATATCTGTGCGGCTGTGGAAATTGTCAAGGAATTCGTCCTGCAAGATGTCCTGCAAGATGCGACAGACATCATCACCTGGAGGATCTTTTCGGGAGACGACATGTGTCAATTGAGGTATTATGCTTCGGGAGAGGTCAGCGGGAATGGTGGAAGGTATTAATTTCAACAGTCGTCTTCAGACTCTCGTCGTGTCTGCAAGAGCCTGGTCGGGCACAGTCTATCGCAGTTCAGCTGTTCGCTATGCTAACGAGCGGGAACTGCTTGTTGGTACTGGAGCCAGCCTCGGCGGTGGCCGCTGGAATCCCAAAGGAGTCGAGGCTGTCTATGGCAGCATGACGCCTGAGACCTGTCTGGCCGAGACCCTGAGCTTGTCTCGTTACTATGGCCTTGATGCATCGGAACTCATGCCTCGAGTATTCGCGGCAATAACAGTCTCTCTGAGCAGCGTGTTGGATTTGACGGCGGGAAGCGTCCGTCAAAAACTTGGTGTTTCGCTCAAGAGAATGCTGGGGGAGGATTGGATCAAGGCCCAGGCATCCGGACGAGTGCCAATGACTCAAGCCATCGGTCGCTCCGCCGCAGCCACTGGCTATGAAGGCCTGATTGTGTTCTCGGCTGCTGAACCAGGGGGCAGGAACCTCGTGTGGTTTCCTCGCAATCTCAGGGCCAGCAGCAGGATCGCCATCTGCAACGTCGATCAATTGCGAAGATGATACGTGGATACACTTCATGCAAAAGTTCATGAAGCTTTTCTTGATTCAGCCGGTCTTTCATGCGATAGTATAGATAGGAGATGACTATTAATGAGCACAACCTTATCTAGAAAGCAAAGACACCATTCGCCTTCAAAGGATAGCGATTACCCCGTCAGGGACCTGCGGCGGCGGTACGCAATGCCGCAGCGGCTCTTTGCTCGGTTGATGTGCGTATCTGACCGCTCTGTGGCTAAATTCGAAAACACCAGCAGACTAAGTCAGCCGGTGCAGCGGCAGGTGCATGCTCTATCCAGGCTGCACACTAGCCTCGGCCGCGTCATCAAGCCCGGGGCCATCGGCCAGTGGTTTCAAACACCCAATCCCGCCTTCGGCGGGCTTAAGCCTCTGGAAGTAGTCGAACGCGGCGAGATTGATCGAATCTGGGCTATGATCCATCAACTTGAGTCTGGTGCAGTTCGTTAGATCAAATGCCATGCCAGGCGGCATATTTCGCAGACTACCCGCGGAGGGCGCTATTGCGGTTGCCGGATTAGTTCGTAGAACCCATGTCCAATGCAGCGGAGCTTTCTTTGACGGACCAGTTCGTCCCAGACGGCCTGCGGCCATTCGTCGGGCGGCACGATGGCTGCCGCCTGCAGATTCTCGCCCTTGGACAGCGGGCTGCGGCTGCTGATCTGCGACTCTTCGTCCAAGCGTGTCAGGGCCGAGCGCCTGCGAAAAGCCAGCAGTGCAGCCCGGCATGTTTCGGCGTCGGGAACGTCGGCGAGCGAGCCAGCCGTGGCAGCGGGACTGCGAAGCTGACCGACCACCTCCTGAAGGCGGACAAGGTCGCGCATCCCCACGATGCCAGCGATCCGATCGGCCGGCAACGAGGCCTTCTGCAGCAGCTTGAAGACCTGCTTCCACTCAGCCGCCGCGCGGCGAGGATCGCCATAGCCGTCAATGGCGGCGATGAGTTCATCAAGCTTTATTACCATTGCAGCGTCGTCCATGGGACATACCTCGGCCAAGTCATCTGCAGCCATTCTACCGCAAAGCCGCCGCCGGTGCATCTACGGCGATTCGCCCAGGGCGGCCTTGAGTTGCTTCTTGAACTCCACCTCGTCGGGGATTCGCGATGCGGTGGTATCGGCACGCAGGACGCCAATGCCGTATGCCGGCCAGGTGTCGTGAGCTTCGTATAAGACGATTGTGTTTGGCTTAAGCTTGTCCAACGGGACGCGAGGCGGGATATAGATGTAGCCCGGCTTCTTGGCCGGGTTCAGGGGGTTGACCAACATGCGAGGATCGAGCATTTTCTCGGTTACAAGTGTCTGTAGATCAGGCGGCGCCTGGGTCTCGTTGTGGGCAGCGATGTAGAGAGACCAGGCCTTTCCGATTTCAGAGATGTGTTGCAGCGACTCAGCCTGGTCTCGCGACTGCTGCGCAAATCTGAGCGGCTGACTGATCAATGCATCAACCGATGGCTCATCCAGAGTCACTTCGAGACGGTCATTGACCACTTTAGGTGTGATGGTCGCGGCAATCTTTGCGATGTCGGGCAGCACGGCTTGAACCGCCGGCTGGGTGGCCGAGATGGCCATCGCATGGTTCACCCAGTTCTGGAGGGCCTTGGCTGACTCGGCGTCCTTGGACTTCGCCACGATGCGGACGGACAGCGCGGGCGACACATTGGCCGATACCGCCAGCCATTGGACTCCGTTGGTCAGCGTGCTGCTGGGGCCGCCGCCTATCTCGGCGGGCAGTTGCGGCATCATCTCGCTGATAACTCGTCGCGTGTCGGCTGTCGGCACGATGGCGCCCAGCCATTGGCGGGCGTAGAGCACCAGCACATTGCCGTATTGCTCGAACCAGCGGCCCAGCAGTTGTGGGTCAACCTTTCCCATGCGTTTTGCGTTTCAGTGCTGCACCTGTATGACACGCAAGCCTGATATCTTTCCGAACGGGCGGCAAGAAAAAACCATCTTGCCCTCTGGCCTGCTGAGCTTAGAATGATGCTACTTTATTGACGTCAAGTAAGGACGTGTGTGGCCACGCTGACTGATTATCTCGACCTCAAGACACTCCAGCAGTTGCAGGATGCATTCGCCATCGTTGCACGGCTTCCTATCAGGCTGTGCGGGGCTGATGGCAAGAGCCTGACCAAGCCCTCTCAGATAACCCCGGGATTCTTCGAGAAGCCGCATGACTGCCCACCGGCTGCCAAGGCCCTGCGGGCGCCTCAGGCTAGCTCGCCGCGCCGAAGTGCCCATTCGCGGCGCAGCGGGTTCGACGGCCCATGCGAAGTACCAATCCTGGTCGAGCAGGAGATTGCGGGGCGAATCGTCCTTGATTGCCCAGGCGACTTGCAGGACTTGGTCGGTTCTGCAGCCGGCAATGCAGCCGAGGCGTCTACCCGCCTGCTGCGATACCTGGGCCTGATGGCGAATGTCGTCTCGCGGATGTGCGACCGCGAGAAGCAACTGCGTCTGCGGGCGGAGGAGCTGGCGGCTTTGTACCGCCTGACAGCTGA
>CAYQJH010000228.1:0-4019 GCA_964417755.1 uncultured Planctomycetaceae bacterium
TGCGAATCAGCTTGGCCTTGCGGTCGGCAAAGGCCAGTATTTGTTCGCTGGCCGACCTCGCCCGCTGGCGGATCGCCTCGGCGGAGGCCTTACCCACATCCTCATGCGTGCGGATGTCTCGCTCGCGTTCCTTGATCTGGAGGTTGATGACTTCCTTGGAAACGTTCTCTGTTACGCCCAGGGCGTTGGTGCCCACAACCGCCAGTTCAATGCCATAGTCGTCGAG
Organism: uncultured Planctomycetaceae bacterium; assembly: GCA_964417755.1. Classification (GTDB taxonomy): domain Bacteria; phylum Planctomycetota; class Phycisphaerae; order SM23-33; family SM23-33; genus CAYQJH01. The sequence goes on from CAYQJH010000228.1 coordinate 227, forward strand.
CAACTTCGTCCTGGCGGCCTTAAGCACCTCCTGCTCCACCGCATCAAGCGTCTTTTCGCCAGGGTCGACGTTCACCAGGTCCGACATGACGCGCCCGCCTATCACGTCGCCCTTGTAGCTTTGGAGGATATTGCGGACGAATTCGTCGCCGCGGACAACGGTCTCAGCCGTGCGATTGAACTTCTCCGCATCTGCAATGCGCCAGTTGCAGAACAGCGTCAGCACGACGTTCTGCTTGTCCTTCAACTGCAACTGCGTCGCAGGGTCCATAACCGTGTTCCAGCCGGCGTCGTATCGCACGAACATTTCGACCGGCCAGGGCCATTTCAGGTGCAATCCGGCGTCGGTGGCGCCGTGGACAACCTGCGTGGTTTTGCCGAATCGCTTAATCAGACCTGTCTGGTTGCTGTCCACTCGATAAGTCACGGTAGTGGCCAGCAGGCCCAGCACGATCAGCAGGCTCATCAGAAATACGACCAGGTGCTTTCTCATATTTACCTTATCCTTATGAGTTCTTTCACCGCCGCTACTTGCGCGGGGATGATCCTTCCAGGATGCCGCTTAATGGCTGGTTCTGAAGCGTCCAATCCAGCCATACCTGAACCTTGCCGCGGTCCACAGCCAGCACGTACTTCGTCACGCCGGGCAGGACTTCGTCCCAGACGTCCAGGTATCGGTCGACGACGTAAATTTCCGGGCTGGCTGTGTAGGCAGCCAATTGGTTCGCAAACGCCTCCGCCTTGCCGCGCTCAGCCATCTCGCGACCCCAACGCTCAGCCATCGCCTCGGCCACGCGCGTAGCCGAGTTGCCCAGGGCAGAATCAAGCAGGTTGTCGGCGTCCGCGGAGGCCTTGGTCAAGGCGGGCTTCAATAATGCCTCGACGCCAGCCTGGTCTTTGGCGGCTGCCGCCTGCTCGATGCCTTCAAGCAGGTCGAGGTAGTCCTGGTAGAGCTTGGGCAGGTCGCCCTTGACTGCGGCAGCCCCGGAAAGGCTCGTGCCGCCGGAGACTTCCTCCCGACTTCGGCGAATGTCTTCCTTCAGCCGGCGCGAAAACTCAACGCTGCTGGCTCGGAGGTCCAGCAGCGAAGATAACTCGTCCTTCTGCCGAATCGCCAATGCCAGCTGCAGCGCCGTCTCGGGGTCGCCGGCCGCGGCAGCCAGTATGCTGTTTGCCTCCGCCTCCGCCTCATATCGCAGCGAATCCTGCTTGCGCTCAGCCTCCAGGACCTTCTCCGCAGTTGGCGCCACTTCCTTTGGCGGATGCACCGCATCCAGGCCGACGTATGTTATCTCGACGCCCATGCCGCCGGCATCCACGCTGTCGCAGGCCTTCTGGATTCGCTCCTTAAGCGCCTCAGCCGATCGCCCTCGCCCGGTCGTCATGATGGCCTCCGGGCGCTGGCCATCGCCGCCCAGGGGTTGGTCAAGAGTCGCCGCCGCGCAGTACTTCACCATCTCGCGATTGGCCAGGCACTTGAGCAGATCATTGCCACTGACGAACTTGAATCCGAACTTCACCGGGTCGGTGATCTTGTACTGCACGCGGACAACCAGCATGATGACATTGATCGGCGGAGCGTCGCTGGCGCCGATGGCCACGCTGCGCGGCGAGGCGATCAGGAACTTGGTCTCTTCCATCGGCCCGTGGTCTTCCTTCCACAGGTACAGCTCCTTGCCCTTGACAAAGGCCGAAGCCCGCTGCTCCGCCGTTCGGCGCTCGCCCACTCCCAGCAGGATCTCGTGTATCTTGCCCGTCTCGAATTGTCGGGCGGTGTCGATCGGCCACGGCCATTTGAAGTGCATGCCCGGCCCGACCGGGCCGCTGGCAATGGGCTTGCCCCAATGCAGCACGACGTACTGCTCGCCCTCGTTGACAATCAGGATCGAACTCATCGCCAGCAGGATGACGCCCGCGAAAATCACCATCGGCAGCATGGCCCGCCCGAGCAGTTGATAGAACCAGCTCTTGGAGACCTCGAAGCCGAACTGGTAGTTGATCGCCTCGGCCAGGCTGTGACCGATCTTGCCCGGCTGGGCAACGAGGTTGAACAGCCGGCTGTCGAAGCTGAAGCGATCTTCCTGCCCGGCCATGCGCGGGCGGTAGATGTCCAGCACGAAGTTCAGCATCAACTCCAGCGACAGCACCAACTGGATAGCGGCTATCACATATGCCGCCACCAGGTCGAATTCACCTTTGGAGTCTACAAGTAAGATGACGCTGACGGCCGCGATAAGTATGACGTTTACGGTGAGGAAACTGCCCGTCGCCCGCAGCAGTCTCCATTCACCGCGCTCACTCATGCCGACGGCATAGCGGCTAAAGAGAAACGCCACAAACGCGACCATGACCGCAAACAATGCCGCCGGCGCGGAAGTTGGCTCGGCTGTGGCGTGCTGCCAACCAAGATATCGAAGCTCCAGAACGCCCATGACAGCCAGCAGAACCGCCCAGAACACCGTAAAGCCTGGAGCGATCCACTTCTCCATGAACCTTACTCTGACGGCGGCTGGGTGCATTTCGGCTGAGCCTGCCTCGAAGATCGTGTTGCTTTCTGCGCCGGCGGCAGCCAGTTCACTTAGCTCCATTTCCTCCCGGCGCTGAAGCTGGTAGCAGTAGAACAGTACAGCCGCAACCAGCCAGACCAGCGTGCCGGCGGCCAGGAACCACGCGCAGACCATTGCGGAGATGAACTCGCTCCAGACGCCGATGGCCAGCACGACGGCGGCAAAGATGAACTGGAGGACGGCGCCTATCAGGGCTACGTTCTTTCCACGTTGATATACAATCATGCTGGTTGCTTCTCCTGGATTATCGCGTCAGGGCGAGCGAGGCCTGTAGACTTCTACGACAACGCACTTGCCTGTGGCGATTTTCTGGCGCTACAATTCCGGCCCGTTGCGGTAAACTTTTGATTTCAGCGGGCGTAACATCTTTGAAACCGTCCCGCTTCAACCGGAAAAGTGAGCCATGGTAAAATTCGCGTCTATCGCCCGAAACACCTTCGTACAGACCATCCGCCAGCCTATCTACGGCGTGCTGACGTTCCTTACGATATTCATCCTGGTCGTGGTCTGCCTGCCGATGTCGACTTACACCATGGGCTACGGGCAGGCCCAGTACAGCGAAAGCGACCAGGAGTTCCTGCTTCAGCTTGGCCTGAGCGTCCTGCTGACGACCGGCGCGCTGCTGGCAGCCTTCTGTGCCTCCAGCGCGCTGAGCCGCGAAATCGAGGACAAGACCGCCCTGACGGTCATCTCCAAGCCCGTGGCCCGCTCGACATACGTCCTGGGCAAATTCGCGGGCGTGACGGCGGCCATCACAATGGCCTACTACGTCTGCGCACTGGTGTTCCTGCTGGTCGTGCGGCACAAGGTTACTTCCGCAGCCGGCGACCCGATAGATGAGCCCGTCATCGTCCTGGGCCTGCTGGCCCTGGCGCTGGCCTTGCTGATTGCGACGGCCGGCAATATCTTCTTCAACTGGACCTTCATCTCGGCCAGCATAACCGTTCTGGCCATCACGCTCTCGATTGCCATGGGCATTGTCACGTTCGTCGGCAAAGGCTGGAAGATCGTGCCGCCAGGCTATGACCGCCAGCCCGCTGTCTTGCCCAATAAGATCAAGGTCCAGGTCAAGCCCGGCCATTCGCTGGCTGACTTCCGCGCACAGGTCGTCAACCGCGGCCTGAGAGTCGACACCGCCGACAGCCAGCTCAACCTCGCCACCGTAAGCTTCGGCCCCGGCGTCGCCCAGACGGAACTTGCCAAGGAAATAAGGACCTAGCCGTGCGG
>CAYQJH010000229.1:0-4004 GCA_964417755.1 uncultured Planctomycetaceae bacterium
CGCGGGCGCCCAGGATCGTCGTCACGTCCGGGGCGGAGAGCAAGGCCTCCATCTGCGAGATATCCAGGCACTTGGGAAGGCGCTTGTCCTGCCGCGGCGTGCGGATGACGCTGACGGGCGAACTGTCTAGACAACCGACGCGGACGAGGAACTTGTAGAAGCTTCGCAGGCTGGCCAGCTTGCGGGCGGCGGTTGACTTTGAGTAATTGCTGCTGCGCATCATCGACAGGAAGCTTCGCACTTCCGTTGGCGTCACCTTCAGAATCGCTTGTTCGAGATTGTCCGGCGGCACGCTCTGGGCCGGCGGCAATTGCTCAATCGTCAGTTCGCAGTCACCCGAGCCGGCTGATGAATTCAGCAGGTGAAGGAACTGGCAGAATTGCAGGAGATCGGCCCAGTAGCTCTTGACCGTGTGCGGCGAGAAGTTCCGCTGGGCCTCGATGTACTCCAGGAACTGCTCCAGCAGCGGCAGTTGCGAAAGTTGACTCATGTGCAGCCTTCCTTGGCAAGAGATTCCACATCCGTCAATCACGGGTGGCATGGCGGGCGCAGTTTCCCGCCATGCATTCCATGCAAAGCCGCATGACAAACTGCGTCCACATGACCCGCATGGCGGCAGACAACGGCCGCCATGCCACCCTGTATTATCGGCGCAATAGCGGCCGTTACTCTACGTCATCAATTGGGCAGGTGAGGGTTGCCGTGCATTCGTCGGCTGTATGTTGGGCGATCTGGCAGCTCAATTGTGCGGCGTCGATCCATTCCAGTTCGCAGGCAGGGTCTTCAGCCAGCTCGACAAGCTGGTCGATCAACTCGCGCTGCGTGCTGCTGGAATACTGGAATACGTACTTCTGGGTCGGCGTCTCAAGCTTAAGAATGTGCTCAGGCATCTATATCCTCCAAGCCTCCGGAACAGGTAATTGCCGCAACTATGCTATTGTTATGTATCGGACGATAGACAATGCATCTACAGCTACTTGCGGCTGTGCTCCGCGAGCAAGATCAAGGCGCATATATGGTATAGTGTGCTTTGTGTAGGAATGTGCTATGGGCGAACCAGACGAATACGCTGAAGGCTCCAGTCCCAGCCAGACCAGCGTGCCGGTCTCGCAAGAGCCGGACCAGGCTTTGGCTGATGGGACAATCGTGCCCTCGCAGGGGCCTGCAAAAGCGCCGCCGGTGGAGGAGCAAGAGGAGCACGAACTGCCGAGCATGACGATCGGCGAGCACCTCGACGAGTTGCGCAAACGGCTGTTCTACTCTGTCCTGGGCCTGTTCGCAGCCCTGGGTATCACGCTTTACTTCGGCAAAGACATCATTCACCTGATCGAGCAGCCGTTCATGAATGCAATGCGGGCCAGCGGAGAACAGCCTCAATTGGCCGTGACAGAAGTGACGGCCGGCTTTTACACCTATATCAAGGTGGCTGTTTATGCAGCCTTGGTGCTTTCCTCGCCCTGGATATTCTACCAACTGTGGGCGTTTGTGGCGGCGGGCCTATATCCGCGCGAGCGCCGCTACGTGAACCTGGCGGTGCCTTTTTCGGTTGCATTGTTCCTTGGCGGGGCAGCATTTGCAGTGGTCATTTCAATACCGGCCATCGAGTTCTTCATCGAATTCGGCTCAAGCCTTGACCTTGTGCCGATCATCACGCTTCCGGATTACATCTCATTCATGACCGGCCTGCTCCTGGCGTTTGGAGTGGTGTTCCAGGTGCCATTGGTTGTCCTCGTGCTGGCGCGGGTGGGCCTGGTCGACATGCGGCGGCTGAAGAAATATCGGCGGCATGTTATTGTTGCAATCGCCGGCGTCTCGGCATTGCTGGCGCCGCCGGACGTCATGAGCATGGTCCTGATGGCTGTGCCGATGTGGCTGCTTTATGAACTGGGCGTGGCGTTGGCCTGGGTGCTGATCTTCAAAAAGAGACGGCCCGAGTCTCCACAAGAAGAGCAGACCTAGCTAGCGTGCTGCTTCTTGGGAAGGCCCGGGCCGATGCTTCAACCTCAAACGATGTTATTTCTTTTCGTTGACGGCAGTTGGCTCGATGCTTGCGGCTTGCTCTCTTTTGGCCGGCTGCGACATCGGATCGTCAATGTCCTTGGTGATCCCGTGGATTTCGTCACGGAAGATCCTCATGCCTTTGCCCAGCCCGCGGGCAAGCTCGGGCAACTTCTTGCCGCCAAATAGCAGCAGCACGACGGCCAGGAAGATAATCACATGTACGGCACTGATACCCCACGCAAGCAACGCTGATGTTCCGATCATGCCCATTTAGTCTTCTCCTCGGGTACTACGGTTTGCGGATCGTCCAGCCGGGGCGTGGACTTACTCCCACACGTCTATTCTAACAGCCCATGCCAGGCAAAAGAAGGCAATGTTGTTTCGCGATGCAGGCGTCCCGCCTGCAGATCCTTCATCAAAAGAGTGTGCGGCAGGATGCACCACAAGTTTTCTTTCCGCTTATACGTTTGAGAGCGGCACGCGGATGATGCGCAAAGAATTATATGCAGACCGCTGCATAACTAGTTCTCAGAAGGTCAGATGGCAGGTGCCGTGGTTTGCGGACGCGCAGCGGAAGCAACCACGCTGACCTTCATACGCCGAAGACGTGGTTGCTGCGCCTCCGGCTCCGCAAACCACGGCACCCGACCAACAATTCTTTCGGATGAGAGCCCGAAGATGAATCGGGCCTGCCGATGTCTTGGAACACCGGCAGGCCCGAGGATTGAGCATCGAGAAGAAATTAGAGGGCGGCCATCCGCTCGATGAGGTCCGCGGTGCGGTTCGAGTAACCCCACTCGTTGTCGTACCACATGGTCACCTTCACCATGTCGCCATCGAGAACGATGGTGTTGGTCGAGTCGAAGATCGAGCTGTGCGCATTGCCAACGATGTCGCTGGAGACGATCGGGTCGGCAACGTACTCGATAATGCCCTTCATCGCGCCATCGGCGGCAGTGCGGATGATCTCATTGATCTCTTCCACGCTGGTCTTCCGCCCGGCGGTGAATGTCAAATCGGTGATCGAGCCCGTGGGCACCGGCACGCGCAAGGCGTAGCCATGCAACTTGCCCTTGAGGGCCGGCACCACTTCGCCCAGGGCCTTGGCGGCGCCGGTGGTGGAGGGCACGATGTTGACAGCCGCCGCCCGGCCGCGACGCTTGTCCTTGTAGGGCATGTCCAGGATGGCCTGGTCATTGGTGTAGGCGTGGACAGTGGTCATCAGGCCCTTGACGATGCCGATCTTGTCGTTGAGAACCTTGCAAACGGGGGCAAGCGAATTGGTCGTGCACGAGGCGTTGGAGACGCTCTTCATAGCCGGCGTCAGCAACTCGTCGTTGACGCCCAGGACGATCGTCGCATCGGGCTTGTCCTTGGCCGGGGCCGACAGCAGGACGCGCTTGGCGCCCGCGGTCAGGTGGCTGTCATAGCCGGGCTTGCCTTCGACGGCCTTGGAGGTAAAGCGGCCGGTGGACTCGATGGCCACATCCACGCCGAGCTTGCCCCAGGGCAATTTGGAGGGGTCCTTCTCGCACAGGATGGGAACTTCCTTGCCGTTGACGATGATCGCGCCCTGCTTGGCGACGACCTTGCCGGGGAAACGCCCCTGGCTGGAGTCGTACCGAAGCATGTAGGCCAGCATGTCGGCGTCGCACATGTCGTTGATGGCCACCACGTCGAATTTATCCGGCCGTTCCGCCATGACCCTGAAGACCAGGCGGCCAATGCGGCCGAAACCGTTGATTCCAACTTTCACCATGAGTCAGCTCCTTCTATTGCTAAGGGTTCAACTGAATTACGCGATCCCGCAGCCTTCGCCAACGCTCCCCGCGCCGCGGAAAGAAACGAAAACCGTAGCGGTCAATTCGGCGGCTGTCAACTGCATTTGCTCAGGCGCTCAGGCCTCATGGTTACAGGTCGCTTGTGGAGCAGGCGCGGCCGCCTGCAGGCGCCGCATAGCCTAAGTCTCCGCTGGCCCCTTCGGGGCTGCGCTTCGACTTAGG
>CAYQJH010000230.1:0-3974 GCA_964417755.1 uncultured Planctomycetaceae bacterium
CGCCGCGAATTCCCAATTGGCCAGCTTCATGAACGCATCCACCCATTCCGGGCGGCGGTTCTGATACTTCAGATAGTACGCGTGCTCCCACACGTCGCAGACCAATAGCGGCATGACGCCCCAGATAGTCAGATCCTGGTGCTTCTCAGCCTGCAGGATAAGCAGCTTCCGCGACATCGGTTCGTACGCCAGCACGCCCCAGCCGCTGCCTTCGACGTCCTTGCTGGCGGCGGCCAGCTGCATCTTGGCGGCGTCAATTGATCCGAAACTTGCCTTCATCAGGTCGGCCAGTTCGCCGGTGGGGTCTTTGCCTGCCTGCGCCTTGGCCTGCTGCGGATTCATCGAGTTCCAGAACATGCAGTGAAGGATGTGCCCGCTGCCGTTGAACGCCAGGCTGCCGGATAGTGCCTTGACGGCAGAGAAGTCGCCGCTCTTGCGTGCCTCGGCGAGCTTGTCCATGGCTGTGTTCGCGCCCTTGACGTAGGCTGCGTGATGCTTTTCGTGATGGAGGTGCAACGTTGCGGCGTCGTAGAGCGGCTCGAGGGCCTCGTACGCGTAAGGCAGGTTCGGCAGCACGAATTGCCCGTCCTTGTAGCCGCCAAGCCTCTGGGTCAGTGTCATTTCCGCGGTTTTGGTTTGTGCCATAGCTTGTCCTTTCATTCCAAGAAGTGCCGCCGCCGAGGCAGCCCCGGCAAATTTGATCGCATCCCGCCTGGTGATTTCAGCATCCATAGGAGCTCCTTTCAAGGAGAAACGGCGTAGCGACAACGGCGTCAACGACAACGGCAGAAACGGCGTTAACTGGTTAACTGGTGTTCAACGGGCGAGATGCCTTCTATGGTTTGCCCAGTTGCGCGCATAGAGAACTAGAAGAGTATGCAGAGCGGCCTTATTCTCGCCTGTTTTAGCTACAGTATAGGCGCGGTCATGCTGGGGATAGGAGGATTCGGGAAGTCTATGAAACCTGATGTATGAGAGCACTCACGGCAGTGTTTGGGAAAATTCGTAATTCGCAATTCGCAATGCTACAGGATTCCGCCCTCTGCCATCAGCACATTCAGCAGGCTGCGCTGGAAGTGCAGGCGGTTTTCGGCCTCTTCGAGGATGCTGCCGGCATGGGCCTCAAAGGCTTCATCGGTGATTTCGTAATCGCGATAGGCCGGCAGGCAGTGCAGCACCACCGCGTGCGCCGGGGCAAGCTTGAGCAGGCCGGCATTGATCTGGTAGCCGGCGAAATCCTTGACTCGCTTGGCCTTCTGCGCCTCCTGGCCCATCGAAACCCATGTGTCTGTGTAGATGCAGTCAGCCTTGAGCACCGCCTGCTTGGGGTCGTGGATGGTCTGGAAACAGCTCTCTCCGCCGACGCTGCGTGCACCGGCCACCAACTCGCCGTCCAGCTCGTAGCCCTTCGGACAGGCCAGCACGAAAGTCATCCCCAGCTTCGCACAGCCGATGGCCAGACTGCGGGCGACGTTATTGCCATCGCCGATGAATGCCAGCGTCCGGCCCTTGAGCTCGCCGAAGATTTCCTGCAGCGTCATGAAGTCAGCCATCGCCTGGCAGGGATGGCTATAGTCCGTCAGGCCGTTAATGACGGGAACGGGCGCGTGCCGGGCCATCTGCTCGACAAAACTATGGCTGAAAGTGCGGGCCATGATGCCGTCACACATCCGGCCAAGCACACGGGCGATATCCTGGATGGCCTCGCGACTGCCCAGGCCTATATCGGCGTTGGTGAGATAGATGGCATGCCCGCCCAGGTGCGTCATTGCGGTTTCAAAACTCACCCTCGTCCGCAACGACGGCTTCTCGAAGATCATCCCCAGCGTCTTGCCATGAAGCGCAGCAGGCAGCTTGCCAGCCTTGAACAGGGCCTTGTCCGAGCGGGCCCGCTGAAGCAAGGCCAGCATCTGTGCGGCGCTCAAATCCCGAATGTTGATGAAGTCCTTCATGGTAATTTGAAATCTCAAATTTCAAATCTCAAATATCTCAAATTTCAAATCTGAAAACCTACTTACTTCTGTATCAACTCACTTCTGTATCAAGGTCCCAACGCCTTTGTCGCTGAATATCTCCAACAATAGCGCGTGCGGAATCTTGCCGTCGATAATATGCGTCTTGGCCACGCCGGCATCGAGCGCCTTGAGGCAGGCCTCGACCTTCGGCAGCATGCCCGAGGAGATCGTGCCGTCAGCCACCATCGCCTGGATCTCCGCCTGCGTCAGGCTGGGGATCATTGTCGATGGGTCCTTGGCATCGCGGCGGATGCCGTGGGTGTCGCTGATGACCACGAGCTTCTCAGCCTTCAGCGCGGCGGCCACCTCGCCGGCGGCTGTGTCGGCGTTGCAGTTAAGCTTGGCGCCGGTCTTGTCGCGAGCCAGCGGCGCGATGACCGGCACGGTGTCAGCCTGGCAGAGCAGATTCAGCAGCTTGGCGTTGACGCAGGTGACTTTGCCCACAAAACCCAAATCAATCTTGAGGTCGCCGTCTTCCAGGAAAAGCTTCTCGCCGAAGAGCACGCCGCTGGAGAGCGTGTGCAGGCCCATGGCGCTGGAGCCCAAGGCCTCGATGGTCGTGACGATCTGACGGTTGATCTCGCTGCAGAGCACGTGCTCGACCACGGTCAGCGTGCGATGGTCAGTGTATCGCCGGCCCTGGACGAACTGCACCTCCAGGCCGCGCTGCTCCATCGCATTGTTGATGGCCTTGCCGCCGCCGTGGATGATCACCGGGCGCATGCCAACGGTGTTCATGAAGACGATGTCGGTGAGGATGTCGGACATGGCCCGCTCGTCGTCCATCACCGAGCCGCCCATCTTGACCACGACGATCTTGTCCAGGAATCGCTGAATGTAGCCCAGGGCTTCAATCAGCGTCTGCGCTTTGGCTATGGCTTGTTCCATCTTGAGTTTCCATTTTGGAAGAAACAGATAAGCGTAACGGGCCCGGGCCGGATCGTCAAGGCCGGCGAAAAAGGAAAAGTAATGCCTCAGCGGCGGCGGTGGTCCTTTCGTCATTTGCTCATTCGGGCTTGATTCGTCATTCGTGCTTCGTCATTCGTCATTTCCCCGCGGCGCTGTATAATCCCGGCACTGTCAAGCCGTATAGTCTGGTTCGTGTAATTCGTGTAAGTCGTGGACTAATTCGCTCCAGGAGACACACATGTCCCGATCGCTGCAAGGCAAGAAGATCGCCATCATGCTCGACCAGCAATACCAGGAGCTGGAAGTCTGGTACCCCTACTTCCGCTTCAAGGAGGAGGGCGCAGACGTCATCCTGGCAGCGCCCGAGGCGCGCAAGACGTATCCCTCCAAGCTGGGCTACCCCTGCACCAGCGATGCAGCCGCACGCGAGGTAAAACTCGACACGCTTGATGCCGTGATCGTCCCGGGCGGCTGGTGCCCCGACTTCATGCGGCGCGATGAATCCATGATCCGCTTCATCCAGGAGGCAGCCAAGCGGAACATGCTGCTTGCCGCCATCTGCCACGGCGGCTGGATGCTCTGCTGCACGCAGGCCCTTCGTGGCCGGCGGGCGACCAGCTTCATCGGCATCAAGCACGACATGCTCAACGCCGGCGCCAGCTGGGTGGACGAACAGTGCGTGGTGGACGGCAACATCATCACCGCCCGCAAACCCGAAGACCTTCCCGCCTTCTGCGCCGCCATCATCATCGCCCTGACAACGAAGGCGTAGTCCGCTGTTGGGCTGGCCCGCAGGGGCGGCAACCAAAAGGCCGGTAGTGGCTGGCGGTCTGAAGCTCTTCGCTGCTGAGCCAGAAAGATGGAGTGCCTTCGCTGCTGAGCCCCAAGGGGGCGAGATATGGAAGCCCAGGCTGAAGCGCAGCGCAGGCCCGGATTCGCTGGCCTGTTATCCCAAGCCCTGAAGGGGCGTAATCCAATCAACCCGCTAAGGGATGAATCCCGTATATGCCTTCCGTTTGAACTACCAGTTGAAAAGTATCGGAACCCTAG
>CAYQJH010000231.1:0-3885 GCA_964417755.1 uncultured Planctomycetaceae bacterium
ATCTTGGCGCAAGCTCCTCGATCAGCCCGCATACCCGCGTGAGCTTGTCGCTTTCGTCGCATAAGGCGAAGACTCTGCTGCGAACGCGGATGGTCGTCCCGTCGGGACGAATAACCCGGAATTGAGACGTGGCATGGCGCGCGCGGCCGGCATTTGCCTGCCTGATCCACCGCCGCACGTGGGCAGCGACTCTTGGCTGGTCTTCAGGATGGATTGCCTCCATCCACGAATCGGCCTTCTGATACAGGCTCTGAACGCTGCGGCCCCAGACCTTCTCGTAGGCGCTATTGACGTACAGCGTCCGATTCAAATCGCCCGACGCGATCCAGAAGACATACGGCATTCCCTCGGCCATCTGCCAGAAGAGTTTCTCCATCTCCCGAAGCACCTCGGTAATGCTCGACAATTCGCCCACGTTTTCGCCCAGTACCGTCAGGGCCTCTTCCATATCCGCCGTGCGCTGCCGCACCTTTGATTCCAGTTCCTCGTGCGCCTTGTGGAGGCTGCGGCGCAGCTTCATCTCGAGTTGCTTGCGCTGGACGGCATGAAGCAAAGCCCGCATGAGGCATCGGCCGTCCAGATGGCTCTTCGGCACATAATCCTGCGCTCCCTGGCGAAGCGCCTCGATGGCTAAATGTTCACTATCGCTGCTACCCAGGACCACTATGGGTGCGCGGGCGACCTGGGCATGAACTTGCCGCACCGCCTCCAGGCCACTGCGGCCGCTGCCGTGAAAGTCCAATAACAGTACATCGCTCTGACTGGCCCGCAGATGCGCAATGCCCTCCTCCAGCTTCGCAACGTGGGCCAGTTCGTAGGCATGATTCGACTCGTCCAAGGCCGAGCGGACACGGCTGGTCTCCTGCGGATCGCCCTGCACTAAAAGGATCCTCACTGGCCGGTCCAACATACTGCCACCTACCGCGACAAAGACATCTTTTTCATCTCATTCTAGCATCTCATCCGATTCGAAATCGCATGGCAGCCGCCATAGCTTCAGCTATGCGCAGCAAAGCCTAGCCGCTGCAGCAAAGTGCGCCGAGGCACTTCATGCACGGCTGCTATCGCCTGTTCTTCTTCGACAGATTCAGCTATGCCGCAGAATCTCTCCGCATTGCCCTTTTCATCGCATATGGCAAACGCCCTGCTGCGAATCTTCAATATGCTGCCATCTGGCCGGACTACGCGATAGCACAGCCGGATGAATCGCTCCTGCTTCCATCCCTGGCGGCCCACCCAATCTTCTATAGCCTGCTGCACCTTCGGCCGGTCCTCGGGATGAACGCCCTCGATCCATGATCTTGGGTCCTGGCAGAGAGACTCCGGGGAGCGGCCCCATACTGTCCTATATGCCTGGTTTACAAAGTGCAGCACCTTCATGTCTGCGGAGACCATCCAGAACACCTCGGGCATCGCATTGATCATCTGCTTGAACTGCTTCTGGCTTTCCCTGAGGGCTTCCTCCGCATGTCGGCGATCACTTACCTCCTCGCCCAAGACCGTGACAGCGTCTTCCAACTCCGCCGTACGCTGCCGCACGCGCTGCTCCAGAAGGTCGTGCGCTTGCTGCAACTCGACCTGGGTCCTCTTGCGTTCCTGAGCGTATCTGATTGCACGCGCCAACAGCCGGCCGTCGATCTGGCCCTTGACGAAATAATCCTGAGCGCCGGCGTGAATGGCCTCCATGCCGACGGCCTCGTTGTCATTGCCCGTCAGCACCACTACGGGCACGCTGCCGCAATTCGAGACGACCTCGTTTAGCGTGCTAAGCCCGATGCTGTCAGGCAAAGTCAAGTCCAGCAGTATCACTTCGAAGATCTGCGTCTTAAAGGCATCAAGGGCCTCGCGAAGTCTTTCTACATGCTCAACGGAAGGCCGTTCCACAAATGCCTTCCGCAGCAATTCGCTCAGCAGCCTGGCATCGCCAGGATTGTCTTCAACCAGAAGAATTTTCAAAGATTCACCAGCCATGCTCCATTCCGTCCGTCAACACATGGAATTCTATGCTCTGGCAAGGCGAGGCGTTCGCGCAGGGACCCCAAATTCATGGATGACCGCAGCGGAGCAGATTCACGTCGAGCGCGAGTGAGTCGCTGGCGCAGTGGTTTGCGGAGCGAAGGGTGCCGTGGTTTGCGAAGCGAATGGTGCCGTGGTTTGCGAAGTCCCAAAGGGACGAAGCAACCACGCTTGTTCGCAGGGCGTGGTTGCTCCGCTTCGCTCCGCAAACCACGGCACCCAACGATTGACTTGTCACAGGGGACTAGGGATGAACGTCCTTGGGCTTGCGGCGGATCAATCCTAGCACCTGTTCCTTGATCAAGTACCAGATCCATGCCCAGAACACACCAAAGGCTGTTCGTCTCAGCCGGCTGATGTTCGTTCGCTTGGTGAACAGCGCCCGGATGAAACCGAAGCTGAGATATACTTTGCGATACGCCGTGTGCATGAGCTTATCCAACTCAGCCTTGGGCAACTGGCCCTTCATAGTCGGCGAGGTGAAATCATACTGATCCCAGTCGGTTACCAGCAGGCGGTTGTCTGCCTTGGCTTCCTCATAGAGCGTCGAGCCGGGAATCGGCGTGGCGATGGTGATCTGCGCCACGTCGACGTTCGCGGTTGGAATATAGTCAGCCGTCAGCTTGGCCTCCTGCGCCGTCTCGCCAGGCAGGCCCAGCGTGAACGTGCCCCAGACGCCGATATCATGCGAGTGCAGCATCTCGATGGCCTTGTTGACGACCTCGACGGAACTGGCCTTCTTGGATGACTTCAGCAGGCGCGCTACAGGAGTCTCGATGCCCATAAGAACGGCTGCAAAATGGGCCTTGCCCATCCACTCTACAACCTGGGGGTGGGCCGCCAGGCGATCAGCCCGCGCCTGGCACCAGAAATATGCACCTGTCTTTCGCTCAACTATCGCGCGGCAGATGGCCTCCACGCGCTTGATGTCATTGGCGAAATTATCGTCCGCAAAGTAGATCACCTTCTCTTCGGGATAATTCTCGAGGATGAAGTCCACTTCCTTCATCACGCGATCAACACTCTTAGGCCGCCACTTGCCGCGGTGGAAATTGCGGATCGAGCAAAACGAGCACTGGTACGGGCAGCCCCGGCTGGACTCGATGCCCTCGATCCGATATTGACCCATGCGATAGCTGCTGCGGTCTTTCAATAGATTCCGAGCGGGCATGAGGATGCTGTCAAGGTCTTCGATAAGCGGACGGTCGGCCTCGTGGTGGATACTGCCGTTGTTGCGCCACGAGATGCCAGCAATGCCCGCGAAACTGTCCCGCTGGAGGATTTCGGTAATGGCATGCTCGCCTTCACCGCGGATAACGGCGTCGAAATCGCCCGTGCCAAGCAGTTCATCGACGACAAAAGTTGCCTGCTGGCCACCGACGATAATGCGCACATCCTTGCGCCGGCGTCGGATGGCGCCGGCCAGCGCCTTGGTGTAATTCATGTGCGTGGCGCTGTTGAGGCTGATGCCGATCATGTCGGCATCCTGCTTGAGCAGTTCTTCGGCGTGGGCTTCGAAATCGTGTCCCTTGGCCCGCAGATCAGCCAAGGCAACCTCAGCCACTTCGGCGGCGTGGGCAGCCAATGTCTCTATCCCGAGCGGAGAACTCGAAAAATACTCGTCATATCCGACCCGCAGGCCGGTGGGCATCACCAGGAGCAGCCGCATTATGAAACCTTCTTTCTTAGAAGGTCTCCCACTATAACGACGCAACCGCCCAAACCTCGAACAAAATTTCAATTGCCTCGCTTTGTCAGCCGCAATGCCCCGGTTACAGAAGAGACTGTGTTGCCCTTCGACTTCGCTCAGGGCCGTGAGCCTGCCCTTCGACGTTGCTCAGGGCCATGAGCCTGTCGAATGGTCGAACG
>CAYQJH010000232.1:0-3700 GCA_964417755.1 uncultured Planctomycetaceae bacterium
CGACGTCCCAGATGATTAACGGTTTCCTCGCGATATGGTCGCGGAGTTGGCTTGAAATTCGCGCGCCCCCCAGTTAAGTCGCAGGTTGATTACGCGCACCCTAAGCCTGCAAGTCAGTCGTCGTGGCTACTTTGAACATCCGTTCGGATTTCGAGGCTCAAGTCCGTGGGGTCCTCCCAATGGACACGGTTGGTAATTCTCAAGGGCTGCGCCAGGGGTTCTACGACCGTCAGAAGGACTGTGTGATGCCTTGAGCCCAGTTTTGAGAGCGGGTCGTCCCATTGGACGTAGTTGGCAATTCTCAAGGGCTGCGCCAGGGGTTCTACGACCCTTGCTGGCTACATCGGTCATCCGTTCTAATTTGAGCACTTTGCAGGCTTGGCTCTGACAATGACGACTGGTATCCTGCCGGTCTCACCGCCAGATTCCGGGAGCTATCAACGTCATGCTCAATGTCCTCAGTTGTCCCCGATCCAAAGATCCTCAGCATCGAATCATGGGTTGAGAGCCCAGTCCGAATGTCTCCACGAAGCCGTGAGCCTCGAAAACCGAACGGGTGAGCAAAGTAGCCATGACGGGCGGACGCTGGCTAACATATGCCAGATAGCCAATGCCAGCGTCGTCAGGCCAGCGAAACCGCCGGAGCGACTCAGCCACAGTTCAAGGGCGTTTATGGTGCCACCAATGTGCTTACAGATATTGATGTTTGACTGATAGCTCACTGCGCCCTGAACGCCTTCCGCGCCCGGAAGATGACGACCCCGCCGTAGACCAACGGCTCGAAGCCCTCGAAACCGGCCTGCGCCAGCATCCCTTCCAATTCCGGCACCTCAAAGAAGTGAAGCTTGACCAGCTTGTCATTGCGCGCCTCGGCCCGGCGGCGCAGCCGCACCAAAGGTTGGTTGCGGTTCAGAAAGGTCAAAACGACCAGCGGCGCGCCTGGCTTCAACGTGCGGCCGATCTCGACCAGTGCCGCGGCGGGATCGGGGAAGCCGTGCAGCGCGCCGCCACAGTAGGCCGCATCGAACTGGCCGTCGTGGAACGGCAGCGCCTGGGCGTTGGCGTGGGCGAAGTGGATGGCGTCGCTGCACCTACTGATGCCCCCGTGCTGGCTACTTCCCTCATCCGTTCCACTTTGGGCACTTTGGAGGGTTGATTCCAAAAACGATGACTGGTATCCTCCCGGTCTGACCGCCAGATTCCCGGGAGCTATCAACGTCAGGCTCAATGTTCTCAGTCGCGTTCGATCCACGATCCTCAGCATCGAATCAGGGGTTGAGAGCCCAGTCCGAAGGTTTCCACGAAGCCTTGAACTTCGAAAAACCAAACGGATGTTTGAAGTCAGCACGGCCATTTACCACTTCGATGTGCGGGTACAACAGATGCTCAAACCGAGGCCATCTCATTGCTTGCAAAAACAGCCAATCTGAAGGTTGCCACGAACCGTTGCAGTCCAAGAAGCCGAACGGATGTTCGTAGTAGCCAACACGACCTCTGAAAGTCTGTCAAAACGTCCTGTTGTCGAAAATGGCTTCAAACTCGCGCCAAAAGAGCCCACGATAAACTCGGCACTGATGTCTCCTCGAGTTCAGTTCCTATTATTGCATGTTGCCGATTGCGCCGCCCTGTCTACGAAGTGAAGCTCGACAACATTCTTGCCGGCGTCAACAGCCGGACATTGTTCGCAGCGGACCACCGCTGTACATCATCAGCATAACCCGACTTGGAAAAAAGCAAATGTAATGTGTCAGGGCGTGTGAGATTCCCAAGTGCGCGCACGTGTCCCAGATAACGCTCCAGTTCCTGGTAGCTGAACGGTTGAGTGTGCCATTTGGCCTCACCCAGAATGGCAGCGCGCCCCTGTTCGTCCAGCCCTACGATATCAAGCTGATGGTCGGGATTCCACCAGGTGCCAACCCTGCCGACACGCTCAGGCAACACCCCAGCCACACTTGCCATCCGCACCCAATCGCGGCACATGGCTTCGAAAGGCAAGCCCATGTAGTCCGGCAGCCGGGTCATAATCAGGTCGGCGATACGCTCGACATCCCCAAACTCGATATGACCCTGGTTCGCCTCGATGAAGCGGAACCAGAATCGGAAGAAGTTGTCGGTCAGATGATATTGAGTGTAGTAAGTCCGCGTGGGATGCGTTTCGGTGACTGGCAACACCCGCTCTACCAGACCCAGGTCGCCGATCAGCGGTTCCATGACACGTGCGAGCGCTGAAGTGCTGACCCCAGCCGCCTCCGCAATATCCGACCAGCGATGCTTGCCGTGGGCGATGGCGCGCAAGACAGCAAGAGCGCTGCGTGCATCGTACACTTGGTGGTGCGCAGCGAAGACGGCTTGTGGCTCGACATAGAGGCGGGATGACGGCGACACAATAGCATTGACGATATTGTCCCGCAAGGAACGCTCCGGTCGAAAGAAGGTCAGATACAACGGCACGCCGCCCAGGATACCGTAAGAGGTGAGGGCGGCGATTGGATCGGTATAGCCCACCAATCCTGCAGCTGCGCGGAAGTCAAGCGGTCGCACCGGTAGACGGCCGGTAATGCATCCCGCCAGCGGCGCCGCGCCAGTTAGGAGGCTCTCCATCATCTGCACGGCTGACCCACACAGGACGAGCATGAGGTTGAGCGTGTGTCCGCGCGCATCCCACCAATTCTGTAGCGTAGAAGGCAAGCTGGCGTCGCGAGCGGCCCAGTAGGGAATCTCGTCGAGCACAAGCAACAAGCGCGATTCGTTCGCCAACTGCTCGATGAGTGCAAAAACAGCTGACCAGGAGGTCGGTGGCTGGGCGGTCAGTACGGGGTCCCCGGCTAAGTCTGCTAAAGCCTGTCCCAATGCAGGCAACTGTTCTGCAGTCCCCGTCAGAAAGCAACGATAGTAGACGGCTCGCTTATTCTGAGCGAAGTGCTCAAGCAGGTAGGTCTTGCCGACTCGGCGGCGGCCTGTGACGGGAATACACTCTGCGCGCTGTGAGCGCCAGAACCCATCGAGGGCGGCCAATTCACGTTCTCGATCTACAAAGGGCGTAGGCATTTCTTGTCGGCATCTCCTTGGTGATGGGTGCAGCATACCACAAAATTGGTTCCGCACATAATAGTTCCGCGCAGGATAGTATCTTCGATGGAACTAAGTCTGGTTTTGTTATGGAGTCGTCCCATTAGACGTAGTTGGCAATTTTCAGGCGTGCTGGCTACTTGACTCATCCGTTCTAATTTGGGCACTTTGCCGGCTTGATTCTGACAACGACGACTGGTATCCTCCCGGTCTCATCGCCAGATTTCGGGAGCCATCAACGTCATGCTCACTATCCTCAGTCGCCTCCGATCCAAGATCCTCAACATCGCCCACCAGATCGGCGATCGAATACGGCACAGCCTCAAGCCCGACACCGTCTCGCTGCTTGCAGGAGCCGCCAAGGATACGGTCCGCAGCAAGACCCAACTCGTCGCCGAGAACGCCCTCCTGCGACAACAGCTGATCATCCTTCAGCGCCAGGTCAAACACCCCCGACTCAGCAATCGGGATCGACTCAGGCTCCTGCTCCTGGCCAGGGCGACGCCCTTCTGGAAGCAGGCCCTTCTCATCGTTCAACCTGACACCCTGCTGCGCTGGCATCGTCAGCTGTTCCGACTGGTCTGGCGCCGCAAGTCCAAACCCAAGACGCCGCAGTCCCGGATCACGCCCG
>CAYQJH010000233.1:0-3603 GCA_964417755.1 uncultured Planctomycetaceae bacterium
GCCAAGGCCTCGTCGAAAACCATCTCCTCGCCGCATTCGCAATCAACTACTAGCATATCCGTGACCTTTCGGCACTGACGCCACGCCGATCCACTCATCCTCAAGCAACGACTATCGCACCTGAATTGTCTACAAATTCCCTGCACAGTCAATACGGACGCTTTGCCGCGCCAATCAACCGCAATCCAGCAATCCGAAATCCGCAATCGCTAGTGCGCCACGCGCTGGCCTAAGATGGCCTCCACCTGCTGGAGCTTTTCTTTCAGCATCGCCGGCGTGCGGGCCTCCAGGTTCAGCCGCAACAGCGGCTCGGTGTTCGACGGGCGAACATTGCACCACCAGTCGTCGAACTCAACCGTCACGCCGTCGATCTTCTCGATCTTGGCGCCGGCGAAGGCCTGCTCGACCTCCTTCATCTTGGCGTCCTTGTCCTGCACCTGGAAGTTGATCTCGCCCGTCTGGCAGTACCGCCGCAGTGGCGATATCAACTGGCCCAGGGTTTGATCCTGCCCCGCAACCAGGCTGATTGCTGTCGCGAAGGCGATCGCTCCGCTGTCGCAGTTCCAGTTGTCGCGGAAATAGAAGTGCCCGCTCCGCTCGCCGCCCATGATGCCGTGGCTGTCGCCCAGGGCTTTCTTGATGAACGAGTGCCCCACGCGCTCGCGACGCGGCACGCCGCCGGCTGCGCGGATCTCCTCGGCCACCACGCGGCTGGAAACCAGGTCGAACACGACCGTCGCTCCCGGCGCGCTCTTGAGGAAGTGCCTGGCAAACAAGGCCGTCATCAGGTCGCTGGTTATCGTCTGGCCATTCTCATCCACGAAGACGCAGCGATCCGCATCGCCATCGGTGCAGATGCCGAAGTCGGCCCTGTGCTCGACAACCGCAGCCTTGAGCTGCGCCAGGTTGGCCTCGACCACCGGATTTGGCGGATGGGCAAAGCCTTTGCCGATCTCGAAATTCAGCGGGATGATCTCGACGTTGGCCTCGCTGAAGATGGCTGGCACCATCTTGCCGCCCATGCCGTTGGAGGCATCGACCACGACCTTAAGCCTGCGCGGGGCCTTGAGGAATTTCAGCACGTGTGCGCGGTACTCAGCCCACAGGTCGGTCTTCTGCACCGGGGCCAGCGAGGCCCCGAGCGGCATGCGCCGAATCGAGCCGACAATGCGCTGAATCTCCTTCAGGCCGGTATCAGCGCCGATGGGCTTGGCCTTCAGGCCCGAGACCTTGAAGCCGTTATACTCCATCGGATTGTGGGAGGCAGTCACCTGGATGCCGCCGCACGTGCCGATATAGTTGATCGCGAAGTAGACCATGGGGGTATCGCACAGGCCGATGTCGATGACGCCCGCGCCGCTGGAGGTAATGCCCTCGATAAGGGCCGCGACAAGCGACTGGCTGGAGGGCCTCATGTCGTGCCCGACAATCAGCCGGTTGCTCGATGCCTGCCCACGCTCGTACCCGCTGAGCATGCTTCGCAGGAACGCAGCCGACGCGTGGCCGATCTTCCAGGCCAGGTCCTCGTCGATCTCGCTGCCGTAAATGCCTCGAACGTCGTACGCCTTGAACACCTTTTCAATCTCGGCCATGAGTTGCGTCCCTTTCCATTTCTTCAGCACAGCTTCGCCAGGGAATTATTCGGCAACAACGGATGAATTGCAACCAGCCAGCAGCAACGTGGCAAGTTTCGATGCTATCAGCAAAAAACCCACGACCTTGGCCGTGGGTTCTTCATATCGGCAATAGATTCAGATCATCGCGAAGCTATTCTTTCTTGTCCTCGGCGGCGGCTTTCTTTGAAGCCTTGCCTTTGGCGGGCTTTTCACCCTCGCCGGCGGCGACTTGCTCCACCAGCTGCAGCAGCACCTGCTCGCCGCCGTCGCCGATACGGCGATCCGCAAGGCGAATGATGCGGGTGTAGCCGCCCGGCCGATCAGCGTAACGAGGCGCGATCTCGGTCATCAGCTTCTGAACGACCGTCTTGTCGGCAAGGTCGCCCTTGGCGTCCACGATGTCGCGATCCTGCAGGATCGAGATAACGCGCCGCCGGGCCGCCAGCGTGCCCTGCCGCGCCAGCGTGATGAGTTTCTCGACGAACGGGCGTATTTCCTTCGCCTTGACCGCCGTCGTGCGGATCGTGCCGTGCTCGAACAACGAAGCCGCCATGTTCCGCCGCAGCGCCCGCCGATGTGCGGTGTTGCGGCTTAGTTGCTTTCCAAAAATGCGATGACGCATGGGACAACTCTCTTTGCTTTATGGTCTTCTTAAACTCACGCAGGAAAGACTAGACAGCCTGCCCTTGCTCGGCAAGGCTTGCTCCCATGCCAAGGCCCAGGCCCAGGTCCTGCAATTTCCGTTTCACTTCGCGCAGCGATGTCTTGCCAAAGCTGCGGATCTTCAGCAGATCCGCCTCGCTCAGGCTCACCAACTGGGCGACCGTTTCGATCTTCGCCGACTCCAGGCAGTTGTTGGCCCGCACCGACAGCTCCAACTCGTGCACGCTCATCTGAAGCTTCTTGCGAAGGTCGCTGTCTATCTCCTGGCGAGCCTCAGCCGCCGGCGTCTCCACCACTTCCTCGCCCAGCTCGAAGTACTGAACGAACGGATTGAGGTGCTTGCGGAAGATCTTGGCCGCCTCGACCAGCGCCATCTCCGGCGTAATCGTGCCGTTGGTCCAGATCTCCAGCACCAGCCGATCATAGTTGGTCTTCTGCCCGACCCGGGTGTCCTCGGTGCGGTACCGCACGCGAGTCACAGGCGAGAACGATGCATCCACCAGGATGCGACCGGCCTCGACATCCACGTCCGGATCGATCTTCTCCTCGGCCGGCACGTAGCCGCGGCCGGTCTCGACCTGCATCTCCATGTCGAACGCCACCGCGTCGGTGAGCGTTGCCAGCACCAGGTCGCGATTGATGACCTCGATGGCTGGGTCGGTCTCGATCATGTCGGCCGTGATCGCGCCCTTGACCTCGCTGTGAACGCGAATGACCTTGGGCTCGTCGGTGTGATTCTTGACGATGAGGCTCTTGACGTTGAGGATGATGTCGGTGACATCTTCCATTACGCCCGGCAGCGACATGAATTCATGATCCGCGCCGGCGATCTTCACGCTGGTCACCGCGGCGCCTTCAAGGCTGCTCAGGAGTATCCGCCGCAGGGAGTTGCCGACCGTCGTTCCAAACCCACGCTCAAAAGGCTCTACAGTGAACTTGCCGTACGTGGGAGTGGAAACCGCCTGATCGCTAACCACCCGTGTGGGCAATTCTAGGCCGCGCCACCTGATTCGCATTTACCTTTGCCTCCGTCCTTTCGGATCGAAAAAGGTTCGGTTTTGATATAGTTCTGAAGCTGCCGCGCTATTGGCTGCACAACTCGACAATACGCTGCTCTTCCACAGGAATCGTTACGTCTTCGCGAGTCGGGGCAGCTATGATCTCGCCTTCAAGTTTCACCATGTCCAGCTTCAGCCAATTCTGAACGTGCGGCTCGCCGAGCTGCTCCAGCACGCCGCGCACAAGTTTCTGCGAGCGCTCGGAGGGCTTGACGCTGATCTTGTCGCCGATCTTTACGCGGTAGCTGGGAACATTGACCCGACGC
>CAYQJH010000234.1:0-3553 GCA_964417755.1 uncultured Planctomycetaceae bacterium
TGAGCCTGTCGAATGGTCGAACAACAGGTGTCCTCGCCTGCAGATCCTAAAGATGTCAACGACGTGCAGGCGAGACGCCTGCACCACAAAACGGGCATCGCTTCGCAGACGATGCGCTGCAGTATTGATTATGCCGGCTCCAATATGAATAAGACAACTTCCGGCTGCGCCAGCAAACGCATCGGCGGGCCCCACGTGCCGGCGCCGCGATTGACGAACAGCCGCATCGGCATGCCTGTCGCCTCCGCAGGGCCGACTTCGTACAGCCCTCGCCAGTAGTGGTAGACCGACCTGGTTACCAGCATGAACGGGAATATCTGCCCGCCATGCGTATGGCCGGAAAGCTGCAGACTGACCTTGCCTACCGAGGCTGCGTCGACTTCCGGCCGATGCTTGATGAGGATGATGTCGGCTGCGGATGAGCACTTGGCCAGGACGTCGGCCTCGCGGGTCGGCGGCTTGCCGAAGTAGGCCCCGTGCGGGTCGTCCATGCCCGCCAGGAACAGCCAGTCGGCCTCCGGCAGAACCTTCACGGCCTCCTGTCGCAGAAGTCGAAAGCCCGCTGCATCGTGGAACAATTCGCTGTTTCGCAGACCTGAATAATACTCATGATTGCCATTGACCGCATACTTGCCCAGCGGCGCCTGCACCTCCACCAGGGCGGCGGCGAAGGATTGCAGGTCCTCATAAGGGCCATCGATCATGTCGCCGCTGGCGATAATCATGTCCGCCTGCGATTGCTTGAGCAGGCTGACCACCTTTTCCAGGCGCTCCATACCCGTGCCGCCGCCAAGATGAAGATCCGAAATCTGCGCGATGCGAATGGGCTTGCTCCCAGGCGGCATGTGAGGCATGCGAATGCTGACGGTATTAAGCTGGATATGCTGGGCCTCGACGAGACTCCAGGCCAGGCTGGCCGCGACAATCGATGTCACAGCCAGCCAGCCTATTCGCGGCGATAGCAAAAGCTTGGCGTGGCCGCCCTGGAAGTATGCGATGGCCTTGTTGGCCAGGTTCCAGAAATCACCCAACAGGCCCCAGCAGAAGAACCAGAACATCACCGCCAGCCAGCAATAGCAGAGCATGGCGTACAGGCTGCCCAGCGCCGCGAACCCGCCGCGGTTCATCATGCGCACGAGGAACGGCCCGACGACCATCAATACCACCCAGGCCATCAGCATCACGCGGTACTTGCCCATCTGCGGAAACGCCAGGTGCGTTTTCCACAGGAAGTAGCCGTTCATCCCCAGGTCGAGCGTCAATAGGATTAGAAAAAACATGAGTCCAATTATACCGCGGACTGTGATGGACTGGATGACTGATCGTTTCCCTCCGCGATCTTCGTCCAATATCGCCCGTACTTTTGCTCGACCTCGATATGGACGTCAAAGGCCCTGCTGAGCATTGCACTGGTCAGCACCTGCGGCTTTGGCCCCGACGCCAGAACCCGACCGGCTTTGAGCACCAATACGTGAGAGAAAGATGCGGGGATTTCCTCGATGTGATGCGTCACGAAGATCAATGTCGTCCGCCGCGACTTGTTCCGCATCGTCTCGATAACCCGCAGCAGGTGCTCACGGGCAGAAACATCCAGGCCGGCGCACGCCTCGTCCAGGATCAACAGCTCAGGCTCAGCCATCAGCGCCCGGGCAATCATCACCTTCTGCTGCTCGCCGAGGGAGAGCACCGCGTAGGAGCTGCCCGCAACCGCGCCCAGCCCCATCTGATCGATCAAAGCCTTGGCCTGCTCCACCTGCTGCGAGCTCGCCTCGTCGAACAGGCCCGTTGAGGCAAAACACCCGCTCAGCACGATCTCCATCGCGCTGTGCCGGCTGTGCATCATCGGCGCAATGGCGGAACTGACCCAGCCAATGCGCCTGCGCAGCTCGCGCAAATCCACCTGGCCGTATCGCTGGCCCAGGACGTTGACCTGGCCGTCATTTGGCCAGAGATACCCCACCGCGACCTGAAGCAATGTCGTCTTGCCAGAGCCATTGGCGCCGACAATGGCCCAATCTTCGCCAGGCCCGACGCGCCAGGAAACATCGTCAAGAATCAAACGCTGCCCGCGCTGAAAACGGATGTTCCGCAGATCGATCATGGAGGATTCACAGATCATGATGACCGTTGTTACGTGGCGCTGGCGTTGCGCGGGCGTCTCGCGGGCGTGTACGAGGGCGAGACTGTCCACGCTACGCCAGCGCCACACTACTCGTGTTGCCAGTCGTCGGGCTTGGCCAGGCCGATCGCCAGGGCATTGGTCAGGCCTGAAATCACCAGGACGGCGGCCCCGCCAACCAGCAGGGTCAGATTGATCGCCGTGCATGTCGGCTCGGAGAATTTTCCATCGCCGGCCAGGGCGGCAAGGAACATATTACTGTTGTCCAACTCCACCGACCTCGAGAACAAATAGTTCAAAGCGCCCAGCGTCGTCGAAACGAACAGCAGGATGGTCGCGCCCAGAGCGCCGGAGAAGGTGCCGCGGCTTGAACCGAGAGATTGAAGCAGCAAACGCCCACCGGTCAGCGCCAGTATCACCGGGAATATTACCGACAGCCGCAGGATGAAGTCCCAGAACGTGTACTTCAGGATGGCGCCGATCTTAGGCCAGAAGGCTTCCGGAAAGGTCTGGCTGCCGAAGTCCGAGCGGACCATCAGCACCAGCGAGATCAGGGCAATCACCAGCAGAATCGCTCCAAGTGCACCGGAGAGAAAGACCATGCCGCCGCGCAGTCCCACGCGAAGACGCAGGTGGTTCACCACGAACAACGGAATCAGAAGGAACATCGCCACAATTTGCAGACTAGATGCGGGATCGATAGTGGCAAAATCCCACGACAGGAACCCGGCTGAAAAGCCCAATGCAACCAGGCCGGCAGCGCATGCTATCATGTGGCGCGCGCGTCCGCGAAGCACCAGGATGGCGAGGATCGTTGCGGCGGCGGCAATCCAGCCGGCCACTGCAAATGCCAGCACAGCCGGGACGGGCTGCTGCTGCCACGAGGGACTGGCACTCAACAACTCGCCGAAATTGCTGATCATCGTCCGCGGCGAAATGTCTTGTGGCACGGGCGTCTCGCCAAGGAAGTTCTCGTCGCGAATCTGAAGCCGCCAGGGCAGCACAAGCGTCGCCAGCATCAAAAGGCACATGAGGATTGGCACGGCTGGGCCTCGCGAATAGCGAAAAACCAGCGGGCGGGCTGTCCGAACGAGCGGCTCGCGCTTGTCGGGCGCCTGCTGGTCTTCCGGCTTGGCTGGGCGCCAATGCTCGGTGCCAAAGACCTGGAAGCGCGAAACCAGGCGGTCGCACGCTGGGCAGCGGAGCATCTTGGCGGAGGTTGGCTCATCCACCACGCGCATCTTGCCGCAGCGGCACGTGGAAGTAAGTAGATCCTCAGCCGCCTTCTGCTCGCCCTCGGCAGCCGGCGCGGCTGGCTGAGCGGCCGGCACGGCAGGGGCAACATCTGCGCCGACAATCTTCAGCGGCCGCTGGCATGTGGGGCACTGGGTTATCCGGCTGACCAAGGCCTCGTCGAAAACCATCTCCTCGCCG
>CAYQJH010000235.1:0-3460 GCA_964417755.1 uncultured Planctomycetaceae bacterium
TTTGAAGGCATGTGGATTTCGCCGAACATTGACCGCCTCAAGGGCACCTACGTGAATGAGAACGACGTCGTAGGCATGGTCCTCCCGCTGGACGACATGCTCGTGCGGGCGGTGGCGACGCAGGATGTGTCTCTAAAGGATGTGGAAGAAGCCGTGGAGATCCGCGTCAAGGGAAACCCCGACACGCAGATCACCGGCACGATACTGAAGATTTTGCCGGCTGCCTCTTCTCGCCTGCCCTCGCAGGCACTGGGGATCGCGGCCGGCGGCGAACTGGAGACGGCCCCGGACGATCAACATGGCACCAAAACCATCGAGCCGTTCTTTGAGATTCGCATCAAGCCTGATCGACAGAACGTCCTGATGGCCGGTCAGCGGGTGGTCGTCCGTCTGCGAACAAAGGACAAGCCCCTGGCGCTTCAATGGTATCACTCGCTCCTGCAAGTGATTCAGAGACATTCGCAGTCGTAACATGTCGAGCGTTCCAAGCACAACTTGGCGGATGCTGGCCCAGCGGGCCGCGAGCAAAGAACTGCCTCGCGGTTTGGATGCCGCCTGGGATGCCGCTACTGGAATGGTTCAGCACGTCGTGCCTCGCCGACAGAAGTTTCTCTCGCGCGCGCAGCGCGTCATGGACATGGAGAAGGAATTCTCCACGCTCAGCGACGCTCATCTTCGCCAGCGCATCATGGACGCGCGCGACCTGTTTCGCCGACGCCGAGAGACCGAGGGCGACATTGACCGTGCCTTTGCAATGGTTCGCGAAGTTGCATGGCGGCAGCGAGGCGAGAAACCCTTCCAGGTCCAGGTCGCCGGGGCGCTGGCTATGGAATCCGGCTGCGTGGCCGAAATGGCCACCGGCGAAGGCAAGACTCTCACTGCGAGCCTGCTGGCCACCGTCATTGCCTGGCGCGGGCTGGGCTGCCACGTCATCACAGTGAATGATTACCTCGCCAAGCGTGATGCGGAATTGATGGGCGGCATCTACCGTTTCTGCGGCCTGAACGTCAGCTATATCGAGCAGGAAACCAAACCGCCGCAGCGGCGGCAGGCCTACACGGCCGACATTACCTACTGCACCAACAAGGAGGTCGCAGCCGACTTTCTACGCGATCGCCTGGCCTTGGGAAGGCTCAAGGGCCTGCCGTCGGCCTTGCTGGCCAAGATCGCCGATGGCAGCGGCAGCGGCACGGACCGCATCGTGCAAAGAGGCCTTGCTTACGCGATCATCGACGAAGCAGACTCGGTTCTTATCGACGAGGCCGTCACGCCGCTGATTATCTCCGGCGACGTTCCCAACCAGGAGCAGGTCGAATCCTTCAAGCAAGCGGTGGAACTGGCCCGGTCGATTGAGCAGGGCGAGCATTATCGTGTCAACACGCGATACCGCGATATCGACCTGACCGCCGGCGGCAAGAAGCGACTGGGCGAACTGGCCGAGACGATGGGCGGCATCTGGATGGGCGCGCGCCGTCGCGAGGAGCTCGTCACGCAGGCATTGACGGCCTTGCACTTCTATGTCCGTGATAAACAATACGTCGTGCAGGACGACAAGATCGTGATTGTCGATGAATTCACGGGGCGGCTGATGCCGGACCGCACGTGGCGCGACGGCCTGCATCAGGCCATCGAGGCCAAGGAGCAGATCACGGTCAATCCGCCCAAGGATACGTTCGCCCGCATCAGCTTCCAGCGGTTCTTCCGCATGTACCGCCGCCTGTGCGGGATGACCGGCACGGCGGCTGAAGGCTGGAGGGAATTCTGGCAGATATACCACATGCCGGTGGTGGTGATTCCAACTAATCGCCCCTGCCAGCGAATCGTGGAGGCCGACCGCGTTTACGTCAATGAGCAACTCAAGTGGCAGGCGATTGTGGAGGAGATCGAGCACATCCACAGGATCGGCCGGCCGGTTCTGGTCGGCACGCGCAGCGTTCGCGCCAGCGAATACCTCAGCCAACTGCTCTCCGAAAAGGGCCTGGACCACCAGGTGCTCAATGCCGTCCGCCATGCAGAGGAGGCCCAGATTGTTGCTGGCGCAGGCCAGGGGGGCCGCATAACGGTTGCGACGAACATGGCCGGGCGCGGCACGGACATAAAGCTTGGCCGGGGCATCGCGGAATTGGGCGGCCTGCATGTCATCGCCAGCGAGCGGCACGAGGCCGGCCGGGTCGACCGCCAGCTATTTGGCCGAACCGCTCGCCAGGGCGACCCCGGCAGCGCGGTGGCGATCGTCAGCCTGACTGACGAGTTGGCCCGCCGATACGTGCCGGCCATCGGCCGGGCGCTGGAGAAACGCTATGCTAGCGCCTCAGGCGAGATCAGCACGGCTTTGACGCGCAAGGTTTTCGATGTCGGCCAGCGCCGGGCCGAAAAGATGGCCTTTCGCCAGCGCAGAAGCGTCCTTCATACGGACGTCTGGCTGGACGAATACCTGGGCTTTGCCGGCAGCGAAGTCTAGTCAATGACCGCAGAAGACCCCTTCGCTATTTCACATACTTGTCCAGCAGGATTCCGAGCTTCTGCTTGATTTCGGCGGGGATCTGTGATCGGTTGCTCCAGATGGCCAATTCCAGCGCGGTATGCGATGGCGATGGAACTTCGGCAATCTCGCCAAAGCCCGCAACCGCTCGCTTGATGAGTTCGATAGCGCTGGCTGTCACGCTCTGAAGATTGCCGATGATCTCCTTGAGCAATTCGTGCTTGTCCAGCTCCGCCGGCGCAGGTCGCCAACAATCAAAATCGCTTGGCAGGCAGATCATGGCGTAGGGCAATTCGGCTTCCTTGGCGAGCTTGGCCTCGGGCATGGCTGTCATACCGATCACGTCGCCGCCCCAGGTGCGGTGCATCTCGCTCTCGGCCCGCGTGGAAAACGCCGGCCCTTCCATGCAGACGTATGTCCCCCCGTCATGCACCGACCAGGGCAGGCCCTTGGCGCACTGGTTGAGATGCCGCCGCAGCACCGGGCAGAACGGGTAGGCAAACTCCACGTGCACAGCCGGGCAATCGAAGAACGTCGGCACACGGCGATAGGTCTTGTCGATGATCTGGTCGGGAATCACCAGGTCGCGCGGCTTGATGTCCTCGCGCAGGCTGCCCACCGCGCCCGATGCAATGATGTGCGTACAACCCAGTGCCTTCAGCGCGTAGATATTGGCCCGGTAGTTGACAGCCGATGGCGGAATGAGATGCCCGCCGCCGTGACGATTGAGGATGGCAATGTCGGTGCCCGACCAGTTGGCCTCGATGATGGAATCGCTCGGCTGGCCAAAAGGCGTCTCGACCGCGATGCTCTGGCCGCAGGAACCGGAGCACAGTGCATCGCCCAGACCGCTGCCGCCTATGATGCCAACCTTTACCTTTGCCATATCTGTGTCCTCTTGTTCTGTGACGCATGGCTCCGGCCTGTATCCCCCGGGGGCTTCTTGCGCGTTGTGCCTGTCCTTGGGCTTGCAGCGCG
>CAYQJH010000236.1:0-3438 GCA_964417755.1 uncultured Planctomycetaceae bacterium
TCTGCCCCGCGCGATACGGTTGCCTCCCTGATGAAATACAACCGCCCCGCTACTGTCTCCGCGCCGCGAAAGACATAGCCCAGCACACGCAACTGCCCCTCCTGGCCGGCGATGGGCATCTTCTCCTGGCGTATGACGGACAGGTGGGAAATAGCCAGGTTCTTCCGAACCTCCTGCGTCATGGCATCGGCAAAATCGCTGGCCTGGACCTTTTCGGTGACCGGAAACGCCTGCATGGTGACGGCGGCCGCGGGCTTGTTGCCTTCCATCTGAACCCAACGCGCAAGCTCGTACTGCTCGGAAGATGTCTGCAATTCCATTCCCCGTGGAACGGCCAGACTGATGCCGGCATTGGAGCATTCCATACTAGTTGCGAGGATTGTCACGCTGGCTGCGCCTCGGCTAGCAGGCTCCGCCGCGGGCGACGTTTCAGCCGCCAAGCCGACGCAGATCAGGCAGATAAGCCATTGCGATACTGTGTGTCGCGCAAGTTCACCGGCCATACCATTCCTCACAGCCGGCGCAGATGGCCGGCGGACCAAGTTACAAGTCAACGCAGCACTTGCGGCCATTCTACCAGAACCTTCCCGCCGGGAAACTCCGCATAATCAAATCTCCGGAAATCCGATATCCTGCTCGAAATGGCCCGCGACAGCTTTGACCCATTTTGCGCGCAGAGAACAGGCGCATCCGCGGATACGAAGACGAAGTTGTCGCTATATTTTTTCCCCAGGCCAGTCAAGAAGTTGCGCTCGCCCGCCTCTTTGTTTGACCTGATTTGTGCGCATGAAAAAGGGCGCGACGCGATAATGGGGCCGCCATGCCTTGCTGGAAAATGGCGTCCTTGACGCCCATGTGGCGGAGGCTTAGCATACAGTTAATTATGAAGCCCAAGTGCGACAAGTGTGACAAGCCCGCGACGATCCATCTGACTGACATCGTCGGAGGCGAGAAGATAGAGAAGCATCTGTGCGAAGACTGCGCTGCCAGCGACGGGTACACCGTCAAGGCCAACGTGCCCATCAGCCAGCTTCTGGAGGATTTCGTTCTTCAGAGTACGCCGGCAAAGGAGTTTTCGCAGCTGAAGTGCGACGTCTGCGGCATGACCTTCGAGGAGTTTCGCGAACATGCCTTGCTGGGCTGCCCGAACGATTACGATGCCTTCGAGAAGGCCCTGCTGCCTCTTATCGAGCGCAGCCAAGATGGCGCCAGCCGGCACGTCGGCAAGGCGCCGCAACGAAGCCAGGCCTCGCAGAACAAGCAGAATGCCATACTTCGCCTGCGGGCGGAACTGAGGACGGCCATCAAGGCTGAGGATTACGAGCGGGCAGCGGCGCTGCGCGACGAGATCAAGAACATGGAGGGGCAATGAAACTGGCAGACCTCACTCAACGTGAAGGCGAATGGCTGCGCGGGGCCGGGCCAATGCACGACGTGGTGATTTCGTCCCGCGTGCGCCTGGCGAGGAATCTCGCGGGCATGCCCTTCCTGGCGCGATGCAGCGACGGCCAGAAGCGTGAGATCGAGACCCGCCTGCGCGAGCAGGTGCTGGGCATGGGCATCGCCGGCGAAATGCTCTACGTGGACATGGCTGCCGCAAGCAGCCTCGACCGCCAGATCCTGATGGAACGCCATCTCGTCAGCAGGCAGCACGCCGATGCAACGCATCCGCGCGGCGTGGCTGTCAGCGGCAGCGAGACCATCGCCATCATGATCAACGAGGAGGACCACCTGCGCCTCCAGGTGCTGCGCAGCGGCATGCAGCTTTCAGATGCCATCGACGAGATCAATCGCATCGACGACCTGATCGAATCGCAATTAGACTTGGCCTACCATAGTCGCTACGGCTACCTCACTGCCTGCCCCACCAACGTGGGAACGGGCCTTCGCGTCAGCGTCATGTTGCACCTACCGGCGTTGAAGATGACCGGAGAGATCGAGAAGGCCTTCCGAGCAGCCCGCGACATGCACCTTGCCATACGCGGCCTGTACGGCGAAGGCACGGAGGCCCAGGGCGATTTCTTCCAGGTCTCCAACCAGACCACCCTCGGCAAGAGCGAACAGCAGATCATCGATGAGTTCCGCAACCAGATGGTACCGCAGTTTATCGAATACGAGCGGCTGGCGCGGCGCTCGTTGCTTCAGCGGCGAACGCTGGCAATTGACGACAAGGTGAACCGGGCGCTGGCACTGTTGCGTTCGGCGAGGCTGATCAGCAGCGAAGAGACGATGTACCTGCTGTCGCTTGTGCGTCTCGGCGTGCACCTGGAGCGGCTCAAGGATGTGGATCAGAAGGCCATCAACGAGCTGTTCCTGATGACCCAGCCGGCCCACCTCCAGCGCATCAACAACCAGGAGATGGACCCGATGGTTCGCGGCCAGGTGCGCGCGGAATACATCCGCCGCCGGCTTGGTGGCCTATGACCACTGCCTCAACACCAGCGCCCGCGGCACATACCCAGCCCGCCTCAGGCAGCACGCGATACCGCGGTAGTGTTGCTTACATCTTCGCCTATGATCTGGCATACGATATGGCTGAGAAGCCGGTGGTGCAGCTCCTGGGCCAGAGCGTGCGGCAATTCTCCACCGAGATCAGCAAACACGCACCGAAGGACCTGTTCTTCTACCGGCCGCAGATGATCGACCTGCCGCCCATTCAGAAGGTCGGGCCGCATGGCCCGATCACGCTTGAGCGCACGGTGAAGCTGTTTCCTGTGGGAGCCATCAGCATCAGCGTGCACTTGCCATTTGCGGTCGAGAGCATCAACGATCTCGTGAAGTACCACGAACTGCAACTGGATGATGGTTCGCTGCACGACCAGGTGCTGCAACTGGCCCAGGAAGTCCGCCAGGAACTTGAGCCCTATTGCGTCCGTCCGGTCAATCGCGTCAAGAACGAAGAGGCGTACACTGTCTTCTGTTTCGAGCCGCCGTTCTTCTCGGCTGACGGCCGGCCGGTGCCCGCCGAGGAATGGCAGGCGGAGAACCGCCGTCTGCTGGCCGCCCTGCTGACGCAGGAGAGCAACGCCGCCAATCTCTCGCACCAGGAGGCGACCGAATCAACCGGAAAGTATCTCAGCTACTACGACAGCGATGTCTGCGTGATCGACTGGGATGCCGCGATCTTGGCGGATAAGGCTGAAAACTTTGCCGAGGTTCTGCACATTATGGAACTGGCCAACGTGCAGTTGGCTGAGCTCGAGGCCTACGACAGGGCCCTGGACGATACGCTCCAGCAATCATATCGCGACTTGGGGCGCAGATCGCTTGCGGGCAGGCAGGACGTCCTCTCGACGCTGCGGACCATTCGCATCGACCTGGCGCGCCTCAGCGATGAGCTGTCCAACACCACGAAGTTTTTCGGCGACTGGCACCTGGCCAGGATCTACCAGGCCCTCTCCGACCGCTTCCATCTGAGCGACTGGCAAAGAGTCATCA
>CAYQJH010000237.1:0-2071 GCA_964417755.1 uncultured Planctomycetaceae bacterium
CATGATCCTCGCTGAGGTCGTTGGCGTGCGGGAATGGCAGCAGTTCGCCAGCTTCTTCAATCTGCCGGTGGTCTGGCGTGCAGCCGAGATGAGCGTGCTATACGCGGCGATGGTGGGGGCGTGCCTGGGCTTCCTGTGGTTCAACGCGCATCCGGCGCAGGTGTTCATGGGCGATACGGGCTCGCTGCCGCTTGGAGGCCTGTTGGGCTACGCGGCCCTTGTAACGCGCCACGAGTTCCTGCTGCTGATAGCAGGCGGCGTGTTCGTGATGGAGGCCTCCAGCGTGCTGCTGCAGGTGAGCTATTTCAAGTACACGCGGCGCAAGACCGGCGAGGGCAAGAGGCTCTTCCGCTGCGCCCCGCTGCACCATCATTTTCACCTGGGCGGCTGGGCCGAGACGAAGGTGGTGACGCGGTTCTGGATACTGGGAATCATCTTCGCTGCGATGGCGCTGGTGATGCTGAAGCTGAGGTAACAGAGCGGCTTCGGACCCCGGAGCCCGAAGTCCGGAGCCGGTTGTCGCCCTCGGCCCGATGTTGCACTGTTCACTGAAATAATGTAGTCACTTACCGTGGCACAGGGACCACTCATGGCACGGACGCCAAACAATTCAGAACGATGTCTTAGTCTCAGCCAGAACTCGGCCGGCGCGGGTCTGCTGCTGACCACGCTGGCCTTGCTGGCGCTGGGCGTTGTGGTGGTGCACTCAGCCATGATCCGCCCGGTGATAAAAGAGGTCGACTGGTTCTCGCGCGTCGCCAATCGCCACACCATCTACGCGATCATCGCCATGATCGTCCTGTTCACCCTCTGGCGGTTCGACTACCATCGTCTCGACGGCAAGCGCGTGCCCCTGCTGGCCGGCATCATCCTGCTGATCGGCCTGGCCCTGGCAGCCATCGTGCTGATCCCCGGCGTCGGCTATAGCGAAGGCGAATATACCCGCTGGCTCAGAGTTGGCCCGGTGAGCTTCCAGCCGTCGGAACTGGTGAAGTTCTCGCTGGTGATCTTCCTGGCAGCCTGGCTGGGGCGCGACAGCACCAACGTCCGCAGCTTCTGGAAGACCTTCCTGCCGGCTGTCCTGGTCATCGGCGTCGGCGTCGGCGCGGTGGTTAACGAGGATGTCTCCACCGGGGCGGTGGTAGGCATGGCCGCCGTCGTAACACTGATACTTGCCGGCGTGCCATGGTACTACCTGCTGACGCTGATTCCGCCGCTGCTGGGCGGAGTCTACAAGTTCATCCTCACCGACGCGTATCGCTTCAAACGCATCAGTGCCTGGCTGGATCCCTTTGGCAGTGCGGCTGAAAACTACCAGCCGGGCCAAAGCCTGAAAGCCATTCTCTCCGGCGGATGGTCGGGCAAGGGTCTTGGCTACGGCACCGTCAAGCTAGGTTACCTGCCCGAGGGCAGCAGCGATTTCGTGTTCTCGGTCTATGCCGAGGAGTGGGGCTTCATCGGCGCGGTGTTGCTGATGGGCCTGTTCATCCTGTGGATGTGGCATGCCCGCAACGCAGCCGTGCGCGCGAAAGACCGCTTCGGGCAACTGCTCGTCGGTTCGCTGGGCTTCCTGCTGGCAATGCAGGCGGTGATGCATATCGCCGTTGCGCTGGTCATGGCGCCGACCACCGGCATGGGCCTGCCGTTCGTCTCGTACGGCGGCACAGCCCTGGTCATCTCGGCGGCGGCGGTGGCGCTGATGGTGTCGGTCTCGGCCCGCGGGCGAGCCAAGGGCGAAACTGCGCCGGTTCCTGCGGCGCAGTAGATTGCGAATTGCGAGTTGCGAATTGCGAATTTCTCTAATTCAGGCTCATGGGGCACCACTTGATAGCACATGAGTACATCGCGTTGCAGTAGCGGGCCAGAGAGATGAGTACACACATCAATATGCGTTTCAAAGAATTCATCCGCCGGCATGAGCCAGGGAAATTCGCAATCCGCAACTCGCAATTCGCAATGATGCCCGCCCAATGGCCCAGGAGTTGAACCAAGCCAGCAATGATTAACTCAAACGTCTTCATCTTCGCCGGCGGAGGCACTGGCGGGCACTTGTATCCCGGCCTGGCGGTGG
>CAYQJH010000237.1:2171-3343 GCA_964417755.1 uncultured Planctomycetaceae bacterium
TTCATCTTCGCCGGCGGAGGCACTGGCGGGCACTTGTATCCCGGCCTGGCGGTGGCGGCTGAGCTGGTGAAGCTTCGCCCCGATGCAAAGATAGTCTTCGCCTGTTCCAATCGCGCAATCGACCGGCGAATCCTCGACCCATTGCCTTACGCTATCGTTCCGCAGCCGGTCCGACCGATACCTTCGGGCTTTGCCGGCTGGGTAGACTTCGCCCGGGCCTGGGTGCAGTCGGCTGCCCAGGCGCGGCGGATGGTGGCCGATCTTAAGCCCCAGGCGGTGCTTGGGTTGGGCGGCTTTGCCGCCGGCC
Organism: uncultured Planctomycetaceae bacterium; assembly: GCA_964417755.1. Classification (GTDB taxonomy): domain Bacteria; phylum Planctomycetota; class Phycisphaerae; order SM23-33; family SM23-33; genus CAYQJH01. The sequence continues at coordinate 2,479 of CAYQJH010000237.1, forward strand.
CAGCCGTGCGGGCAGCCGCCAAGGCGGGCATACCCTGCGGCCTGCTTAACCCCGACGCCGTGCCCGGCAAAGCTAACAAGATGCTCGCCAGGTACGCCTCGGCCATCTTCACGCAATTCGAAGAGACATCGCGATGCTTCCCGGCCGCCGCCAGAGGCAAGATTCAGCCATTGGGCTGCCCGATCCGCACCAGCCTGCTGTCTCAACGTGGCATGGACGTCTCGTCCATGTGTCTCACGGGCGTCTCGCCCGTGGCACCGCCAGAACAACAGCAAGAGCGATGCGGGGACGGCCGTGACAAACACGGGCAAGATGCCCGTGCCAAGCTAACCGGGCCAGCTTGCGAGACCCTTGGCCTCCAGCCGGGACTCTCAACGCTGCTGATCCTGGGCGGCAGCCTGGGGGCGGCCTCCATCAACGAAGCCATCGTGAAGCTGCTGGGCGACTTTTCTGCACTGGCTGACACATGGCAAGTGCTGCATATAACAGGCCCCGACAAGGGCGGCGGCTTGGCCTCTGCACTGGCCGGCGCAAAGATATCCGCAACGAGTATGGAATATTGTCAGCAGATGGAAAACGCCTATGCAGCCGCCAGCCTGGTACTCTGCCGCAGCGGCGCAAGCACGGTGGCGGAACTGGCTGCCCTGGGCCTGCCCAGCGTGCTCATGCCGTACCCGTACCATCGAGACCAGCAGCAGAAGTTAAACGCCCAGGGCTTGGCCCGCGCGGGGGCAGCCATCATCTGCGAAGACGCCAAGGACGCGACCGCCAATGCCCAGCGGCTTCGCAACACGCTATTGCCGCTGATGAATGCCCCCAGCCAACTGGAAAAGATGCGCCAGGCCGCCATCAAGATTGCCAAACC
>CAYQJH010000238.1:0-3236 GCA_964417755.1 uncultured Planctomycetaceae bacterium
GGCCACTTCCTGGCCGACGGCAAGACGCTTCGCGCGCCGCATGCCGGCAGTGCGATATTCTCCAAGACCCTGCTGCCGGAAAAGGCAATCATCCGTGTGCTGGGCGGCAAAGGCCATCAATTCGAGGTCAATGGCGTCAACCACGACATGACCGAGGCCTGGTGGAAGCAGATGGAAACGCCCGATTATAAGGGCTACGTGGAGCGCATCGGCATCGGCTTCTGGCGCGTTGAGGTCGAGCCGCAGGATAAGCAGAATGAAGACGTTTTCCTGCATGTCCTCTGGGCAACCGACGACAGCGCCAAGGAGATGTTCCCCGTCGAGAAGATCGAGAAGGACGGCCAGGTCGGGGCCAAGTTCACCGCCGACGGCAGCGAGGTGGAAGTCACTTTCGCCAAGGCCGGCGATGTGGCCGGGCATATCAAGATCACCAAGGACGGCAAGGTCGTCTGCGACCGCCCGCTTGCGTCCAAGATCGAGGACAATTACCAGAAATGGAGCAGCGACAAGCGGTTCAAGGAATGGATGGCCAATCCAAATATGCGCTCGGTCATTGGCGAGAAGGACCAGGACCTTTTCAAGGCCGGCAAGGTCGAGGACAAACCATCCAAATGATGATCTAGTTGTCAATAAGTGAAGGCCAACAAGAGCTTCATGGCGTTAGTGTGAGAGATGTCCGTCAGAAACGCTGGCGGCGTCCAGTGTCTTAACATGCTGCAAGGAGATTTTCGAGATGAGCATTCTGAGAACAGTTGCCCTTGTGTCCGTGGTGCTGGCTATGCCGGCGGTCTTATCAGCACAGGCCGTCAAGATCGGCAGCGTGGAGGTGCCTGAGGATTGTGCGCTGGCCAAGAAGGAGCACCCGCGCTTGCTCTTCACCAAGTCCGACATACCGGGCATCAAGGCCAGAATCGCCAAGCCCGGTCTGCAGCCGATCTACGACAAGATGAAAAAGACGGTGGACGAGCAAATGGCCCGGGGCGCGGAGTACATGGCCAAGCACGACCCGGCCCAGATACTCGTCCCGCTGGGGCTGCTTTACCACATTACCGGCGAAGAGAAGTATGGCCAGGCATGCCGCGCCCTGACGATCAAGGCGCCGTTTGGCTACTACGCCACGAACGGCGTTTTCGGTTATGACCTCGTCTACAACCTGCTCAGTCCCGAGGAAAGGGCTTCATGCGAAGCCAAGATGCTCGAGCGTGTCCGGGCCGGCAACGCCGAATCTACCGAACTGACGCCTTGGCTTAACGCAGTGGCCATGTGGGGCAATGGAACGAATGACACCGAGGTGGCCAACGGCATCTCCATGGGCTACAAAGCCGCCCTGGCCAGAAAGGTCTATCTGGACAAATGGGCAGCCGACCGCGGCGGCGACGGCAACAGCCATGACTACATCGGCCAGCACGAGTATGTAGGCACGATGAGTGCGCTGCAGGCCTGGAGGGCCTCTACCGGCCAGGATCTGTTCGAAGGCTTCAATTGGGCCAAGGCGATGGGGCCGTACTATATTTACAACATCCTGCCAGGAAATTCGCGAACCACGCACATTGGCGTCGATGGCACCGGACACGCGTTCTTCCCGTGGGAAACTGGCGCCGAGGACTTCGTCTCCATTGCTCAGACCAAGTGGCAGGACGGCCTGACGGGCTGGTGGGTGAGGAACACCGTGTGCAATGTGTCAGCCTCCTACGACATCCTGTTCAAGCTGTGGGGCATGGTGTTGTACTACAACCCCGAAGTGCCGGACATCGCCCCAAGCCAGATGCCTCAGGACATGCTCTTCAAGACACGCGGCTACGTGGCGATGCGCAGCGATTGGGGCAACGACGCCACCTATGTACATTTCGCATGTGGCCGGTTTGAGCTCGACAGCCGCAACTGCTGCCACAATAATTCGTTCATTATCTACCGCAAGGCCTATCTGGCCTGCGATACCGGCTCCAAAATCGGGAACAACGAAGAAAACACAGTCAACTCTGACGGCCAGCATTACTCGAAGTGGTTCCCGCAGACGATTGCTCACAACTCCATTACGATCGGCACGGCCGACAATCCCAATCGGATGATCACCACCTTGTGCGGTGGGCAGGTAGGGCGAGTCCCGCCCGAGATGCTCCAGGCGTACGGTATGCCGGTCTCCGAGGAAAACAAGTACACCCGCCAAGCCGGCGAGATCAAAGCATATGAGACCTCTCCCGAGTTCGCCTATGTCGTAGGCGACGCTCGCTGTTCATACGATCCCAAGGTGGTCAAGGGCTTCACTCGGCAGTTCCTGTACGTCCGCCCGAGCGCCGTGGTAATTTTCGACCGCGTTGACGCGGTCAACGCCAATGACCCCAAACGATGGTACCTTCACACGATGGAGCAGCCGCAGTGCATCGACGGCGAATTGACAGCCGACACCACCGTGCATCCGGATGGCCACTTCCTGGCCGGCGGCAAGACCCTCCGCAGCCCGCACGGCGGAAGCGTGCTGTTCTCCAAGACGGTGCTGCCGGAAAACGCAATCATTCGCGTGTTGGGCGGCAAGGGGCATCAGTTCGAGGTCAATGGCATAAACTACGACATGAAGGATCCCTGGTATCAGAGCGTCGGAACAGCCCAATACCAGGAGAATATCGGCCTGGGCTTGTGGCGCGCGGAAGTCGAGCCGCAGAATAAGCAGAACAACGATGTCTTCTTGCACGTGCTGTGGGCGACGGATGACACCGCCAAGGAAATGTTCCCGGTTGAGAAGATCGAGAAGGACGGCCAGGTGGGCGCCAAGTTCACCGTCGACGGCAGCGAAGTGGAAGTGACCTTTGCCAAAGCCGGCGAGGTGGCCGGGCATATCAAGGTCACCAAGGGCGGCAAGGTCATCTGCGACCGTAGCCTGGCAACAAAGATCGAAGACAATTACCAGAAGTGGAGCAGCGATCCGCGATTCAAGGATTGGATGACCAATCCGTACCTGCGATCTGCGATTGGGGAAAAAGACCAGGACCTCTTCAAGGCCGGCAAGTAGTCACTTGCACATAAAATGCGCGGCGGCGGAGCCAATTCCGCCGCCGCGTATTTGACGGCGGCAGTGCCGTTGCTATGGTGCGGCTGCTTGCCTTCATGCCCTTAAGGCAGCGCCGTCGAAGGAGGAGGATGTTCTCCCTGTTCCCGTGAAGGGACTTCTCGCAAGGTTTCATCCCGGGAGGCTCTCCCAGAGGTTTTTCGGTTGACGCACCCATGCGGATTCTATAATC
>CAYQJH010000239.1:0-3053 GCA_964417755.1 uncultured Planctomycetaceae bacterium
GCAGCACAGCATCAGCACCTTCGACTCCAACGTCGAGTTGGCGCAGGTGCTCGACGAATTAAGGACGTTGCCGTTCCTGGCACCCCTCCGCGTTGTGATAATCACCGATGCTGACGCCTTCATAGCCACAGATCCAGAGGCCCTGGAGAAGTACCTGGAATCGCCGTCGGCACATGGCACGCTGATCCTGCAAACCTCCGCCTGGCCAAGCAACACCAGGCTGTACAAGGTTGTCGCCAAGGTCGGGCAGGCTGTCGATTGCAGCGTGGGCGATAAACAAGACCTTGGTCGATGGCTTGTCCAGGCTGCCGAAAAACGCCACAAGGCCATCACTCCGCCGGCGGCGGAATTGCTGGCCCAGTGGATCGGCCGGGACCTGGCCGCCCTTGACAGCGAGATCGAGAAGCTTTCGCTTTACGCTGCCAGCCGCCCCAGCATTACCGAGGCAGATGTAGCCGACCTGGTTACCGCCTCAACCGGGCCAGGCGCTTACGACCTCACCAACAGCATCACAGCCGGCGATGCCTCCGCCGCTCTGCGAATACTCTCGGGCATGCTGACCAAGAAGGGCGAGGAGTTCAAGACGCTGGGGCTGCTGGCCTGGCACCTGCGGCGGGCACTGTCAGCCCAGCAGCAATTGCAGAAAGGCGTGCCGGCTGAGCGGGCCGTGCCCTACATGCCATTCGACCAGCGAAACGCCTTCATCAAGATGATCCGCACTCGCAGCAGGGGCAAACTCCTGAGCGACTTCCGCCGGCTGATAAAGGCCGACCTGGCGATGAAGAGCGGCGCCGACGCCCAGGCGGCCATGCAGGAACTTGTTATTGGGCTATGCAGGTAGTGCCGGCCGCAAATAGCATGGAGAATGTCAGGTGGGTAGCATGGCGGATTTCGGTGAGCGTTGTCGAACTTCGGTTATTTGCCGCCATGCCAGAATAACGCCGGCACTATGGCAGCATTATCTCGCGGCGACGGCTGTATCATCCGAGGCTGCAAACAGGCCGCAGGCGGTCTGGTTGATCTCGCCATGCGGGTATATCTGCGCTCGCGGGATGCCGAAGTTCTCACTAAGGCCTTGCAGAAGTTTGCGAAGCGAGACAGCCTGATTTGCGCTCTTGGCGTGCCGCGCATCGCCCATCACGACGATGCCGATGCTTGAGGCATTCCAATCATTGCCGACGACATGGTCACCGGCTTCCTGGCGAATCCATCGCGGAGTTGGAATGATATTGCCGACGGCATCAATAATGAAGTGGCAGCGTTGCGTGATGTCGGCAGACTCACCGACGCTGGAGTGAATGATTACGTTGCGCCAGGCGTGGCTTAAGTGATAAGGGCGATCGACGATCAGTTCCTTCACATCATTGAGAGGCGCCGACGCGGAGGCTGCCGCCAGTTCCGAAGGCACGGGGAGGTCCGACTGCATGAGCATCAGGGCGAAGGCCCCCAGGGTCATTGCAGCCAGCAGAGCACCGAGCGTCTTGACCGTCCTTGATCCTGCCATTGTCGAATACCTGCGATGGGGCATTTGCCGACGGAAGCATCTTCCATTATTCTGCCTATCGGCAATTCGGTGATTTCTACAATAGCCAAATCATTCGCCCCTTCAAGGATTTAAGCGGAATAGTGAAGAATTTTTTCTTGTGATGATGTGGCGATGCTTTCAGCCGGGCGGAGAACGCGGTTGCTCCAATGCGCTTCGCAGAGCGACTCTTGCAGCAACAAGACACGCGCAGTATCCTCTTCGCGTCAGGTCAAACCAGGAAATAGATTGGATGGCAACTATGAGCGCGACCGTCGCTAAGCAGATTTACGGAAGAACCGGCGAAGGCAAACAAGTAGATATCTACACGCTGGCCAATTCAGCCGGCATGTCGGTTCAGATCATCACCTACGGCGGGATCATCGTCACGCTGAACGTGCCAGCCCGCAATGGGCAACTCGCCGACGTGGCACTGGGCCTGGACAACCTGGAGGCCTACGTGAAGGGCCATCCGTATTTCGGCGCCATCATCGGCCGTTGCGGCAATCGAATCGCCAAGGGCAGGTTCAGTCTGGACGGGCGCGAATATCCCCTGGCAACAAATGACGGTCCAAATGCTCTGCATGGCGGCATCAAGGGTTTCGACAAGGTTCTGTGGGACGCGGAGGTCTTCCAGTCAGCCAACCAAGCCGGCGTCAAGATGACCTATCTCAGCAAGGACATGGAGGAAGGTTATCCCGGCAACCTCAGCGCGTCCGTCACGTACTCGCTGAATGACCAGAATGAACTGAAGATCGAGTATTCAGCCACCACCGACAAGCCGACCGTCGTTGGCATGACCAACCACACGTACTTCAACCTGGCCGGCGCGGGCAATGGCGATATACTCGGCCACGAGATTCAGATCGAGGCCGACGCATTTACGCCAGTAGGCGGCGATCTTATTCCCACCGGCGAGATTGTCAGCCTCAAGGGTACGCCGCTGGATTTTGCCGCAGCGCACCGCATCGGCGAGCGGATCAATTCGGATCACCAGCAGATGATCAGGGGCAAAGGCTACGACCACAATTACGTCTTGCGCGGCGGTGCAGGTTCGGCTGGTGGCTCATCGGCAGGCGGCATGGCGCTGGCTGCCAGCGCGTATGAACCCGCCAGCAGGCGATTGATGGAGTGCTACACAACCGAGCCTGGAATGCAGTTCTACACGGGCAACTTCCTGCCAGCCAGGATGCAAGGCAAGGCCGGCCAGACGTACGTCCATCGCGGCGGGTTCTGCCTGGAGACGCAGCACTTCCCGGACTGGCCAAATCAGCCGGAATTTCCTTCGGCGGTTCTTCGACCGGGACAGACATACCACAGCCAGACGATGTACAGGTTCTCCAGCAGGTAGATCTTTATTTCTTTGACATTGTCGCCAAGAGGCCAGATAATGAACGCTTAAGGACTGGCGGCTGCCTGGGAAAGGTTCCCGCGCCGCCAGTGAGATCCACGTGGCAAAGGATTTCTTTTGCAGCACAGCACCCAGCTACCGCCTGTGAACGCACTTCACGACGCGGATTCAGTAAGGCTT
>CAYQJH010000240.1:0-3035 GCA_964417755.1 uncultured Planctomycetaceae bacterium
CAAAATCCAGCCGGAAAGGGGCCAGGTGCGCAACGAGTTCGGGCACCTGTGGGAATACACGGATCCGAAACACCCCTTCCACGACTGGAACCCGGCCGTCTGCGACCTGGACGAATTCCGCACGCAGCTTCGCATTGACAATTACCGCGACACGCTGGAGATCGTGCGCAAGGAGATTCCTGCCGCGGTGCTCACGCTGCGGACCGAAGGTGCGAACGTCCTGGTCGACGGCCTCGATCCGACGGATCCCAATGCGCACCTGAGGCACATCTGCTACAGCCAGCGGCGTGGCGCACTGATCGCGGGGATGCTTCAGAAGTCAGGTCTGATCCGCTATCACGCCGATTACATCACGCTGCCGTACACGCCCAGCGAATTGCGGCGGCTCGTCCGCACCACCGTCGACCAGGGGATCATCCCCGCCTGGCTGCCGCAGTTCGACAACATGCGCGACATCGCGATCAACCAGCGATACGGCAGCGAGTACCAGGTACACTACAACCTGCCCGAGCCGCGGAAGGGCTACATGATGCACTGCCTGGTGGCCCTGTATCCGTGGTTCACGGCGGTGTACGAGGAAGGCGGCATTCCCGGCATCCTCTGGGAAGATTACCAGTGCGACGGCTTTGCCACCGAGACGCAGAAACGGGAGATGCGGCTGTTCAAGGAGAAGCTTGCGGAGGCGATGTCGACGCCGGCGGCGGTGAAGGCCTGTACCGAGAATATCAAGATGCCTCCGCAGGAGTGGCGCAAGCGTGCGCGGGGGGTTTGGAGCTACGAGTTGCCGAAGGAATGAGCGGTCAGCAGTCAGCGATCCGCGGTCAGCCAGAGAACGCAGATCGTGAACCCAGGTTCACGAAGAACCTGGGCCACCCGCCGGCGTAGACCTGCCGCTCCTCGCTGAGGGGTACTTCCTATCCTGGGTGGCATGGCCAAGCCCCGATGAAATCGGGGCGCCGCCATGTCTGCTTCTCCAGGAAACATGCCGGCGTTCGCCGCGGCGAACTTGGGCATGCCACCCTGAAAGAGCCGCAGCCTTCACACACGGTCATTCCGCGACTGCGGATGCCGCCGGTTCCAGCATCGGGGCGAACCACTTTCGCCGCAGGTAGAACGAGACGTTGACCAGGCCGATGAGCACGGGCACCTCGACCAGCGGGCCGATGACGGCGGCGAAGGCGGCGCCGTGATTGATGCCGAAAACGCCGACCGCGACCGCGATGGCCAGCTCAAAGTTGTTGCTGGCCGCGGTGAAGGACAGCGTCGCGGATTTCGCGTAATCGGCTCCGGCCTTCCTGCTCATCCAGAAACTGACCAGGAACATCACGACGAAGTAGATCAGCAGCGGCACGGCGATCAGCAAGACGTCGCCCGGCCTGGTGATAATTTTGCGGCCCTGCATGGAGAACATCACCACGATGGTGAAGAGGAGGGCAATCAACGTGATCGGCGAGATTCTCGGGATGAACTTCGCGTGATACCACTCTTTGCCTCTGGCCTTGACCAGCACAAGACGCGTCAGCATACCGGCCAGAAAAGGGACGCCCAGGTAGATGAACACGCTTTGCGCGATCTGGCCGATGGTGATCCCGGAGGTATCCGTTCCTCGCAGCCCGAGCAGCGGCGGCAGGACGGTGATGAAGAGCCACGCGTACACGCTGTAGAACAGCACCTGGAAAATCGAGTTGAACGCCACGAGTCCGGCGGCGTACTCCGTGTCACCTTTGGCCAGGTCGTTCCAGACAATAACCATAGCGATGCAGCGGGCCAGGCCGATCATGATCAGGCCGATCATGAACTCCGGCTGGCCGCGAAGGAATGCAATCGCCAAGAGGAACATCAGGACCGGCCCGATGACCCAGTTCTGAAGCAGCGACAGGGCCAGCACCCGCACGTTGCGGAACACGTCGCCCAGTTCTTCGTACCTGACTTTGGCCAGCGGCGGGTACATCATCAGAATCAGGCCGACAGCAATGGGGATGCTGGTCTGGGTGTCCTGGGGCCGGAGCGAGCCGATCCAATCGCCCACGCCCGGCGCGAGATATCCCAGCAGCACGCCGAGGGCCATGGCCAGGAAGATCCACAGGGTCAGAAGACGATCCAGAAACGACAAGCGACGTGGACACTCGTTGCTCATATGCAAGTGCTCAGGAAGCCGGCTTAACGGCAAAGATTTTGACACTCGCGGCGTAATCGTTGACGCTGTAACGGCTCAGCAGTTGGGCCATGCGCTCGTGCAGCTCACCCGAGCCGGCGTCGACGGTCTTCGAACCGCAACAGCCCGAGCCGGCCGGCTGGTTGGCGATCGGCAGACTCACTTTCGACGAGCAGCATCCCGATGCGTTCTCGACCTTCGCATAGGCGTTGAGGTCGGCGCCACTATCGACGATTTGCACGTGGGCGAAGCCTGATTCGCGCAGACCGGCCTCGTAGTCGGTGATGAGGATCGCCCCTGCGATGCAGCCGACATACGCCATGACATCCTCGGCAACTTCGCGTGGCAGCGGTTTCTTCAGGGCGATATCGCTGACCGCAAGGCGGCCGCCGGGCTTGAGCACGCGGGCGATTTCACGAAACACTGCCCGCTTGTCGGGCGCGAGGTTGATCACGCAGTTGCTGATCACGCAATTCACCGAGGCATCCGGCAGCGGCAGCCTGTCGATCGTGGCCAGGTGGAATTCGACGTTAGTCAGCGGCTTGCCGTCGCTGCCGCGGGCGGCATTCTTGCGGGCCAACTCGATCATCTCCGGCGTCATGTCGATACCGATGGCCTTGCCGCTCGGTCCCACCTTGCGAGCCGCCAGGAGCACATCCAGCCCGCCGCCGCAGCCCAGATCCACCACGGTTTCTCCGGGCTTGAGGCTCGCAAAGGCTGTCGGGTTGCCGCACGACAGGCCCATGTTGGCCTCGGCCGGGATGCTGGCGAGGTCTTCCGAGGTGTAGCCGAAGGCCTCAGCCACCTCGCGGACACCCTGCTGCCTGCTCGACAGGCCGCTGACGGCGCCGGCATGGAGGTTGACCGCGGAGCGGGAGAA
>CAYQJH010000241.1:0-3026 GCA_964417755.1 uncultured Planctomycetaceae bacterium
ACACAGGAACAGGAAGATGAGTAGCCCCGATAAAGCAAGAATCACCCGCCTTCGGTAAACAGGCTTCATAGCTGGTATCCTTTCAAAAGTCGCGCCTATGTTGGACGCTGCAGCCGACCCCGGGTTCCATCTGAGGTAGAATTAATCTCCCCGGAATGAATTCCACAGCATCGCAGGCAAGATAGGTGGTGTTATCATTGGCATCGTTGACGCTTGCTTGGGCATTTCGCTAGAAAAAGAAACCATTTCCCCGTTGCCCCCTCAGAATACAATCATCAATGTCCGAAAAATTGGCGCGAAGGCCTGAATTCAGTCTTCCTCGGCCTGCGCGGCTTCCAGCGCCCTTTCGATCTTGGCAATGGTTGCTGTATCGGGCGTCGTCTTGGCCTTTTCTATGCGATTCAGGGTTTCCGGCCGGATCGCGGCTCGACGAGCAAGCTCCGCTTGCGTCATTGCTACCTGCCGGCGGGCCTTGACGATCTTTCTCGCCAATGATACACGGGCATACTCGACGGCCGGATAGTTCCCACGGGCATCAGGTTTGGGAAGAGCCGGCTGCCCTTTGTCGTATCTGACCCGCATGACTTTGCCTCCGATTCTTTCCCATTCTTCGTTCCGTTTATGCCGTTTCGGTGCCAACGTCAATTAGGCTGCGCCGAGGGAGATTCATGTCCCTTGTACTTCACAATTGCAGCCTCGATCTTGCTCGCCAGGCTATCTTGCCTGGCTGAGCGAGAACGGACTAGTGCTTGGTCGGTGCATTTGGCTGCCTTGTCCCATTGGCCAAGACGGGCGTACAGCATTGATAGCACGTAGATATGTTCCGCGTTGCTCCCGCCTGTGGCGGAGACCGCCTGGATGGCCGCTGATAGTGCCTCGTGCAGCAGCGTATCGTCGGCCTGCTGCGCGTCGGCAGCGGCTGCGGCGAAATCGCAATCGAACTGGATTACCTGCGGCATGGCCTTCCATGCCCGGCGATAGTGCTCCAAGGCCTGGCCGGCCTGGCCTTCCATGCTGAGCATCTGCGCCAGGTTGTAATGCGCCCAGCCGTTGTCTTCCTGCGCCAATGCCTTGCGCAACTGCTCCTTGGCTTGCTCGACTTGACCAGCGCGTGCAAGGGCGGTGGCCATCGAAACCCGAGCACGAATGTCGCCATCTGCCGCCATGCCAAACTGCTCAGCCGCCTCAGCCGGCCGGTTGGCCTTCATCAGCGCGTCGCCCAGTTCCGTCCGGGCCTTGGTGTTGGTCGGCGAAATCGCCAGGGCCTGGTAGTAATAGGCAATGCCTTCGTTCAAGTGCCCCGTCTTGATGAGCCTGTCGGCCAGGTATGCCCGCGGGCGGAATGCCTCGCTCCGGTTGGCGATGGTGTCCTTCCACAGAGCGACTTCATCGTGGTAAAGCGCATTTCGATGCCATGTCCGCATGCCCAGGCTCACCGTCAAACCACCCGCGAGCATGAGACCCGCTACAACTGCTGCCCCCGCCGGAGCCCAGCCGCGACGCACCGCCCGCTGCCCCACTGCATAAGCGCCCAGCACGATCACGGCAATTGCGCCGATGAGCGAGAGATACATCCGGTGCTCGACGGCCAGGTCGGCAATGGGCAGCAGGCTGGAAGTTGGAATGAGAATCAGGAAGAACCACACGCCCGCCAGGCCGATCCGCCTGCCGCGCCGCAGGCCAATGATCGATAGTGCAACAAGCCCCGCCACCGCCAGTGCCGGAAGAACAATCTTCATCGCGTCGCCGGCTACTGGCCAGCCGTAATCCATGGACAGTCTCGCCGGCCAGACGACCAGGTAAAGGTATTGCAGGATCACGCCGAACTGGCTCAGGAGGTATTGCAGCGGCGAGGGCAGCAGGTCGCCGTCACCGACCGAATCGCCAGCCGGGATTGCGGCCACCAGGCAGACGACGATCAGCCAGGTTGAGGCCAGCGCCAGGTAGAACCTCCCGCGCTTGGCGAACATCTCCTTGAAGGTATTGCAGAAGAAGGCCCGGTCATAGATCGCCACAGCGACGGGGGCTGTTACCATGACCTGCTTCGTGCCCATGCCAAGGGCACAGGCGATTACCGCCAGAAGATACCATGCCCCCGGCTTGTCTTGCGAGCCGCGGACAAAGCAGTAAAGCGTCAGCAAGTAGAACAGGCCCATCAGCGATTCGCTTCGCTGAACGATGTACGTTACCGCCTGCGTATTGAGAGGATGAACCACCCAGAGCACGGCCACAATAAGAGCCAGCCAAAGCCCGCGCCCGCGCGGGCTTGAGGCAAGCACGAACGTCCGCCGAAGCAGGCCAAAGAGCGTCAAGGCCGCTACTATGTGAATGCCCACGTTTACCGCATGATAGCCCCATACGTCCAGCCCGCCCGCCCAGTAGTTCAGCATGAACGTCAGGTTCGTTACCGGCCGCTGGGCGCCGAAGATATACCAGATCGTCTGGCCGGGCGACTGCGGGTGCAGCAAGTGGCGGTTCTGCCAGATCAGCCTCGAATCGTCAAAGGTGAATTGGCCGGTAAAGCTGTTGGAATAGGCTGCCAGGCCGCAGATGATGATGGCCACGCACGCCAGCGCAACAGCCGGGGAGGCTTTGCAATCAGACGCAATCGCCGTGGATGGATGCTCCGCTGCAACAGCCGGCCGTGAATGGTCTTTGCCCTTGCTCACCGATGCATGATATCAAAACAGCGGAGGGCAAGCCACAGAGCCGCGCTCGCGCAACTGCTTGTTTGAAATTGTTGCCACCTCGACACTCGCATATACTTCCTGGCAAGGGAGATACCATGAAGACCAAGACCATCGTTCTTGTTGGTAGCTTGATGCTGGCATGTGTTGCCGGCGGATTTCTTAGCGGACAATGGATCGCTTCGCGGCAGGCTCGGCATGAACTGGCAGAGACAACGTACGCCTGGTTTGAAAAGGGAGCATTTCGAGCCGGCGCCTTTGACGCCAGGACCTCAACTTGGAGTGCAATCTGGCAGGAGGAACTGGGCGACCAACTCAAGCAAGCACTAGCCACGCCTT
>CAYQJH010000242.1:0-3025 GCA_964417755.1 uncultured Planctomycetaceae bacterium
GGTGGAGATGAAGGAAAAGAAGGCCCGCGTGGAAGACGCCCTGCATGCCTGCCGTGCGGCTGTCGAGGAAGGCATCCTGCCTGGCGGCGGCGTGGCTGTGCTGCGTGCGATGAAGGCCATCGACAAGATGAAGCTCGAAGGCGATGAGAAGACCGGCGCAGACATTATCCGCCGCGCCTTGGTGGCGCCGATCAAGCAGATCGCCGCGAATAGCGGCCTGGACGGAAGCATCGTGGCTGCCAAGGTCATGGAGAGCAGCGAGATCAACTACGGCTATGACGCGCTGGCCGGCAAGTACACCGACATGGTCAAGGCCGGCGTCATCGTGCCGACCAAGGTTGAGCGCTCAGCCCTGCAGAACGCCGCCAGCGTGGCGGGCCTGCTGCTGACCACCGACGCGGTGGTCTCCGAGATTCCTGAGAAGAAGAAGGCTGCCATGCCCCCCGGCGGCGGCATGGAAGACATGTACTAAGCTGCACGCTGCCGCGTGCAGCTAGAGCAGGAGAACAGGAGAGCAGGAGAGCAGGAGAGTAGAAGAGCAGAAGCAAGTAGAAACGGCAACAACCGCCCCCGGATCAGTCCGGGGGCGGTTTTGTTTGGAAGCCCCCGCCGGAAGGCGGGGATGTCGTAGAACCTTCGCCATGGGAGCAACATGAGACAGCATCCCCCTGCTTCCGCAGGGGGCTTCCTGAAGACACTGCGAAGTAGGCTTCATGAAGCGCGCTGCGAAGGGGGCTTCCTACTGGCGCTGTGCAGGGGGCTTTTGGCGGCGCTCCATCCATGCCGGCGCGCGGCTTTCAAGTACGCTGCCCACTTCGCCCTTGCATGGCTGGGCGGTATCGCTAAGATACGCATTCGTGCCTGGAACGATTCAAGGCAGACATTCATAATGTTCGAGATAAAGGAAGTGCAAGCATGAACACTCGCGTCAAGTCGGTACACGGCAGGCAGATTCTCGATTCCCGTGGCAATCCCACGGTCGAAGTCGATGTGATTCTCGAAAGCGGCATCCTCGGCCGGGCCGCTGTCCCCTCCGGCGCGAGCACGGGCGAAAACGAGGCTGTCGAGCTGCGCGACGGCGATAAGAAGGTCTACGGCGGCAAGGGCGTGCTCAAGGCTGTCGGCCATGTGAATGCGGAGATGGCCAAGGTCGTCGCCGGCAAAGATGCGATGGATCAGGCCGGCATCGACAATGCGATGATCGCCGCCGATGGCACAGCTACCAAGAGTAACTTCGGCGCGAATGCCATTCTTGGCGTGTCGATGGCCGTCGCCAAGGCTGCCGCGATTGCAGCCGGCAAGCCGCTGTACCAGTATCTCGGCGGCGAGAAGGCCGTCACGCTGCCCGTGCCGATGATGAACATCCTCAACGGCGGCAAGCACGCCGACGGCACGGTGGACTTCCAGGAGTTCATGGTCCAGCCGTGGGGCGCCAAGACGTTCTCCCAAGGCCTGCGGATGGGCACCGAGATCTTCCACGCCCTCAAGAAGGTCCTCAAGGAAAAAGGCTACAACACAGCCGTCGGCGACGAGGGCGGCTATGCCCCCAGCCTCAAGAGCAATGACGAGGCCCCGGAGCTTATCTGCAAGGCCATCGAGATCGCCGGCTACAAGCCCGGCGTGGATGTCTGGCTGGCGCTGGACCCGGCTTCCAGCGAACTGGCCAACGAGGCCAAGGCCAAGGGCAAGACCGGCTACTGCTTCTTCAAGAGCGATCCTTCCCGCGTTGCCAGCAGCGACGAGATGATCGACATCTGGTCCAAATGGTGCGAGAAGTACCCGATCCGCAGCATCGAGGACGGCCTGGCTGAAGACGACTGGGCCGGCTGGAAGAAGCTCACCGACAAGCTTGGCAAGAAGGTGCAGTTGGTCGGCGACGACCTGTTCGTGACGAACGTGAAGTTCCTGCAGCGCGGCATCAAGGAAGGCTGCGCCAACAGCATCCTCATCAAGGTCAACCAGATCGGCTCGCTGACCGAGACGTTCAATGCGATCGACCTGGCGATGAGCAATGGCTATACAGCCGTCACCTCGCACCGCAGCGGCGAGACGGAAGATGCGACCATCGCGGACATTGCGGTGGCCAAGAACACCGGGCAGATCAAGACCGGCTCCGCCAGCCGGACCGACCGCGTCTGCAAGTACAACCAGTTGCTCCGCATCGAGGAAGAGCTCGGAGCAAAGGCCAAATATGGAGCGTGGAACAAGTAGCCAACGGCAGGACGCGCCCAACGGACTGGGCTTCCTGTATGCGATGGGACGGTTCGTGGGCTTTTGCCTGCTGGCCGTCCCGGCGCTGCTGATCGTGGCCAGCGTGGTGCTGCTGCCGGCCTACCAGGGCATGCTTAACACCCTGCACCAGCGCGACTGCATCCGCGCGGATAACCAGGCTATCAAGGCCTACATCGAGCAGACCGAGCGGCTTATCCGCCAAGCGCCGGAAGATGAGCAATTCACGCTCCGTCTGCGAATGGCCTACGACCGCGTCGTGACGCCTAACGAGGTGGTCGTCGAGGATCCATCCTTGCAGCCGAGCGTCCCGGGCGTGGTGCGGGTCGTCGCGGCGCCCAAGCCGCCGCCGCCATCGAACCTGCTGTTGAGCATGGCTGACAAGGTGCAGAACCCCAGCACTCGCCGCGGCCTGTTCCTGCTGGCCGGCCTGGCAATGCTGGCAGCCGTCTTCCTCTTCGCCCCTGCGGAAAAGTATAAACAAAGTACCAGCACGGCCGAATGAACCGGGTGGCATGGCGGCCGCAGTTTACCGCCATGCCCCCCTGCCATTGCTGCTGCGGGTTTTCTTCTTTCAGCATCGCTGACGTAGCCTTCCCGGAAATCGAGTCGTGACGGTCGCTCGACGCCAGCGTGGCCGCAAACTCCGCGGCAGCCGGCTGATGTGCTTTGGCGGAGATCACGCGTTATAGGCCCAACAGATTATGATCGCGAGTGCGATCTGCGAGATAATGTCAAACCAGTAACCGATCGGGTTATTGTTTCGCTTCGCAATCCACCTTGAGCCTAGAGATAC
>CAYQJH010000243.1:0-2984 GCA_964417755.1 uncultured Planctomycetaceae bacterium
GGGGATTCACGACCCGTCGCTGGAAGGCTACAGCACGTGGCACAAGGAACACCTTCTGCCTGAGCTTTGCAAGGTGCTCCACATCCCGACGCATCACGTAGCCGCCGGGCAGGAAAAGCTCCGCCTCAAGACGGCCATCCGGGCTGCCAAGGTGCATCGAGATGAGCCATCTGCCAAGGATAATCTCTCCAGGCAGGCCTTCGCGCGGCAGATAATTCACGCCGCCAAACGCCGCCTGAGGAAGCTGGCTGAAGCAAAGTAACGCCGCACGAGCGGCATGGCCGCCGACGTTTGCCGCAATGCTATTCAAGCCAGTGTTTCGTGATTCACGAAACGATGGATAAGGCGCCGTGGTTTGCGGCGCGAAGCCACCACGCTCTTTGCAGAGGGGCATGGTTGCTTCGTCCCTTCGGGACTTCGCAAACCACGGCACCCATTAGTTGGCGTGTCACAGAATAAGCGAGTGACATGGCATCAGACATCGGCCAGCCATGCCGCCCATCCCCCCATCCTGCCCCACTGCCAGATTCGCAAACCCCACATTCTTGTTGTAATCTTCTCGTGAAGGTACAATTTTGTAAACGCCAAAGCTGATTCGGAATCGGCCCGGCTGCACAATACCAGGAAAGAATGCGATGCCAGAAATCTCGCAAGCCATAGCCCACAGCCCGAAATCATCCGAGCGCCACGAGCTGGAGTTGGACAGCCTTTTCAAGATCAGCCAGATCCTGGCCAGTGGGATTGCTGCGCGCGAATCAGCCAGGGGCAGGCGCCAATTCTCGCATGTGCTTGAAGAGGTGCTGGACGTTCTGCATGCCGACCTGGGCATGAAGCGTGGCACGATCATGCTGCTGAGCCCCGACGGCAAGGAACTCATGATCGAGGTTGCGCACAATCTATCACAGCGGCAGTTGAGGGCGATCCGCTATCGCATGGGCGAGGGCGTCACCGGCCGGGTAGTCCAAACGGGCAAGCCCGCAATCGTCCCGAAGGTCTCGCAGGAGCCGCTGTTCCTGGACAAGGTGCACAACCGGCGGAACCTGCTGGGCAAGGAAGGCCACCTCAAAAACGAGATCAGTTTCATCTGCGTGCCAATCGCCATCGGCAGCGAAGTGGTCGGCGCACTGTCCGCAGATCGCGTGTTCGACGAGTCTGTGGCGCTGGAGGAGGACCTGCGCGTATTGACGATCGTGGCCAGCATGATCGCCAACGATGTCAAGAGCCGCCGCCTTGCAGAGACCCGTCGGCAGGAATTGGAGGAGGAAAACGTCCGCCTGCGCACGGAGCTCGAAGATCGCTTTCGCCCTGAAAATATCATCGGCAACAGCGGCGCGATGCGCGAAGTTTATCGCGCGATCCACCAGGTCGCCCTGAGCGATACCACCGTGCTTATCCGCGGTGAAAGCGGCACGGGCAAGGAACTGGTCGCACACGCGATCCACTACTCCAGCCCGCGCGCCAAGGGGCCCTTCATTAAGGTCAATTGCGCCGCCCTCAGCGAGGGCGTCCTGGAGAGCGAGCTCTTCGGCCACGAGAAGGGCGCATTCACGGGCGCGCTTCAGGCCCGCAAGGGGCGCATCGAGGAGGCCGATGGCGGCACGCTGTTCCTGGACGAGATTGGTGACTTTTCGCCTGGCACCCAGGTGCGCTTGCTTCGCGTCCTTCAGGAGCGGGAGTTCGAGCGGGTCGGCTCCAACCGCACGCAGAAGGTCAACGTCCGCGTGCTGGCAGCCACCAATCGTGACCTCGAAAAAGCCGTTGAGGCTGGGACGTTCCGCCAGGACCTTTACTATCGCGTGAATGTGTTTCCGATCTTCCTGCCGCCTCTGCGCGAGCGGAAGGACGACATCCTGCTGCTGGCGGACTTCTTCGTCGAGCGTTACGCCCGCAAGATGGGCAAGGACGTGCGGCGAATAACCACGCCGGCCATCAACATGATGGTGATGTACCACTGGCCGGGCAACGTGCGCGAGCTGGAGAACTGCATTGAGCGCGCGGTGCTGCTTTCGACCGACGGGGTGATTCACGCTCATCATCTGCCGCCTACGCTTCAGACCTCCGACGCCAGCGACACTGCCGGCGTTGGCTCGCTTGAAGACCGCGTCAGCATGTTCGAGCGAGACTTGATCGTCGACGCGCTTAAGCGCTGCAACGGCAGCGTTTCGTCGGCAGCCAAAGACCTGGGCAGCACGCAGAGGATCATCGGCTACAAGATCAAGCAGTTGGGGATCGACTTCCGGCGGTATCGAATCGCACGGGGTTGACAACAGCATTCACCACTACGACACGAAGACACTAAGGCAGAGGCTCTCATCCTGGAAGAGTCGGCCAGAAGTTTGATGATCTTGGCAACGAAGTTCACCTGCCCCATTCACCTGCCGCATGGCGCTTGGGGCCCGCGCCGAAAGCTGATATAACTACAGAATGTCTGCGATCATTCGAAGGCTATCTCTTGGCATCTGCCTGTGCGCTATCGCGATGCTGTCCGCTGCGCCGCCGGCCTTTTGCCAGGTGGCTGCACCAAAGAGCGGCGCGCCCGTCGTGTTTCCTCGACAGGCACTGGATAATGCCTTGGCTGCCGGGCGCGCGTTCCTGCTGCGACAGATCGGGCCTGATGGCCTATGCGCGGGCGAGACGGCACCAACTCATATCGAGTTTGGCGGGCAGACGGCGCTGTGCCTTTATGCACTGCTGTCAAGCGATGTTGATCCGAAAGATCCCACGGTTGTCCGTGCTGCCGCATGGCTGGTGAAGCAGAAGCTCACCGGCACCTATGCGGTGGCCATGCGGGCTTGTGCACTGTCGGCCCTGGCGCCTATAACCAAGGACCCGGCCCAGGTGGCCGCGCTCAAGGCCGATATGGAATGGCTGATCGCTGCCGCTGATCGCGAAGGGGGCTACACGTACACGTCCTCACATGGCATGCCGCGGACAGTGTACGACAATTCTAACAGCCAGGTGGCACTGCTGGGCATCCACGCAGG
>CAYQJH010000244.1:0-2945 GCA_964417755.1 uncultured Planctomycetaceae bacterium
AGCCTGCCTGAACGTCATGGTTAACCGCCGTGCCGCAATACTGGCAAGCAGGTAAGGTTCCGATGCCTCAACTGGTAAGAATCATTATTGTTGCCGCTGCTATACTCCTGGGCGAATTGGGAGCTTCCGCACAAACCATTGAACCTATCACAATGCCGTCGCAAGACGTGATACTGAGCTTCGTGATGCCCGGACGGATCGACTCGATTCCCGTCAAGCAGGGCGACCGCGTCAAGACCGGCGACTTGCTGATAAAACTGGATGATGCAGCCGAGCAGGCCTCGGCGGAACATCTCAAGCAGCAGGCGGAAGATACCATCAAGATTCGCTATGCAGAAGCCCAGTTTGACCTCAAGAAGGTCATGCTGGAGAAGATGGAAGCAGCCCAGCAGAAGTCCGTGGCCACAGAAATAGAGGTTGCCCAGGCCAGGCTCGAAGCCAAGAGCGCCGATCTGTCGCTGGAGCTGGCCCGCTTTGAAAAGACGCAGGCTGAACTGAAGTATAAGGAAGTCACCGCCACTCTTAAGCGGATGAGCCTGTTGAGTCCGTTTGACGGCCTGGTAGAGAGGATCAACGCGCAGCCGGGCGAAAGCGCCGACCGTGACGTCAAGATCATGCGGGTGGTCAAGATCGATCCGTTGTACATCGATGCTCCCGTTTCGCGCCAGCAGAGTAGCCGGTTGCGATTGGAGCAGGCGGTGAAGGTAGGCTTTCATGATGATTCCGCGCAGCAAACCGGCAAGATCATCTTCATTGCATCGGTAGCCGATGCCGGCAGCGACACGGTGACGGTGCGGGTAGAATTGCCGAACCCTTCGCTTCGGCGGGCGGGCGAGCGGGTAAGTATCGACTTCGGGCCGGAAGGCGTCGCAACGACGGCGACCGCTCCGGCGGACACGCTAGGCAGCAGGAACCCCAAAAAGGAGTAATCATGGCTGAGAACGTAAGTGAAAAGAAGATCGAAGATCAGGCTCGCGAGCAGACCGGCCAGCAGCAGGTGCGCCTCCGCATCGATGAGCGCAACATGGACACGATTTACGCCAATGCGTTCCGCACCAACGGGACGGCTGAGGAAGTCATGCTCGACTTCGGCGTGAATCTGGCCAATCCGGCCACTGGTCAAGGCCAGCAGCCTGAGATCGTCTTCCAGGTAAACAACCGCGTGATCATGAACTATTATTCTGCCAAGCGATTGGCTATCACGCTGAGCCAGATGATCCGCCGCCATGAGGATCAATTCGGCGAGCTCGAACTGGATGTCGCCAAGCGGCAGAAGAAGTAATATCGACCTGATGTATTTGTCCATCCTGGGCTGTCTTCAACGATTTTGCCGATATGTTGAAGACAGCTCGGGCAGGACTTCGATTTTCCGCCGATCTGAGTTGGGATGACGTAATGACGATAAATCGAACGCGCATGAGCGAGGAATCGCCGAAGCAGCAGGTCTCTGTCGCCGACCTGGTTGAACGCCTCAGCCGCTTCGATGGCCCGCCGGACCAATTCCTGGTCAACATGCTGGCGGTGCAGTGCGCTATCTCCTGGGCGGCTGCCGGAGCGATCGTCCGCCCCAGCGCCAACGGCCAGGCTGAAGTGCTGGCCATCTATCCACCGCTGGAGCCGAACACCCCCGCGCCGTCCTGGTTGACCCAGTCGGCCGAGAACATGCAGCAGGCGGCCGCGGCCGGAACTGTCCTCGTGAAGCCCCTTCGCACCAGCGACGAACTCTATGGCCAGCCCCCCGACAGGCACGTGGTGCTGCTACCGCTGCGAAACGAAAGCGGCATTCGCGGCATGGCCATCTTCGTAGTAGAATCATCCGACGCCGAGGTGTTGAGTGCCAGCCGGCTGAGGCTGGAGCTGACGATGAGCCTCCTGAGCCTCTACGAGATGCGCCTGACGCTGCAGCGTCGCCAGTTCGACCTTCGCCGCATGCGTCTGGCGATGGAGGTGCTCTCTGCCGTCAACGAGCCCGACCGTTTTGCCGGTTCGGGCATGGCGCTATGCAATGAGTTTGCCGCGCGATGGCAGGCACATCGCGTCGGCCTGGGCTTCCTCAAGGGCCGATATGTCCAGATCAAGGCCCTCAGCCACACCGAAAAATTCAGCCGCAAGATGAAACTCGTCCAGGACATGGAAGCGGCCATGGAAGAATGCCTGGACCAGGACGTCGAAGTCATCTACCCACCTGCCGCCGACGCCACCTACGTCAGCCGGGCTGCTGGGGAACTGTCAAAACGCCAAGGCCCCTGCTGCGTCATATGCATTCCGCTTCGCCGCGGCGGCGAGGTCGTCGGCGTGCTGAGCCTCGAAAGGCCGCCCGACAAGGCATTCAACCTCGATGAACTCGAGGCCCTTCGCCTCACCGGCGATCTGGTTACCGCCAGGATGGTCAACCTGCACGAAACCGACCGCTGGATAGGCTCTCGCCTGGCCGCCAGCGCAAGAAAGGGCCTCTCCAACGCCCTGGGCCCCAAGCATACTTGGCTCAAGCTCATCGCTATCGCTGTCTTCGGGCTGATCCTGTTCATGACGTTTGTCAAGGGCACCTACCGGGCAGAGGGCATCTGCTCGCTGGAGGCCGTCCAGCGACAGGAATTGCCCGCGCCGTTTGATGGCAAGATAGACCAGGTTTTGAAGAAAGTTGGCGACCGAGTTTCCAAGGGTGACGTGCTGGCAACGCTGAAGACCGACGAACTCGTCAGCGATCTGGACAAGGCCACGCACGAGTACGACCAATACATGGTGGCGTACAAGCAGGCCGCAGGCGGCGGCGAGAGTAAGCGTGCAGACGCCATGATCGCCTACTACCAGGCCCTGCAGGCAAAGGCGCGGATGGATTTGGACAACCTGCGGATCAACAAGGCATCAATTCGAGCGCCTGTGGACGGCGTGGTGACAGCCGGGGACTTGGAGTCAAAGATAGGCTCACCAGTGAAGACAGGCGA
>CAYQJH010000245.1:0-2918 GCA_964417755.1 uncultured Planctomycetaceae bacterium
TCGAGGATCGCTGCACGCACGACGACGGCCCGCTGGCCGAGGGCGACCTCGACGGCTTCACCATCACCTGCCCCCGGCATGGCGCGCAGTTCGACCTCCGCGACGGGCGAGTGCTGGCCATGCCAGCAGTCATCCCGGTGCCCTGGTTCCCTGTGCGCGTCGAAGGGGACGCCATCCAGATCGGCCTGGAGGAGTGAGCAAGGCGGAGCCAATGAGCGCCTGGCGATCTGCCCCAACGCGCTCCTGCAAGAGAGCGAGCGATAGGCCGTGCTGCTGTTTGCGTTGCGAGGGATCAGCATTTCACAGCAAAGACATCCGTTTCAATGATCGAACACAGAAGGTGTTGACGCCACTCATTCAGGCCCCATGATGGTAATCTGTGCAAACGCCAAGAAATCCATCCCTTGAGCCGTTGTCAGGCGCTCCCAGGTATCTCGCCGGTAGAAGCCTGTAATCAGTCGGTACTCTCCTGGGAGCACGTCCTGACCGATGGTAAGCGTGAAGGGCTGGCTGATGAGCGTTTCCTTAGGGTCGCTCCAGGTCATCGTGCCTCGTTTCTCAGCGCCAAGCGGAGGCCCGTCCACTTGTGCCGCCAAATCACGAGAGCCAAGCGGAACGAGGTGATTGAATACAACGTACTCAGCGCCCGGCGCGCTCTCACACTGCCAATACAGACGGAACGTGATGGATTCTCCAGGGTGTACGGCTGTGTGGTCTATGTCATAGCCGATCAGGTCAATCGGACCAAGCTGCCCGGCGGCGGGATGTCGGATCGGTTCAAGAGCCAGCATCACCATCGCAGGGCCTCGATAGCGACTTGAGGGTGGGTACGCTTTAAGCAGCACCATCTGATCAAGGTATGCCTGTCCCTGGGCCGTGTCTTTCAGGGTGTTGTAAACATCATAAGCGATAACAGCATACTTGACCCCCTGCTCTCGCCAGTGTTCGATTGGATGGTCAGTGAGGGACGCAACCTCGTATAGGGGAAATTCGGTCGCTCCCGCGTACCCTCCCCAATCGCGGTTGAAGGTCTTGTGGTTCTCAGAATGGGTAATATAGGAGCCGCTCGGCAGTGAAGAATCGGCATACGCTGCGAGGTCATTCCGCCGGTCGTGCAGCAGATGATTGCGCGTGTCTTCAATCGAGGCAGCGAGCTGGCGCCGGGTGAGAAATGCGATTGCGATCATAGCAATGGCAGCGCCCACCAGCCGGACATGCCGAGCATTGAAAGATCGGGGGGCGCGTTCGACCAGCCAGATCGCAGCCGTCCCGAACAGTGCCAGCCCGGTGCCAGCCAGGACGGTGAGGAACGCGCTGGCAGAGATGAACTGGCGAAAGAATTGCCAGCCATATAGACTGACGACTCCGAACCACACCACGGCGCCGGCGAGTAGAGTTCCCAGGCCGATCCAATTCACATGACGGCGAACCGGACGCAGCGTCAGCAGCGCCAGTCCAAGTGCACCTACCTGCCAGATCAGATTGCGGTTGACCGGGTGAAGAACGCTCTGGGTCAGATTCCTCAGTAGAATCTCGACGGACGGCATGCTCAGCTTGTTGGATGCCGCGCTCCAGTCCGGCGATTCGTGGGCTTCGGTGGCAGGATAGATCGCCACTAGCCAGAATCCGAACAAGGCCAATGCTAGGAGGTTGTAGCCGAAATTGACCCAGATGCGGCGCCGGTCAGGCAGAGAACGCAGTCGCCACAGTGGAATGAGCAGAACAATCGGCACGATCACAATGGCTTGATACTTGAAGACAACGGCCATCATGCTGGCGAAAACACCCCAGCTTGCCCAGCGGTCACGGTCATGCAAAGTCCCGGAAATCGTCCAGAACAGCGCCAGCACAGCAAAGAACGTCACATAGGGATCAGCCGTGGCAAAACGGCTATGCTCGACAACTCTTGGGGACACAGCCCACAACCACGCCGCAATGAGTCCAGCCAGTGGCGTTGCCACGCGGTAGCCCAGCAGACCCATCAACAAAACGGTTATGACGCTCATCGTCACGGACAGCAGGCGCGCCAACCATAGAATAGCTGAAGGTGGCTGATCCGGGTTCTGAAAGGTCCGCTCCAGGAGGAGATGCACTGTGATGATTCCGGGCGGGTAGCCATGCATCCCCAGGGGCTTGGCCGACCCAAAGTCAATCACCATGCGTGCAGCAAGATTGTAGGCTGGTTCATCCACATGGTCAATGTACGGCAGGCTGAAATCGTAACCAGGGTATCGCAACCCTGCTGCCACGATCAAGATGGCTAGCATCGCATACCGCCAGGCACGAGATGGCCACACCGCTGGAGAGCGCGAAGTCCAGACTGCCACGTGGAGTCTCCTCAAATTCGAGCGCGATTTCGTAATTGTAACGGCACGTCTGGAATATCCCAAATAGACCGATCCGTTAGCAAAAGGGTCCGCCGGACATCTGAAGTGTAATTATCCTTTTGGACAGACAGGATGTAGCCCACTTTACCAAAGGAGTAAGCCATGCCCACCCTCTTCCGCTACGACCCGGCCCTCCTGGCCCGCTTCCCGGCCATCCGCGGCGGGGTGATCCTCGCCCGGGGCCTGCGCAATGGTCTCACGCCTCCGCCGCTGGCTGCCGCCTTCATCGCCGAGCAGCGCGCGGTCCTGGCCCGACTGGGAGATACCGCGCTCAGCGACGTGCCCAGCCTCGCCGCCTGGCGGCGGGCGTTCAGCGCGTTCGGCGTCAAGCCGACCCAGTACCGGGGCGCCGCCGAAGCCCTGCTGCGCCGCCTGACCAAGCACGGCGACATCCCCTCGCTCAATCTGCTCGTGGACCTGGGCAACCTGGTCAGCATCCGCTATGCCCTGCCGGTGGCCGTGTTCGACCGCCGGGTCACGACCGGCGCGGTGACCGTGCGCTTCGCCAGCGGTGACGAGCGCTTCACCGAC
>CAYQJH010000246.1:0-2909 GCA_964417755.1 uncultured Planctomycetaceae bacterium
TTTTCCAGCACATCCTTTAAAACAGGGCGGACGGGGTTCGACCCGGCAACCACCGAATGGACAGTCCGGTATTTATTCCATTTGACCTACGGCCCAAACACGGGTTAGGATTGTCCTTGCCCGCCACGCCATTATTATCTTTTGTATATTTACTTGTCAATCCCGTTTGCAGGCAAAGATGAAATTTCGCGCCTATACAAAACGAAGGCGGCTGCGGTTGAGCATGCCGCAGCCGTCTTGCCACAATCTTTCATCCAACAATAATACGGTCCAGTTCCCTCAAAACAGCCACTTTCCCTCACCACTCTCGGCGAAGGGCGTTGCTGAAATATTGTAGGCAGGCAAATTGCCCGATCCTGCCGGCACCAGCGCATGGGCACGATCGTGCGTGTCTTCGCCCACCGAACCGACAGGGGCCGCCGCCTCATCCTGCTCGCAATCAAACGAGGCCGGTTCGAAGTCGGCATCGTCCGCTTGTGGGCTGACCGCCTCTGCCTGGTAGGCACCCAATGCGGGGCTTGCGGCCGGCTGGGAGCGATTCGCAGCGTCATTGGTCGCACAGCCGCGCTCGGTGCCGTCGGTCTGGAAGTACTTCCTGTATCGCGAATAGTCGCCGCTGAGCCGGCTGGTCTTGGCGCCAATCAGGTGTCGCAGGTATTCGTCCAGATCGATTTCGTTGAACCGCGCCAAGAAGGACGGCTGTGCGGTTCGGTTGATCGAGATGATTTCGTCGATAAGTTGTCGCTTGGTCATGTTGCGCTCCAGGCAATACATTGAGCCATTCACAGCAAGATGTATCGGCCTGCGAAGATGAAAAACTTTAGAGCAGAAGCGAGCGTCAGGCATTCCAGGGCGGCTCTTGGGACCGTCGAACACGCCCTTAGCCAACTGGAAGCTCCGCCGGGAGGCGGGGGGGATCCCCCTGCTTCGTACGTGTTTAGCGACTTAAAGAATCTTTATCCAAATTACCCATTTTAACTAGCGCCAGGGCATGCGCTATGGTAGATGATGGCCTATGCAGGATGCTGCGGCCATCATCGAGCAGTTGCGAGCGCAGAACTCTCAACTTCTCATTCAGAATCAGGAACTTCTGTCGCGGAATCAGAAGTTGACTGAGGCTGTGGCGGACTTGACGGTGGAGGTCGGCCGGCTCAATGAGCGGTTGGGGCAGGTCTGCCAGCAGTTGGAGCAGGCGCAGGCGGCCAACGCTCGCCAAGCAGCGCCGTTCCGTCGGGATGAGCGGTTGAAGAAGCCGGCCGATCGCCACAAGAAGCCTGGACGACCGATGGGGCACATCGGGGCCCATCGCAAGATTCCGCCCATAGATCGCCACGAGGTGGTTCCCTTGCCCTGTTGCCCCAACTGCGGCGGTGCGATTCACGGCGTTCATCCGGTGGAGCAGATCATAGAGGAGATTCCGCCCGTCAAGCCGGTGGTGTACAAGATCGTCACCTACCGCGCCACCTGCGATCATTGCGGAGAGGTCTGTTCGCGTCATCCTCTCCAGACCTCCGATGCCACGGGCGCTGCTGGCGTGCATCTGGGGCCGCGGGCTATTGCTCTTGCCGCCGCGCTGAACAAGCATCACGGTCTAACAATGCGACGAACCTGCAGGATACTGCGCGAGTTGGCCGGGCTTGACCTGACGGCCGGCGGCCTCAGCCAGATGATTGACCGCCTGGCGGATCGCGTCGAGGGCGATTATGATGGGCTGGTCAATCAGATTCGAGGTTCGCCCACGGTCAACGCCGACGAGACAAGCTGGTGGGTCGGCGGGCCTGGATGGTGGCTGTGGACATTCACTTGTCCGCAGGCGACAGTCTATCGCGTGGACCAAAGCCGCTCCAGCAAGGTGGTCGAGCAAGTGCTTGGCGAGGACTTCGCCGGCGTGCTGGTGAGCGATTGTCTGTCCAGTTACGATCCAGCCATGTATCGCAAGCACAAGTGCATCGCGCATCATCTTCGCGCGATCGAGGCGGCCCTGCGGCTGGAGGGCACGAAAGACCCGTCCTATCTGCATCAGTGGAAGCTGCTGCTTAAGAGCGTGATCGTGCTGCACCGGCTGTGGGAACAAAAGGTTCTGACGGATGCCGACATCGCCACCAAACGCATTGCGATGGAAGCCTGGATTGACCAATTGCTGGCCAAGAACCCCATCCAATGCGGCGACGCCAGAATCAAAAACCGCTTGGCCAAACAGCGCACGCACCTGCTTGGCTGCCTGCTGGACGTACGAGTGGAACCGACCAATAATCGGGCCGAACGATCCCTGCGCCCTGCCGTCATTGCCCGCAAGCTCTCCTGCGGCAACAAGACCGACCGTGGCCGACGAAGCTGGGAAATCCTCGCCAGCCTCGGCGCCACCTGTCACCAAACCGGCCGCGACTTCGTCAGCTTCCTCGCCAACCACGCCGCGCTAGCCAAAATAGGTCGCTAAACACGTACCCTGCTTCCGCAGGGGGCTTCCTGGAGCACGAGGATCCCCCTGCTTCCGCAGGGGGCTTCCTGGAGCACGAGACTTGTTTAAGATCATTACAGCGGATACTGTATCTATCGATGTCTTGGCCTCATCATGATGCACGTCGTTCCGTTGTTTAGTTCGTGTATTTCGTGTAATTCGTGAACAACGTCGTCCGCCCAAGAAAGGATCGAAGACTATGCGTCAGGAATCGTTCGATTTTCTTCGTAAGTTGCTGACTACTCCCTCGCCCAGCGGTTTTGAGGCAGCCGGTCAGAAGGTCTGGTGCGATTACGCTCGCCAGTTCGCCGACGAGGTCCGCACGGATGCCTATGGCAATGCCATAGCCATTGTCAATGCCGGCGTCGAGCCGCGCCTGCTTCTGGAAGGCCACATTGACGAGATCGGCCTGATGGTGGTTTCCGCCACCGACGACGGCCTGCTTCGTTTC
>CAYQJH010000247.1:0-2858 GCA_964417755.1 uncultured Planctomycetaceae bacterium
GGCAAGATGCCCGCGACACCTTTTCATACAGGCTCTGAGACGCATCTGCATGTGTTCAAAAGTCGTAAGATTTGTGTGGTCAATATCTTGTACCCATGAGTGCCTGTTCAGTTCTGTTCGATTCTGTTTGATTCTGTTCGATTTTGCCCAGGTTCTTGCGCATTTGAACTGGTCTTTGTTGTCATTCCTGTTGCGCCGAGCGAATCGTGAATATCCGCGTTTGCGCCGTGCGGCTGTACGGCCAGCGAACTCTCCGCGCGCCCCATTAGCGCGTCGCGCCCCTTCTTGTGCGCACAAAGAGGGTCAGAAAACGACCGGGCCGGCCGTAAGTCCTTGGCTGAAGACAAGAAGTTTTTTCCTCAAGAGCCAATTTTATGCTTCTGGGCGGGCTCGATATGTGCGCAGAAAGTGGGTCAAAAGCGGCGGTCTATGGAGTGCGGCGGCTTTGCCGCCGCTTTGGCTTCGGCGGCGGTGGATCGATTGAGTTTACCGATTCTCATCCACAAAAAAACCAGCCGGCCCTTTTTCAAAAACATCCCCGACCAACTTTTTGGATGAGAACCGGTTTACCGCGTCATTTGGATTGACAAGCCAAAGCGGTGCCGCCGCCGTTGCGGCTCTGGCACCGCACTCCATAAGAGTC
Organism: uncultured Planctomycetaceae bacterium; assembly: GCA_964417755.1. Classification (GTDB taxonomy): domain Bacteria; phylum Planctomycetota; class Phycisphaerae; order SM23-33; family SM23-33; genus CAYQJH01. Next base: position 644 of record CAYQJH010000247.1, read on the forward strand.
TGGCGCCACACTCCATGAATTTCAGAACCGCTATTGCTAGTATGCCGCCGTCAAGACAGGTAAGATATCAGCCGCTTATGAGATTCAAAGCCAACGCCTCCAGAGGCTCTATTCTCGTCTTCCTGCTGGTACTGAGCGTCGCGAGCACTCTTATCGGTCCGCGCCTTGGCCGCGTGCTGCGCCCGCCGATGCAATCGGTGCTGGCGCCACTTACCGACGGGCCGACGTACCTGGGCACGATGTTCAGGGCCAAACTGGGTGAGATGACAGCAAAGCGCTTTTCACAGGATGAGGCCCGGCAACTGGCGGCTGAGAACCAGGCCCTGGGCGGCGTGACCGACGCGCTGAGGGCGGAACTCGAGAAGACGCGCAGCGAACTGGCGAGGATTCAGCAACTGGATCATCTCTTGTTCGGGCATCTCAATGACATTCCATGCGAACTGGTATCTGCCCGCGTGGTAGGCTCCGACAGTCTGTCCTATGGCCAGACCAGGACGGTAAGTATACGCAAGGCATCTAATGGGTTGCCCGTCACCACCCGGCTGCTGGCCACCGATCGTTCCAAGGCACTCCCGAAGTTGTCTCAGGCCTTGACGCCGGTTTCATACCTTGAGCAGGTGGCGCAGACTGCATTGGTCGGCCGGCTGATCGAAAGCGGCGAGTTTACCGCCCGGCTGCAATTGGTGACCGATCGCGGATTCGTAATCCGCGCGCGGATTCAGCGGAGGATCGACCCTTCCAATCCTCGCGTCGTCATCGACAACGGCGTCCGCACGACCCTCGTGACTGAACTGCCTCAACTCGTAGAGATCGAAGTCAAAGGCAATGGCAGCGATTCTATGCTGGCCTCTAATGTGAAGGATGAATACAACATCCAGGCAGGAGATCTGCTGGTGACATGCAATGACGACGTGATGCTGCCCGCACAGGTCCGCATCGGCGAGGTGGCTGAGAAAAGGCCAGCCTCCAAGGGCGGGTTCGTCGATCTTCGCATCAAGCCGCTGGCAGACCTCGATGGCCTGCGGGACGTGTACGTGGTTGTGCCCCGCGGCGGGCCTGTCGAGCGAAGAGAAGGGGCAGTGACACGCTGATGCGATGGATACCTTACATCATGCTGGCCTACGTGGCGATCCTTGTCCAGACTTCGCTGGGGCGGATTCTGACCATTCCGCTCTCGATGGGCCAGGTCGGGCCGGACATGGCTGCGGCGCTGGCTGTGTTCGTGGCGTTGCGGGCGCGGACGGCTGTCGACTGCATGCTGGCAGCGTGGATTCTTGGCCTGTGCCTGGACCTTACTACTGGCGGCGGGCCCGGCACGGCGACAGTCGTCGGGCCGATGCCGATCGCGTACGCCCTGGCGGCTGGTGCGATCTTCCGCATCCGCGAGGCATTCTTTCGAGATCGCGCGGCGACGCAGGCGCTGGTGGTAATGTTCTTCGTCGTGCTCAGTCACAGCCTGTGGGTCACGATCCAGACGCTGCGAATGGGCGATATCGGCTGGTCTGATTATGGCTGGCTGGTCCTGCAGGTGCTGCTGGTAGGGCTGTATAGCGCGCTGCTGGCGCCGCTGTTGCAGTTTCTACTTGGATTTGTCGAGCGAGCGATCATGCCGGCAACATCGGATAGATCGTTTTGAGCATGTATAAGCAACGAATCAAGATATTCCTGGCGATCATCGCGGTGGTGCTGCTGATACTGATCGCCAAGTTGTTTCACCTTCAGGTGGTGCGCGGGCCGGGTTTTAGAGACCAATTCGCCAACGAGCGCCGCACCAAGTTCCTTGCCCCCATCCGCGGAGAGATCTGCGATCGCAACGGTGTTGTATTGGCCCGAGACAGGCGCCAGTACGACTTCTGCCTGGACTACCGCCTGATGGAGAGCCTTCGACAGGATGAAGATGCGCCGGATACGAGGTGGGTGCGGCAACAGAAGCGGGCCATCCAGAGGAATGAAGGCTATAGCGCAGCCGAGGCGGAAGCCGTCTACCAGCATCGCGTCAAACGCACGATGGATGTGGCCCGCGAGCTGGCCAGCCGGAACGGCGTAGACCTGGATGCCGAGATCGACAGGATCATTCGGCGCGTCGGGCGGCTGAGGCAATATGTGAATCCCGACCCCACTCGCCCGATGGTGCGCGTGATGGAAGAGGAAGAGTCACACCCGATGGTTCGCGGCCTGGATGACCAGAATGTGAACCTGACCGAGACGGTTGGGG
>CAYQJH010000248.1:0-2824 GCA_964417755.1 uncultured Planctomycetaceae bacterium
CGTGCAGGAAGACGTCGTTGGCCTGCTTGACCTGCGGCTCGACTTCCGCTCGCCAGTAGCCGATGCCGATCCGCTCCAGGTAATCAGCGTAATCGGGAGTCTGCATCAGATTCCACCAACTGGCTGGCAAGTCGTAGTTGATGCCCTTGACCTCAAATTGGTGGCCCGTGCCGCCCAGCACGCGAATAATGGCGCTTTCGGGCAGGATCGTCTTGGAAAACAAGGCGCTGCCTGAATGGGGCGTGCGAAGAGTCTTGCCGCTAGACAGGAAATGGCCGGTGGAATGGACGCTAGTATCGGCCGTCAGCGTGCCGTCGAGGCTCGCGGGCTTCTCCATGGTGTGCAAGTACCACCGTTTGGGATCGTTGGCATTGACGGAACTGACGCGATCGAAGATTACGAAGGCCCCAGGCCGAATGTACACGAACTGGCGAGTGAAGCCGCTCACCTTGTGGGGGTCGTAAGCACAGCGGGCGTCGCCGACCGTGTAGACGAATTCCGGAGACGTCTCGTAGGCCTTGATCTCGCCCGCCTGACGGGTGTACATGTTGTCCGCGTTCACGGGCATTCCATACATGGTGAGCCATTCGGCCGGAACTCGCGAGACCTGACCTCCGCACATCGTGATGGTATAAGGACTCGGGTTGTCGGCGGTGCCGACGGTAATGGAGTTGTGGGCTATGGTCTGCGGCCAATACTTGTAGCCATTGTCTGAATAACTTATCGACGCCTTCGTGCCGCTGTCGCAGGCCAGGTAGGCCTTGCGATAGATCATGAACGAGTTGGCGTCGCAGTTGTTGCGGCTGTCGGGCTCGAACTTGCCGCAACTGAAGTTGACGAAGGTGGCGTCGCTGGCCCAGTTGCTGCGCGCGTACAAGTAGCCGCGAGTCTTGAAAAGCCTGTCCTCGGGCAACTGGGTAGGGGCGATGTCCGGCACGTCGGGGTTGTAGTACAGAACCATGCCCCAGTTTCTGAACAGCACGTCATAATAAACCGTGCTGCCGCATACTGTATTCTTCACCCACGAGCCTGTCACGCCGTCCTGCCACTTGGACTGGGCGATTGAAACAAATGCCTCGGCTCCGGTCTCTATCGGGAAGAATATTTGGCCACCACTATCATTGCCGATGTGAGCGCTGCCCCTGTTGGCCGGCAGAAGATTGTAAATGTAATACGGTCCCATCGTCTTGGCCCAATTGAAACCCTCGAACAAGTCTTCGCCGGTCGATGCCCTCCAGGCCTGCAAGGCGCCCATCGTCCCAACATATTCGTGCTGTCCGATGTAGTCGTGGCTGTTGCTGTCGCCGCCGCGATCCGCCGCCCACTGGTCCAGATACACCTTCCTCGCGACCATGGCCTGATGCATCTGGGAGATCATCGAGGCCATTTCCTCGTCGTTCGTGCCGTTGCCATATATCCCCAGGGCGTTGATCAGGGGCGTCAGGTCGGTCGAACCGACCGAGCCGCGTTGCGCCTGGACGAGCATCTTGCTCTCGCATTGGGCGCGTTCCGACGGCGTCAAGAGGTCATAGATCAGGTCGTATCCATAAGCGCCCATTGTGGCATAGACGCCGAATGGCGCCTGGACAGTCACCTCGCGGCAGGCCTGGCCGTACCTGGTGTCGCCGGTGATGTGGTACATAAGCCCAAGTGGCACGATCATCTGGGCCGCGTCCATGTTTATGTTCATCTGCTGATCCACGGTCTGCTTCAGCCTGTCGTAGATCGGCTTGAGGCTTGGCTTGGCAATGCGAGCGCGAATGTCAGGCAGGTCGGCCTTGGTAAACAGCAGGCGGGGATGCTCCTTCTTGGCCAGGGCGCAATCATCCGGCACGTCTATAGTGCCGATGCGCACTGTGCCAGCCGCGCCAGCAATGTTGTGAGCGAAGAGCACCGTGAAGCAAACAAGAAACAATCCGCCAGATTTGCATAAGGTGAACTTTGGCATGGAAACAATCCTCTCTAGCGTAAATGCCTCAATTGGCTCCAGGGTCCGCCGATTTCGACGCACTCCGCCGTTTCTGTAGACGTCCTCGTGGCATCCATTTAACCATAGATTGAATTTAATGGCAAATCTTTACCTCATGCGACAGAGATGTTGACGAAGGGGCGATCCATAATACATGCATGTCACCTGCGCCGTTGGCGTTATAGATGCGGCATTTCAAGTCCGATAGATAACATGAGGTCGATACCCGCGGTCTGGGGGTCATTGGCTTGCTGTTCCTGCTACTGACCGGCAATTCCATGAAGCAGATCTTGCCCTTCGCGCTGCCAGTCGCGGATGCGATGGTCCGGGACTTGGTCAGAATAGCAGTTGTTCTCTATCACGCCGGTCCAGATCATGTCCTGCATTCCAACAGCCAGGTAGTTGTGACCGCCCGGAGCGCCGCGTTTGATGGAGAGCAGGTAGGGATTATGATCATAGTCCCACAGGCCGTTATCGAGGAGATTGGTTTCCGACCCTCCCAGGCCGCTGCGCCAGTTGCTCGAGAAGAGCACGCCTCCATAAGACACCGACGCCAAGAGCAAAACGGCAAGAAGACCAAAAGTGCGAATTCGCATGAATATCCCTTCCTTTTTTGAGGTCTGCAAAGATCAGCCGGCTTGGGTTAAGAACTCCTTGTGAGGCTGCGAAATATGTGATTCATCATAATGGGCCGCTGCGAAAGTGTCAACTGCTAACAAATCGCAGCAAGACGCCAAAGCCATGAGCCTTTTCAGGTCCCTTTAGCTGATAGGCATACGTGCCCGGGAAGCTTCGCGGCCGATCCAGCGATTTGATCGGCCAGATCGGCAGGCCTTTTGTGGATTTGCAAGTTGC
>CAYQJH010000249.1:0-2812 GCA_964417755.1 uncultured Planctomycetaceae bacterium
TTCTCCGCTGAGCGGAATCCTCCGCCTGAGTTCGAGAGCGGCCACCAGTTGCCGACCATCACCCAGCCGGCCGCGCGGGCCCAGGCCCTTGAGTACGTAGACCTGGGCGTGCTCGTGCTGGCACTGGCGGCAGGCAGCTACCTGGCCCTGCGCCTGCGGTCGCGCCGCGGCCTGCTGGTCCTGATGATCCTGTCGATCGGCTATTTCGGCTTCTATCGCCAAGGCTGCATCTGCCCGATCGGGGCGATCCAGAACGTCGCCCTGACGATGTTCGAGAATGATTACGCCATACCGCTGACGGCTGGTGCATTCTTCCTCTTGCCTTTGGCATTCGCATTGTTATCGGGCCGGACGTTCTGCGCCAGCGTCTGCCCGCTGGGCGGCCTGCAGGACCTGGTGAGCCTCCACCCCGTCAAGCTGCCCGCGCATCTTCAGCACGCGCTGGGCATGCTGCCCTTTGTGTACCTGGCGCTGGCGGTGCTCTTTGCCGCCACCGGCAGCGCATTCATTATCTGCCAGTACGACCCATTTGTCGGCTTCTTCCGCCTGGGCGGCAGCCTGGAAATGATCCTGCTGGGGGCCCTCATGCTTGTCATTGGCCTGTTCATCGCCCGGCCGTATTGCCGATTCGTCTGCCCTTACGGCGCGCTGCTGGGCCTGCTGTCGCGACTATCGTGGCGTCACCTTGCCATCACGCCGACACAGTGCATCCAGTGCCGCCTCTGCGAGAATGCATGCCCCTTCGGGGCGATCAATCCGCCCAGGCCGCCGGTTTCACCCCGCCGCCGGAGCGAGGGCAGGTGGCTGCTGGCGGTGCTGCTCGTCCTTGCTCCAGTTCTGTCAGCCGGCGGCGCATGGGGCGGGCGAGCCCTTGCGCCGGCAATGGCCCGGATGCATCCGACAACTCGCCTGGCGCAGCAGGTGTATCTCGAAGACGCTGGGAAGATCACATGGATGACCAACGCCTCCACCGCGTTCCGCGACAGCGGCGTTTCTACGCAGGATCTATACGCCCAGGCTGATATCGTGGCAGGCCGGTTCTCGCTGGGCTGCACCATCATCGGCGGCGTGCTGGGTCTGCTGCTGGCCTGCAAGCTCATCAGCCTGACCATCCGCCGAACCAGTACGGATTACACTATTGATCGCGGCAGGTGCCTCTCATGCGGGCGATGCATGAGGTATTGCCCTATGGAGCAGGATCGCCTCAAGAAGCTCCACGGAGAGGCGCCCGGGTTATGATGCAGCGCAAGGCGAAAGATGGCGCCGCCCTGCCGCGAGCCTGGTTCCAGGCGTGCGTATTGGCCTCGGTGTTATTCGGCGGACTGGCCTTGGCTTTGGCCGCCGTGATTATCACAGCCGCCTGGCGAGCCAAGGTGGATGATCCGCTAAGCCGGCCGCAATTGCAGGCTATGATCGCCCAACTCGAGCAGGACCCGACCAACACCCAGCTCCAGGCCGAGGTGCGCCAACTCGATCTTCGATTGCGGCAGGAGTTCTTCCGCCGCCAGAATTGGGCCCAGTATGGCGGCTGGCTTCTGCTTCCCGTCTGCGGAGCGTTTCTATTATCTATTCGTATGGCTTTACACTGGCGGCGAAAGCTGCCCTGCCCTACACAGCGGCGCGAGGTCAGCGTCTTGGAGATCGGCCGGCAGGGCCGTCTTGCCGTGGCCGCAACCTGCCTGCTTCTGATGACAGCGGCGGCCATCGTCGGGATTGGCAACCGCCCGGCAGCTCTGCCCGGGGCGACCGTGGCCAGCACTTCATCCGGCTCATCCACGGCACTACCGCCGGTCGCTACTGCGGAATTGGCGTCCAACTGGCATCGCTTCCGCGGGCCCGGCGGCAGCGGCTTATGCACCTTCGCGAATATTCCCGACGGCTGGGACGGAAGTTCGGGCTCGAACATTCTGTGGAAGTCGCCCGTGCCGCTGCCCGGAGAAAGTTCGCCGATTGTGTGGGGAAAGAAGGTCTTCCTTACCGGCGCCGACAAGACAAGCCGGGAGGTCTACTGCTTCGACGCCGACAGCGGCAAGTTGCTCTGGCGAAAGGCTGTCGGCTCGGCGGCAGCAGCCGGCGACGATGAAGAGGAGCCGCTGGCGGGCTTTGCCTCGCCGACGCCCTGCAGCGACGGCCGGCGGGTCTTCGCCATCTTCCCCACGATGGACCTCGTATGCCTCAGCCTCGATGGCGAGGAAATCTGGAAGAAGAACCTCGGCTCCATCGAGGTGCATTACGGCTATGCCGCCTCGCTGTGCCTGGCCGGTGACAAGCTGATCGTGATGATGGACCAGTCCACTGCCGATGAGAACAAGAGCAAGATGGTCGCGTTTGACGCCGCCACCGGAAAGCTCGCATGGGAAATCAAGCGTCCGGTGGATGAGTCCTGGTCAACGCCGGTCATTGCTGAAGGCCCCTCGGGCCTCAAGCAGATCATCACCAGCGCCAAGCCGTGGGTGATCGGCTATGACGCATCTAGCGGCAATGAGCTCTGGCGAGCCGACCTGATGGCCGGTGAGGTCGCGCCTTCGCCTGTGGTCGTCGGCGGCATGGTATACGTGGCCAACGAAGGCGCGGGCGCAGCCGCTATCCGCATGGACGGCTCGGGCAATGTGACCAAGACGCACGTAACATGGCACGTGAAGGAGGATATTGCGCTGCCCAATACTGCCAGCCCCGCTTCTGACGGTAAGCTGGTCTTTCTGGCTGACAGCATGGGCAACATCACCTGCCTCGACGCCGGCGACGGCAGGAACCTCTGGGAGCACAGCTTCGACGTTGAGTTCCAGGGCTCACCGACGGTCGTCGGCGACAA
>CAYQJH010000250.1:0-2807 GCA_964417755.1 uncultured Planctomycetaceae bacterium
GGGAGGAGGTCGACATGGACAAGGGCACCGTCCTCCAGTACGACAACCTCTCGGCGGAGGACCTGATGTACTGGCAGAAGCGCGCCTTCCGCGAGTGGGCCTTCCGCCCCGGCCCGGCCCTCACCTACGCCAAGATGCTCGTCAGCGACACCGCCACCTTCAAACGCGCCCTTCGCGTCGGCCTCGAACACCTCCGCTGGGCGTTTGCCGGACAGAACCGTAGTCTCTCATGACACCCGCTATCTTGAAAGCCAGCACAGTTAACTGCCAGGATAGGAGAAGGTACCCGCAGTGAGATCAGTTGTTGAGCCTACTCGCGTACCATCTCAGCCAATGGTGTGGATCAGGAGCTCGAACGGCCTCTTGGCCGGCGTCTTCCTTCTTCTGCTCTTCCTCTATTTACTCTTTCCATCACAACAATATGACAAGGACGTGCTGCCTGAATTGGGACGCATCAATCGTCTAGACTATACATCGCCGGACCCGGCGCATATGCTCTACGTTCTACTCGGCATTCCATTCTACAAGGCCTACATCATTCTTGGAGGTTCAGGCGATGCATTAAGGGTTATGCAAATCCTCAATGCTATTTTCGGAGCCTCAGCCCTTGCTGTGTTTTGGCTAATATTGCAGACCATCGGGGTCGAAGAGTGGGCCGGAACGATAATCAGCCTGGCATGCGGATTGTCGTATGCCATGTGGACTCATACCGTTGATGCCTTTTTCATCATCCCGGCCACCTTCTTTGCACTTGTCTCGTTATGGCTTGCCCTACAACTCGCCAGCCAAGACCCTTTCAAGTCCTGGCCAATCATGATTGGCTTACCGTCAGTCTTAGCTGCAGCCACTTTACTCTACCAGACCAATTTACTCATCATTCCCTCACTTATCGCAGCTAGCTGGCCAAATCACGGCTTGAGCCGTCGATGGATCGCCGGTTGGGGCATTTTACTAGCGCTATTTACCCTTATCGCAGGAACCGTTTGGCTATATCAAGGCGTTCAGTTTGGTCATACTCCCAATCTAAGCCAAACACTGACGTGGCTCATATCCCAGCATGGTGGAGTATCCAATGGACTTTGGCGTCGAGACAATCCCATCGTCTCGACCACCCTTGTTGCCTGGTTAGCCACTTGGTTGCCAGTCTACGAAGGTATGCGATTGCGAGATGCCCTACGAGGTCAATACGACCTTATTCACCTACCAGGCCAACTAGCGCTTGTTTTCTTGTTCCTATTCGTGGCATTTTCGGGCGCGATGCTGCTAAATACAGTAAAGCAAGGGATAGCAAAGAGGCAGTTACGTATTTGGACCACTTGCTTACTATGGTTTGCGATTCCTGGCGCCGCCGTTCTATGGTTTGACCGAGCCGAAGTGAAGTTATGGCTTATCCCATTTTTCGCGGTATGGCTATTTCTGGCGCTTGGGTTAAGCCAAGGCGCCCGTTCCAGCAGGGCGGGTCTATTGTATCAGGTGTCACTTGTCCTGAGTATTGGCATGTTGGTGACTATGGCCACGGCCAACTTTCTCCTAGCAATTTGGCCAAACCACCACAATGAGGCTGTCGATGTGGCTAAAGCCAGATATGCGATTTCTGTCATAAGGCCCAATGATCTGCTTATTAGCGCCTCCTTTGATTGGACACAAGATGTCACGTACCTATGTCAAGACTGCCAAGTACTAAATATGGTCGCAATGGCGCAGCAGGCTGAGTTAGGCCTTGTCCCACAGGCTCTCTTTAGTCGGATGGAAGCCACATGGGAGCAGAAAGGCAATGTGTATATCGTTGATTACTTTAACCCTAGCGCTACTTCCATCTGGTCCTCTTGGATTACACGCTATACAGGCGTCTCAGAGCAAGATTTCAGCACGTTTAGGAAAGAGATAGCCTGGCAAGTCTATAGTGACCGCGTGTGGAAACTGACCAAGCCATGAAACAAATGGTCTCCACATGCACGAGTTGTGTCACTAACATGAGCCGTTCCTGGATCTTCTTTGGGTCAATTCTGCTCCTAAGTCTCTCGCTCCGGCTGTGGGGCATCGACTCCCCTTACACGGGTATAGCAGAGCTAGTGAAGTGATACGCCTAGTTAGCTATGCTGTGTTGGCAGTTGCATTGATATGTACTCTGGTCCTGGCAAGCATGCCTATCGCGTCGGCGCAAGGGCCTGCTACTGACTGGTCGAGGCCGATTGTCTTGTTCGAAGGTCCTGATGCCATCGACCAGCAAGCCCTGGCGGGGGACCGGAGTGGGCAGTTGCACGTGGTCTGGGAGAGTCAGGAGCGGGCCGACGGCAGGCCGACAGGGCAAACCGCCATTTACTACGCTCGTTGCTGCGCGCCTAACAGCGGATCGGATATTCTGATTCCTGCCTATCGCATCCCACGGATTGCGGTAGACCCTCAGGGCCAGCTCCACATGCTGCTGACGGGTCCGGGTAACACGCTGTATTACACCCGCGCGGCGACGGCGGAGGCGGGAACAGCGCGCGCCTGGTCGCCGCCCGACGTGGTGGACGACGCGTTCTTGGTTCCGCACATCGCCGCCGACGCCGAGGGCCATGTTCACCTTGTCTATGCCAGGCCGGGAACCGCTGGCCCTTACTACCGCCGCTCTGACGATGGCGGGCAGCATTGGGCGGCGCCGATCAACATCGCTGCCACGTCGGAACCCAATGCGGCCGCCGACTGGCTGCGCGTCGCCGTGACCGAGAACGGGAGCATCCACGTTGTCTGGGCTGAGTATGAATTGCCGACGGGCTGGCCGCCGTTTGGTGTCTTCTATGCCCGTTCGACGGACGGCGGCC
>CAYQJH010000251.1:0-2805 GCA_964417755.1 uncultured Planctomycetaceae bacterium
TTCCTTGGACACTCCAGTTCTATGACCATTGCGGATTTCGAATTGCGAACTGCATATTCCCCTAATCTCCCGCCGGCTGGCGATGCGGCAAGTCTGCCTGCAGGTACGATGTAAGGAAATTCTCAATTCGCAATTCGCAGTCGCTCGGCCAGCTGCTCCTACAGCGCCGCTTGTCTTCGATCAAACCTCAATACCTGCCTGTCGGTCGCCAGGACATCAATCGGCACGTCATTCTCGCTTATGGGCAGATTGGCTACTACCTGCTCATGGAACGCCAGGCCGCACTTCAGCGCCCGCAGGGTCGGCTGGCCAAGAAGCGGTCGTAGAATCCCATGCCTCGGCCAAGGCGGTTGCCGCGCGTATCGAACGCCAGGCCCGGCACGACAATCAGGTCGATGTCGTTCACCGGCCAGGGATGCCCATAGTCCGGCTCGCGCAGGCCACGCTGGTCGATCACCAGGTTGCTCTGGAGAGAATGTATCTCCATGGCCAGCATGTGCCGGTGCTCCCAACTGACTTTCGGGGCCAGCACGGTCTTGTCGTCCTGCCAGGCCGCCAGGGCAATGGGCGACGTATCCACTTCGCTTGGCAGGCTCAGATAGATCATCATAACGCTGGCGGAACGGAACTCCTCCAGTGCGACCAGCCTGGCGCAGGCTGCGGCGCTGCGCTGAGCGAGGTCTTCCGGGGCAAATCCCGACAGCGCCTCCTTCATCTGCTTGCGTATGCTTCGTTTCATTGTGGAACCTGTTTCTTGTCGCCCTGCAGCCGCCGCACCCACTCAAGGTACGCGGAGATCGTCTTCTCATAGCCGCGGTCGGTCGGAACGTAATACTGCTTTTCCACACCGAGGTAATCCTGGTCGGGGCTGACTCCGCCGGGGAAGTCGTGGCTGTATTGATAGCCCTTGGAATACCCGTACTGCTCCGCCATTGCCGGGTGCGGCGCGTTGCGAAGATGCTTGGGCACCGCAAGCGTGCGGTTGTTCTTCACGTCCTCCATCGCAGAGGCGACCGCCCGGTACGATGCATTGCTCTTGGGCGCGCAGGCCATATAAACCGTCGCCTGGGCCAGCGTGATCTGGCACTCCGGCATGCCGATGCGCTCTGTGATATCAAACGCGGCGGCAGCCACCGAAATGGCCCGCGGATCGGCGTTGCCGATGTCCTCGCTTGCCAGGATTGCGATTCGCCGCGCGATGAACCGCGGATCTTCACCAGCCAGCAGCATTCGAGCCAGCCAGTAAATCGCCGCGTCAGGGTCGCTTCCCCGCATGGATTTTATGAATGCACTGATGGCGTCGTAATGCATATCGCCGGCGGCATCGTATTGCAGTGCCTTGGCCTGGATGGATTCCTGCGCGACCTGAAGATCGAACTGGATCGGCTGCGAGGCATCCTTGGCCTGCTTGAGCTGACTTTTAACGCCCACCTCCAAGGCCGTCAGCGCGCGGCGGGCGTCGCCGTCGCTGATCCGTGCCAGGTGCTCCAGGGCCTCGTCGCTTGCCTGGACATTGTGGAGCCCCAGGCCTCTCTGCTTATCCGAGAGCGCCCGCCGCAGCAGCTTAACAATGTCATCCTGCGTCAGCGGCGAGAACTGAAAGACGGTCGACCGCGACAGCAGCGGCGAATTGATCGAGAAGAACGGGTTCTCGGTCGTCGCGCCGATCAGGATGATCGTGCCGTTTTCCACGTCATTGAGCAGCACGTCCTGCTGGGCGCGGTTGAAGCGGTGAAGTTCGTCTATGAACAAAACAGTGCGCCGGCCTGACGACGCCAACAACGCCCGCGCCCCATCGATGATGTCGCGAACGTCCTTGACGGAAGTGGAGGCTGCATTGAGCACGTGAAAGTCGCAGTCGCAGTGGGCGGCAATCACGTGGGCCAGAGTAGTCTTGCCGCTGCCGGGCGGGCCATGAAAGACCAGGCTCGACAGGCTGTTGGCCTCCAGCATCCGCCGCAGCATCTTGCCCGCACCGAGGAACTCCTCCTGCCCGACGATCTCATCAATCGTCCGTGGGCGCATGCGCACCGCCAGCGGCGCATGCGCCGCCACGGCGGCCTCCTCTGCCTGTCTCAACAAATCCATACAAGAATTCTATAGCGACGCGAGACGATAGGGAATCATTGTGTGAAAATGTTGAGCGCCAGCGTGGTTGCTGCGCTGCGCTCCGCAAACCACGGCACCGCGCGAATCACGGCATCCAGCATGTTGAGTTCCTTAGGGATGCTCGTCGTGCTTCCGCACGGGGCTTCCTTGCCGCGGCATCTGCATTAGCTGATCTTTATTTCCTTGCCCAGCTTGGCGGACTGGTACAGGCCGTTGATCATCTTCTGCACCCAGATGATCTCGCTGCCGGGCACGTAAACGGGCTTGTTATTGATGATCGCGTCGCAGAAGGAGAAGACCTCCTTCTCGTGGTTCGTAGTTGCCGAGTCCGGCCGGCCATGCAGGTCCACTGTCGAAATATCATTCGGCATGCAGTCCAGCAGATGGCCGCCGACTTCCAGTTGCACGCTCAGCGGATTCAGGCCTGCCCCGCCTTTGTCGCCCACGATATGGATGGCCTCGCTGTCCTTGTCGAGATTGGCGATGAACCCGCACTCGACGCTCATCGTGGCGCCGTTCTTGAACCGCACCAGGCCCACCGCGAAATCCTCCACCGTATAGGTCTTCCAGTCCCACGGGCCGAACATGCCCATGTGGCCAGGCGTATTGCCGATCGTGCGATAAGTCGTGCCGCTGATAGCCACCGGCGTGGGCCTGCCCATCAGGAACCATGTCAGGTCCATCATGTGCACGCCG
>CAYQJH010000252.1:0-2760 GCA_964417755.1 uncultured Planctomycetaceae bacterium
CGATGGCCCGCCGGCGGAACTGACGCAGCCCATCAAGGCCAAGCTGCTCGAAGTGCTCTATCAGCCTGTCGTCATCGGAGGATGCGAGGGGCCCCTGATGGTCGGCCTGCACCGAACCGCGGCCTCTCTGTACCGCTGCTTCGCGGGTGAGCAGAGCGAGTTGGAGCTTCCGCAACTATGATCTTGAGCGGGTATCGAGCCGTGTGGATCTTCGCCATGTTCGACTTGCCGACCGACACGAAAAAGGCAAGGAAAGACTACACCGATTTCCGCAAGCACCTCTTGAAAGACGGCTTCACGATGCTACAATACTCAGTGTACGTTCGCCATTGTTCGAGCGAGGAAAACGCCGATGTTCATTTCAACCGAGTCAAGGGATTTCTGCCTGATGACGGCGAGGTCCGCCTCGTCACCCTCACCGGCCAGCAGTTCGGGCGTATGGAAACCCACTGGGGAAAAATGCGAAAACCGGCCCCGCCGGCGCCCGGACAGCTCGAATTATTCTAGCCCTCTTTTCTCGCAAGCCCTGGCCACAACAGGGCTTGCGAGACGACGATTGTAGCTGATCCGCGTCTGAGGTGAGGTTGTCCCGTTCTCAGTTGGAGGTGCGGTGACCACTCCACGGTGAATCCTACGCACTCTTGAGCTTCTTGGCAACACCCTGTTGTTCGTCTTGATCCTGTAATTTCGCCTCCAGGATCCACAGTTGCTGATGGCCCATGATCCGCCGCATCCGTTTCTCCAGCGTCAGCAGCGACGAGGCGGTCCAGCGAAGCACCATCTGCCCGTCCCGCCAGTGCGTCACACGCCCGGTCTTTTCCCGAATCCCGGCGTTCGGCGACTCGATGATGTTCGTGCTCGCCAGGCAGCGACGCAGTTGGGCCGGCAGGTCCAGGCGGTTGATCGTGAACATCTCGGGCAGGCCCTCCAGCAAACTCTCGGCCGCCGAGGGATATTCCTGAGCCAGCCACTCGGACAGCTTCTTCAATTTCGCGATTCCCTGCTCGGCCGGCAGCAGGAACGCCGCCTTCATCGCACTGCGGACGTTGTCCTGACGGTCTTTGGGCAGATAGTCCAGCACGTTGCGGATCTTGTGATTACGGCAGCGTTGGATCGGGTTCTTGTCGCCGAAGACCTCATCGATGGCCGCCCGCAAGGCCTTGCTGCCGTCGATCACGAACAGCCGTCGCCGCTTCGGATCCAGGCCCCGCGACACGATGTCCGTCAGCAGGTCCTTGACCACCGTGGCGTTCTCGCTGGAGCCCTCGCGAACGCCCAGCACGTGCTTATAGCCCTGGCTGTCCACGCCCAACGCCACGATCACGTGGATCTGGCCGAACTGGATGCCGTCGAGATACACGATCAGGATGTCCTTGTCCTCGAACCGCCGCTCACACAGTTCCTTGAGCGTCTGCTCGCTGGCCTCGACGAACTCCCGGCTGACGTTGGATTTGCTCACCGCGACCGTCTCAGCCATCTGGGGCAGGATCTTGCGGTAGTTCCGTGTCGAGACCCCGTGCAGCAGGATCTCCAGCATCCGCCGGCCCAGACGCGAGTTGCCCAGCATCGCTTCGTACGCCGGGATCGCCACTTCCTTCTCGGCGCCCGGGCCCTTGCGTCGCAGCCGGGGTTTCTCGACCCGCAGCTTGCGTTCGGCCAGCGGGATCGTCGTCTGCTGGCGGCCATACCAACCGATCTCGCCGGCGGCTTTACCCGGATGCTTGGGACCGGCGACCTCCTGGGCCGAGAGCGTCAACACCGCCTCGACCGCGGCCCGCCCGGTGACTTCGATCAGTTCGTCAACGGCCATCTCGGCCCCGGTGATCAGCTCGACGATCGGCAGGAGGAACTGCCCCTTCTGACAGAGAAATTCCGTCAGCTTGCGGCTATCGTTTCGGTCGGCGATCTGGTACGTTGTCTTGTCCATGGCTACTCCTTCAAATCGTGAATGACTGGATGGCCTGATGGTACCTGCCATCAGGCCGGAGTAGCCACCGCTTTCTCAACCTTCAACTACCGATGGGACAAACTCGGTGTACGCGGGCTCAACGCGTATGCTGTTCAGGGGATCGTTGGTGAAGCACCATAGTGGCAAGGTCAATCTGAGCACCGCCGGGGGGCTGGCGGCTCTTGTGCTTTGGAGTCTTACTGTCGCTTTGGCGAGGCGGCTGTCGGAACAGCTTGGGCCTTTGACGGCGGGAGCTTGCGTATATCTGATTGGCGGGGCTTTGTGCCTTGTGCCCCTGGCCCGGCGGCGGGGGCCTGTGTGGGGGCTCGTGACGAGTTCGCCGCGGTATGTGTTTGGCTGCGGATTCCTGTTTGTTCTGTATACGGCTGTGCTTTTTCTGGCGGTCGGGTTGGCTGCCGATCGTTCGCGAATACCGTCTATGGATTCTTTGATGACTCGCTGCTTGGCAACGTCTATGTGGGCTGTGAGACCGACGCAAACACTGGTGGCGGGTATTTTGCTACCGATGCCAAACCGAACCGCTCAGCCTATTTTGGCTGCTATGCAGAAAACAATCAGGCAGTTACTTGGAATGTTGGTTCCCGCTGTGTGCGCTTCGGCAATCTCGGCTCCTACGAGCACAACCGCGCCCATAATGGCGTGGTGCTTGGCGGCATGCCGGGGGGTGACGCTTATATAAATAAAGGGTTGGCGTTTGCAGCAACGGAAGACATCGCCAACGCTGGCGGCACTGGCGCTTTCCCAGGCGCATACGCAAAGGTAGATTTTACCGGCATCACATATCGGTATAG
>CAYQJH010000253.1:0-2748 GCA_964417755.1 uncultured Planctomycetaceae bacterium
TGCTGGTTGGCGGCGTGGCTGCGCGGGCCTCCAGACGTACGGTGGCCAGGCTGGCGAAGATGGCCAGAACGCATGTCGTCCAGCCGATGCGGCGGAGGCGGCCCAGGTGAGTCAGCGGCGCTTGTGCAGCGGCCTTGAGGTTCCGCAGTCTATGGACGATCCCGCCCTCGAAAAGGGCCACGGCACTGATGGCTGGCTTGGGAGATTGTTCGATGGTTCGGCACAGAAGGTTCGCGTAGTCCATAGCACTGGCCCCTTTCATTAGAACGTGATTGTCGCAGACCTGCTCGCGGGCCTGCGTCAGTTGTCGGCTGGCCACCCAGGCCAGCGGATGGAAGAAGAACACAGCCTCGAAGAGGCGCTGCAGCAGATTCACCATGCAGTCGCGTCGCTGCACGTGGGCAAGTTCGTGGGCCATCACCATGGCCAGTTCTCGATGCCGGCCGATCTCCACCAAGGCCCGCGGCAGCAGGATCGCCGGGCGGGCAATGCCCAGACACACCGGGGCGGCAAGTTGGCTGCTTATCATCAGTCGCACGCGACGGCTGGCGACGCCCAGACGGTCCGACAACTCCGCCGGCGCCGGCACAGCACTGCGCAGCAGGCGGGCCAGGCGTCGCCACGCCACAGCCAGGCGCACCACGAATACCATCACGCCCCCAAGGTAGACTAATGCCACGACCGCCTGCCAGGTCAGTACAGGCTTGGCTGCGGGTGCCGCTGGCGGATCGGCAACGGCTGCATGTGGGCGTGCTGGCAGCGGTGCTGCGATCTCAGCGGCGACTTCTTCAATCGTGCTGTCTTCGATGGCCGGCACGATCATGGGCGACGGCCGAGGCGCAACCTCCGGCGCTATCGCGACGCTTGCCGTCGGCATTGGCGGCGGCAGGATGGCCAATGCAGGCCGCCATCCTTGCATTCGGATCGCCGGAAGAATAGCGATGGCCATCAGGCAGCAGGACCACAACAAATGGCGGTGAACCGGCCCCCGCAAAGGCCCAAAGCGGGCGGCCATGTATGTCAGCGGGACGATCACCGCTGCCAGCACCGATGCGATGACGAGGTAGTCAACGATCCATGCGCCGAGTCGGCCAGCTAGTTCAATCATGTGTTTTCCCCTTTTCTGTGGCGAGTTCGTCCAGGAGCCTGCGGATGGCCTGGCGATCCTTGGGCTTGAGTTGTTCCTGCTCAGCCAGGCTGGCCATCAGCAGCGAGGGCGAGCCGTTAAAGAGCCTTTCAAGCATGTCGCCGATGGCATTGTGGCGGACATCCTCACGGCTGATGGTCGCGTGGTAGATGAACGCGCGGTCCTTGACCTTGTGGCGAAGATAGCCCTTGGCCTCGAGCTTCCGCATCATGGTAAGGATGGTGCTGTAGGCCGGGCCTTTGCCGCTGGCCAGTGCATCGCGAACCTCATGAACGCTGGCCTGCTGGCGGCCCCAGACGACGCTCATGATCCGCAGTTCCAGGCGCCCCAGACGAATCTTCGAATCCCGATGCTTTGGCATGACGTTGCTCCTATCTATTACCGAAGTAATACTAACACGGTAATTGATAACGTCAAAACCTTTTCTGGAATATTTCGCGCAAGTTTGCATTCGCTTTCAGGAATGAAGCTTAGAATTTGATTCGCTGTCGCAAGGCCAGGTGTGCATTTGTTCGTATGTCCAAATGCCGCGGTGTTAGGCGGGACAATCATCAGCAATACGACCCTTCAGCAGACCTGATAAGAGATGGAGCGCGCGGCCTCAGATCTTGCCGCAAAGTTACCCGGCCAGCAGACTTCGGCTTGAAGATCCAAGTCCAAGTGCCTGGCCCTTCGTCCTTGCCTTGATAATGTTGCCTGGCTTGGGAAAGCCCTGCCTCCTACTGAGGTGCCGGTGCAAGTTGCATGTTTCGATCAGCCTTAATGGCATTAGAACGACAAGCCAATGCCAGCCACTCAACCTCGGTCTGCTTCCGTACATCGCGTTCATCTTGACAACAAGTCGTATAAGGTGCCAGGGCACTTGGGTGGTTTTATCGCAGTCAATGTTGATATGGGGTCGCCCGTGCTCGAGAGTCGAATCAAAGGACCAGATACAAGTACGCGCGAGTGCCGCTTGGACGAGCTAGGGCATGATACTCCTTGGCCGGCCCAACAAAAACCGATTCAATTCTTGACAGGGCCGCTGCCAGCAACGTACTATTACGGCACGATCGCGGGGTAGAGCAGCCAGGTAGCTCGTCGGGCTCATAACCCGGAGGTCGTGGGTTCGAATCCCACCCCCGCTAATGACCGCTTCACAACGGCCTCGGAATCTTCCGGGGCCGTTTGCTTGCGATCAACTCCCCCATCCGGTTTCAGAACCATCGGCCCGACATAGGTTTCCACAAAATCCCGGAGTTCAGTCGGGGTGCTGGCGGCGGCAAGCGATTCTTGCGCCTCGGCCAAGGCTTGCCGAACCGCGCCGGCCAGCCGTGCAGTGTTGTCGTTGGCGTCGTCGGCCAGGTGCGCGACCCGCTGCTGTAGCCGCTCTCGCTCTGCTTCCAACTCCCCCATCTGCCGGGAAACTGCCTTCTTCGCCGCGGCGTCGATGTCCGGGTCCACCAGCAGCCGCGTAAGGGAACCGATCTTCTTGTCCAGTTCCCCGATCCGCCCCTTGGTCCGCTGGAGTTCGCTGCGGTTGGAGTTCAGGAGCTTGCGGGCCTCTTCGATGGCGTCCTCGATAATCGAATCGGCGTCGTCGAAGATCGCAGCGAAGGTGT
>CAYQJH010000254.1:0-2743 GCA_964417755.1 uncultured Planctomycetaceae bacterium
CGTGGCCAACTACAACAAGGTTCGCGACAACCTGAAGAACGAAATCCTCCTGCGGCTGGCCCCGGTCGTCCTTGGGCTGCTGGCCGGCCTGGTGGGGCTTTGACCCGAAGGCGTTTGTCTTCGGATCACTGCGGCGAAGTGAAATGAAGCCGGGTGCATCCGGCAAGGAGCACAACATGAACAATCTGCGTGAATTCCTCAAGGGCAAAAAGGCCTACATCACCGCAGCCATTGGCCTGCTGGGCGCATTGCTCGCCTGGGCCGACGGCCAGATCGACGGCGTGGCGCTGCTGGCGGCTGTGTGGGCTGCGGCGCAGACGTGCTTCATCCGGGCCGGAATTGCGACGGAGGTCGCCAAAGCACAGGAGTGAACACGGCGTTTAGCGTATTGCCGTGGCTCGCGGGCGTGGTTTGCGGATGCGCAGCGGCCGCAACCACGCTGACCATGATGATGACGAAGACGTGGTTGCTTCGCCTCCGCTTCGCAAACCACGGCACCTGGCTCCGCAAACCACGGCATAGGCCTGTGCGGACACAGCCTGGAAAGGCTGTGCCACCAGGACTTCAGAGCCCTCTGTTCATGAGCGGTGGAGAGTTACTCGGCCACTGCCTTGCTGGCTGGGTCTGGGTGAATCATCAGGATGTGTGCTGACGGGCCGGCCTCGCTGCGGGTCTGTTCCAGTTCGCGCCGCGCTATGGAATTGGATGCATCAGCCGTCAGGGCGCGCTGATAATTGTACATGGCCTGTTCATACTGCTTCTGCGCGCGATATATGCGAGCCAGGTACAGATACGACGCGGAGTCGGCTGGATGACGATCGACGATCTGGTTGAGCTGGATTGCGGCCTCGTCGAATCGCCCAACCTGGTAATTGCTGATGGCCAGAGAACGCTGCTTTTCGAGGGATGGGCCGCAGCCCGAAACCATTGCCAGCGTCAGTAAACCGCAAACAGTCAGACGGTTCATAATTCACTCCTTGCAGGCGCTTGCTTGGCGGCCGCTATCCGTGCGGCCGGGTTGCTTTGGCGGCGCCTACTATACTGCCGCCCGCAGCGCCAATCAATAGTTCGCGCGCCGCCGTGTGACCTTGGCGGGCCCTTGCAGACAAGCGGCGGCTGCAAAAGGTCCCGGCCACGTCTGGATCATTTGTCCAGCGTGGCAGTCTAGGCGCGGCCAATCTTCTATAGGTTCTTTCGGCCGTTGGGGCGGCGAAACTGGAATCTAATTTGATCGCTATCGATAAGGCTTGGGCTGGACAATCCATTAGCCGCCATGGACAATGGGCTTATGGGCAGCGCGTTTGTCATCCTCCTCCATTGCGGAAATGGGCCGTCGCATTACGATTTTCTGCTGGAAGGCCCTGCTATGGCGGAAACGTGGCAGTCTCTGGACGACCCGGCAACGCTGATGCCGTCGTCGGCAGGCGAGCTTGGCGGGAAGAGGGCACGGCCGAAAGCGGCTGAAAAGATTCTCGAAATTCCCGCCAAGAAGATTCAAGACCATCGGCTGATGTACATGGATTATGAAGGCCCGCTCAGCCGCGGCAGGGGCAGCGTGCGTCAGCTGGACAAGGGGACGTACGAAATGATCTCTCGATCAGCGACCAGCCTGGAGTTCCGCCTGGCAGGGCGGACGATGAAGGGCATCTTCCGCCTGGAGCAGGCACAAGGGCGATGGATTTTGAGGCGGCTTGGCTAAAAGACAGCAAGGAGACTCAAATGGGGTCAGGAATGGCGAGGCGTCTGGTCGTTGTTGCGGCGATGGCTCTTGCCGGGTGCGGCAAGACGTACGTGGTTGAGATGAGCGTTGATGGCGACCAAGTGCAGCGCAGCACAAGTGTCTATGCTCGCGCTGAGACACAGCCCTTCGCGCAGACCGAGCCTTCCTCAGGCCCAGTCATTAGCGGCGGTGTTGTAGACGGCATAGGCGAAAACAGCCACGTGCTGCACTACGCGACCTCCGTGGGGCAGGCGTGGATCTATGTCGAGCGCATTCGCGGAGGCAACGGCCCGGCTGAGGTTCTTCAGGATCGCTTTGCCAGCGCGGATCAGTTGGCCGACCTGCTGGCGGATTTTGCAGGCAAGCGATTTTCAAAACATAAGGAATATCCAAAGCTGCGGCGGTTCCTCGACGAGGACCTGCGAAAAGACTTGAAGAATCTCTCGGCATTTATGTTCGTGGCTGAGGCCAGCAAGCGAATGGATCTCAAGCCAAAGGACGATGCTCCGAAGGCTGTTGAAATGAACCTCTCCGCCCGACTGGTCGAATATCTGCTTGATCGCCAATATCTCTCGAAGAATGACGTGCCGGTGTTGTTTGTTTCGATCAATTCTTTGGCGCATGATGGAACGGGTGATCTTGTGCGAACAATTCTGCACAATAAGGCCGGCCTGAAGGATGAAGCATTCATCAATGACTTGCTGGCAGCCAGGCCGGATGGCGACCCTCGGTCCTTCAACCAGGTGCTTATAAAGAATCGCGAGTATCTTGCATTTGCGAAGGAGCATCGGCAAGAGGCGCCAGCCACCTCGCCAGCAGAGTCAACGCCATCGGATTATGCGGCCCATCTGGTGGGGAAGCTTCTTGGCAACTGGCCGATGGCCTATGGGCTATGGCCGTGGTCAGACCAGGTAAACATGTCGCTGAAGATACACGGCTCAGCCGTCGTCACGAACGGCGAGTATAGAGCCGAGGATCAGGCCATCTGTTGGATCAATGAAGTGTCGGGTGAGGCGTTACCCG
>CAYQJH010000255.1:0-2738 GCA_964417755.1 uncultured Planctomycetaceae bacterium
CGCGGCTTTGACGACGAGCGAGGCATCACCGTGTTTCAGCGGGAGAAGGAAGAAGCGCACGATTATCGCTACTTCCCCGAGCCGGACCTGGCGCCGGAGGCTGTGGATGACGCATGGCGAAATTCCATCGCGATGCAGATCGCGGAACTGCCGCTGGCGAGGCGGTCGCGATACATGCAGCAGTACAACCTGTCATTCAAGGAGGCTGACGCGCTGACGCAGGATGTGGCCAGCGGCGATCTGCTCGATGCCGCAGTGACGGCTGGCGCTGCGCCAAAGCGCGTGACGAACCTGCTGCTGGGGCGATTGGCCGCGACCGCCAACGAGCGCTCGTGCAGCCTGGCGGAGGTCGGCGTTCCAGCCAACGAACTGGCGGAGCTGGCCAAGATGATGGACGCCGGCACGATCAATGCCTCAGCGGGCGATAAGGTGCTGGAGGCGATGATAGCTGAAGGCGGACAGGCACAGGCGATGGCGGCCAGGCTCAATCTGCTGGCTGTGACGGACAGTTCAGCCATCGAGGCGTGGGTCGATGCCGCCATCGCAGCCAACCCTGGCCCGGCTGACCAGGTGCGAACCGGCGACAAGAAGGCCAAGGCCGCCTTCGGGTTTTTGATGGGCGCAGTGATGAAGGCCTCCGCGGGCAAGGCCCCGCCCTCAGCGGTCAAGCAATTGCTGGAAGCAAAGCTGGGCAAGGCGTAAGGCGCGGCGAACCGCAGAATATCGAATAACGAATTTCCAATGTCGAAGTGAATGACAGGCCGCGCAAATCTGGGTGCCACCCCCAAGTACCCTTGGGGGTGTTCATCAGATCGGGCCATCACCCCCAAGCAAACGACAACTGCGCTTGGGGGTGGCACCAAATCCACCCCAAGTCGCCGTCTTTGTCGTTGCCGTTACTTCGTGATTCTGCGGTTGGCTATTGGATATTCGATATTCGCCGTTGTCGTTGTCGTTCGGTCTTCCGGTCTTCCGGTATCCGGTCTCCAATCTCACGGCCTGAGCACAGCCAGGGCCTTGGGCATCATTCGTGCAACGATTGGCGGGCATGGGCCAACGTCGCCGTCGAGTTGGCAGGCTGTGTCGGCTGATGCGCGGATGGTCACTTCCCTCACTCGCCTATAGATGGCTGTGCGCGAATTGATGTGCCGGCCGAGGATCACCGATAAGAGTGCCTTGAACAACTGCCCTCGCCCGCGGCAGGGAAAGACAACGATGTCCAGCAGTCCGTCGTCGCAGATGGCCGTCTTGAACAGCGGCAGGTGCACCGCATACTGCGCCAGGTTGCCGGCATAAAACATGCCCTGCCCGGCGAAGATGCTCTGCCCGTCGGCGATGACTTCCAGTTCCGGGAACCTGTACCCCGCAAAGCACGTCGCGATCGGCCAAGCGTAGTCCAGGTGGCTGACATGGCCGTGCCGCTTGGCTGCCACCCGGCGAATCACCTCGCCATCCAGAGCGATACCCAGGCAGGCAACGCATACCTGGCCGCTCACGTCCAGCAGGTCGATCATCGTGACATTGCGGCGTTCCAGCGCGGTCAGGATGTCGACCGGCTTGATCTTCATGCCAAATTGGCGCGCGAAGAGGTTCTCGTTGCCGGCCGGCACGTGGTACATGGGGATTTGCCGGTTCATCAGGCCTTCGGCTACCTCGCGCACCGTGCCATCGCCGCCAAAGACGACCACGGCGCGGGCATCGTCGTCCACGCTGCGGGCAAGCCGTATGGCATGGCCGGGCGCTTCGGTCAGAAGTTCCAGCACGCCATAGCCGGCTGAGCGGAGGGCGCGCGCTATCTCGCCATGGTGGCGGTGCGTGCGGCTCTTGCCGCTGATGGGGTTGGCAATAAGGAAAACTTGTTTGGATGCACTCTGCATAAGGCCTCGTATTTTGGTCTGAGGGATTCTGACGAGATTCGAAGCAGTTGTCAAACTTGATGGGGAAATGCATGAAGGCCCGCACCCTGACGACTGTCTAACAGATTGACCGAGGGGCGGTCGAACCGTTGTCGTTTCGCCGTTTTGCTGCCGAAACTTTTTTGCATTAGTATTGGATTGCCCGCGACGAAAGCTATACTTATACGAGTTCGGGTTCGTGGATGAGAAGCTATGTACGCGACGGAAATACAGGTTCGCGCTGAAATGTCTCGCTCACGTCCTAACTTTTTGGGCTGGAATGTCGGCCCCTTTCTTAGTGACCCGGAAAGCGAAAAGCGGGTCATTGGCCCTCGAAAAGGAAAGAACGATGGGCAAGAAACTGTACGTTGGAAACCTGGATTACTCTGTCACGAGCGCTGATCTGCAGCAACTGTTCGCCCAGAATGGCACGGTCGAAAGCGCCGATGTCATCATGGACAAGATGTCCGGCCGCAGCAAGGGCTTCGGGTTCGTCGAGATGGCGAGCGATGAAGAGGCCCAGGCGGCCATCGCCGCTCTGAATGGCAAGGACTACAGCGGCCGGGCGCTGACGGTCAACGAAGCCAAGCCCCGTCCCGAAGGCGGACGTGGCGGCGGGCGTGGCGGCTTCGGCGGCGGACGCGGCGGCTCCGGCGGCGGCCGTGGCGGCTTCGGCGGCCCCAGGCGGTAAGCTGGTAGTAATGGTAGCACAGCCGGGTGCACAGCCTTTCCAGGCTGTGCGTCTTTCAGGCTCTGGCTAGCCCGACCTGAATCCGATATGTCTTGCGGTAGGTAGGCTTTGACGGCGGTGCCCGACAGGCATAAGAATCTGGGAGCGAAGGC
>CAYQJH010000256.1:0-2727 GCA_964417755.1 uncultured Planctomycetaceae bacterium
AAGGAAGCCCACAAGGCGCTGACGTAATTGCGGAATCTCTATTGCGCAATGGCGACCTGCCTCGGGTGGAGCCCAAAGCCTTGTCCGGCTGCGTTGTTATCCTCCCTCAAAACGGATATGCTATCGGGGTTATGCGAATCCCACTTTTTGCCATGATTTTGGCTTTCCTCGCGGGCGAAGGCCTGGCCCAGGAGGCCATCGCGCCGCCTTCGGTGGGCCTGTCTGAGGGCAAGGCCATGATCGCCCTGGCCCGCTCTGCGATGACAGAATACCTGCTGCATCGCACGCCGGCTGACAGCCAGATTGTGCCGATGGAGATGCAGGCGCTGAAGGATCATAAATATTTAGTGGCAGTTGGCCTGCGCAGCAAGGGTCAACTTGTTGGGCGATGCATCCGGGGCGATTCGAACATGCCGCGAAACGTCATCTCCGCCGCCCTGACGGCTATGCGAAGCCCGCTGCTGCCCGACCGCATCACGCAGCAGGTGCTGGATGGCCTGACCATCGAGTTGGAGGTCATCGGCGAGATGAAGCCGATGAGCCAGCAGGAACTGGCTGACAACTACGTTCAAGGCTGGACGGGCCTGGCAAGCTATTCTCCAAGACCTGAATTCGCTCTGCCGTCGGAGGGCTATGAATTCGGCCTGGACCTCTCGCAGATGCAGGCCCGTTGCGGCGGCAGCGGGTCAGCTGCAACACAAGGAATTGCCTACCAGGCCTTCGCAGCCAAGCATTTTGTGGGCTATCCAGGTGGGCTGGTGGTCTGGCTGTATCGCGGGAAGATCCTTCAGCCGGCTGAGAGCATTGACGAGGCCGCCATCGTCCGTGCCGCCGAAGTTGTGGGCAGCTATCTTCGCTCGCAGCAGTCGGCCGACGGGCAATATGCAATGGGCGGCGAAGGCGGCAGCGTTGCGGATCACCTGCACGCAGCGTACGCCCTGGCCCTGCTGGCGCAGCGAGCCGGCCAGCAGGCGGACATTACCCGCGCCTTGGCCTGGGCAGGCAAGCACATGGCCGTGGGCGAAGAGGCGCGGAACGCCGACGCGCGGAAATACCCAGACGCGATGGCGTCCAGGGCGTATTACGTGCTAGCCTGCCGTGCTTCAAGCAGCCAGGCCGACGCCACGGCCCGGGCGTGCGAGCAGTCGCTCATCGAGCGGCTGGAACAATATGTGCAGGATCGCCTGACCCAGCCATTGACAGGCCGGGAGATTGCACTGGCGGTTGCTGCCTTGCGGGCTGGCGGCAAGCTCCAACCGGCGCTGGAGAAGGAGATTGCGGCCCGGCTGAGCCAGCCCAACAAGATGGACCAGCAGGCCCAGCTTTGGCTCGCATGGGCGGGTCTGCTCAACCGCCTTGAGACCGCCGCGAGCGCGCCGGCGGAAGAGACGCACATTGCCATGCTGGACGAAGATGGCGGATATCCGCCAGCCGAGCCGCAGACCCAGGCCACCGCGCTGCGGGTGATGATCCTCTCAGCCAAAGCGTCTCAGGCCGGCGTTCAAAATGCCGCCGCCGCCCAGGCGTTGACCCAGCAGGTTCAGGCTGGCAAACGCTTTTGCCACATGATGGTATTCAAGCGGAACGAGGGCTATTTCGCCGAAGGCCCGGATGCCCTGGTCGGAGCCGTGCGCGACATGCCATCATCAGCCAGGACTTCCCTTCGCAGTTGCGCCGCGGCAATCGAAGCATTCCTGGCGAAGTAAAACGCCGCCATCATGGAGTGCGGCGGCCCCGACGCCGCTTTGGCTTTACAGGGTCATATCGTCGGTTGGTTACCCAAAGCGGTGCCCTTACGGTCACCGCACTCTATAAGCTTCCGCCCGGTTGCAGCGGCTGGCTTGCGACCACTTCCACATCATGGCCGAACGAGCGAAGCTCGGCCAGGCGGCTGGGGCTTATCTGGCCGCTGACGACGGCAGTGGTGTCTTCGTAGCTTTGGCTGGCAGCCTTCACGTGCTGATTGATGAAGTGCATCAGCCGGCCGTTGCGGCAATTGGCCCGCACAGCCACCTCCACCACGCCCCCGCTTGAGCGATGGATTACCTCGCCCAGCAGCACCGACGCCTCGCTGCCGGTGGCGGCTGAGATGAAAATGGACGAGGGATATTTCTTCAGCAGAATCGCCCGGACGGCTGCGTCCTGAATCTTGTCGATCTTGTTGAGCACAAGCAGCCGGCGATCCTTCGCGCAACCGAGTTCATCCAGCACAGCCTCGACGGCCTTGATCTGGTTGTCCACCTGGTCGCTGGAGGCGTCGGCTACGTGAATCAGCAGGTCGGCGAAGATGGCCTCCTCCAGCGTCGCGCGGAAGCTGGCCACCAGGTGGTGCGGCAGGTCGCGGACAAAGCCTACGGTATCACTGAGCAATATCTCCCGGCCGTCGCCAAGGTTCCACTTGCGCGTCTTGGTGTCCAGCGTGGCGAAGAGCTTGTCGGCCACGTAGACATCCGCGCCGGTCAGCAGGTTCATAAGCGTGCTCTTGCCGGCGTTGGTGTAGCCCACCAGGCATGCGCTGTAGACGTTCTTGCGGCTGCGAACCTGCCGCAGCTTGCGGCCATCGATCTCGGCCAGTTGTCGCTTGAGGTGAGAGACTCGCTTCTGCACCAGGCGGCGGTCGATTTCGAGCTGCTTTTCGCCTGGGCCGCGCGTGCCGATCGCGCCGACAGCCGATGCCGCCGATGTCGCGCCGCCGGCGACACGTTCGAGGTGGCTCCACATGTGTGG
>CAYQJH010000257.1:0-2726 GCA_964417755.1 uncultured Planctomycetaceae bacterium
CCGGTATCGAGCAGTAACCTGTCCAGCGCGTCCAACACCATCACGATCCCAACCGGCACGCAGCTTGCCGCGGCTGGATCGTTGAGTGGACGCCTGATCAATCAAGGCATGGTGATTGCGGACGGCTCAGACTCGCCGCTGTACCTGACGGGCTTGGTCAGCGGGCGCGGCTCGTACTCCGGCAACTTCGTCTTCACCGGCGGATTCTCGCCCGGCAACAGCCCGGCCGCCGTGCATGTGGATTACGCCACCCTCGATGCAAGCAACGTCTTGACGATGGAACTGGCAGGATTGACAGCCGGCAACCAGTACGACCAACTCCTCATCGACGACCATCTGACGCTCGGCGGACATCTGGACGTGAAGTTGCTCTACGGCTTCACACCGAGCTTTGGCGATAGCTTCGATCTCTTCAAAGGGGATTTCAGCGGGCAATTCTCCGACATGACCCTGCCCAGGCTGGGCAACGGCCTGCGCTGGGATACCAGCGACCTCTACGTCGGCGGAAACATTGAAGTGGTGCCGGAACCAGGCACGTTGCTTCTGCTGATCGCTGGGGGCGCCGTGATGCTACGGCGTCATCGCCCCTGACAACAGTGTTGCATCCAGCATCACTGTCAAGTCCGAATGGCCGTGAGGTTGGCAAGCGACTCCCACTGAGGCATGACTCCGCTCGCCTGGTACGCCCTCCGTGCTTCGCGGATAGCGGCATGCAGCTCCGGCCACTCTTGCGACTCGTCCTCAGCCTCAAACAGATGGCCGATGGCACGGAGGCGTCGAGAGAACCCACCTGACTGTGCTGCCTTGTCGTCAGGCATGTCGTTCAGTTCCGTCAGCAGGACGTAGGCTGCGCCCAGGTGTTTCTCCACGCACTCTATGCAACTGGGGCGCGTGGGCGTGTAGCCGTCGCGCGGCACCACCATCGGCGGGCAGTTTGGGCATGGTTTCTTCAAGGCCGGCGCTGGCGTCTCGGTTGTGGTGGAATCGGTCATAGCACATCCTTCTTTCTTTGCATCAGGCGTCGGCGAAGCTCAGGTCGAATCGATACCACGCCCCGAAGTGATACAGCGGATCATTCGTCGAGGCGTTGATGAACAAAGTGTGCCGGCCCGACTGGAGCGTGACCTGCTGTGGCGGGGCCGGATCTGAAACGGCCGGTCCCATGCCGGCGCAACCTTGCCCGCCGCCTGGCGCATGGGCCGAGCCAACGAGATTGCCGTTTACGTACAGGCTCATCACGTCGTACCACGGGTCCTGCGTCTCGCCCATGCCCGACCAGTTCACCGTCATCACCATCGCGCGGGGCACTATGATCTCGGCCGTCGCCGTTGCCGACTGTGTGTAGGGGTTGTGGTATCGACAGTTATTGTCGTCCTCCCAGTTCAGTCGCAGGCTGCGACCACTGCTGAGGATCGTCCAGGGACTGGCTGGCACGGTGGCGGGATCGTCATAAGCGCGATAAGCACCATTCTGGCCGCCGTCGATGAAGCCGACGTCCGTGAACGTCCAAGTCTGGGAGAACGACACGCAGCAACATCGCTCGTGCATGGCGATGTGCCCGCCCGACCAGAGGATGTGACCGTTGTACCAGTAGATGCCCATTGTTCGCCTTCGGAGAGCTTACGTCTGACAGGTCGTGCCCTCGTCAATCGTCGCCGTTTGCTCTTCGCCGATTTCCGTAATAAGACCCTTGGTGATCGTGACGCTGCGCGTCTTCTTCTTCAGGGCCGTGCCTTCGGCATAGACGTCCGTCACCAGCGTGAGTGTTTGGGTCGGGCCGTCGAACCACTCCAGCCCATCGGCGGTGGCGCGGATCGCTTGGTTTTCCTGACCCTTGGGCAGCCAGGTCGGGTCTCCGTTATTGTCGATGTAGAGGATTGAGCCGGTTTGTCCGGCGGTAAGTTCCTGCCATGCGATGTTGCTGTCCAGCATCGGCGCGCCCACGATCATTGAGCCGCGAGCGGGCGGGTTGCCCTGGCCGGAAGTGTCCCAGTGGTGTGACGCGTCCAGAAGATTGAATTTCTGCCAGGCGAGTTTGCCATCGCTGTCGATGGCCAGGCTGTCGCCGACAGTGACCGACGCCGTCAGCCAGGCCGGAAGACCGTTGTTGACGTACAGGATGGCCTGATCCCCGCCGAGGCGAAGAACATCCCACACGCCGTTGGGCGGGTCGGCCGTCATGTAGATCATGTCGCCCTTGACCGGGATGGCGTTGGACGTGTCGTAGTGCCAGTCGGCGCCCAATAGCGCGTGATACGCCGGGCCTGTCCATTCAAAGACGCCGTTGGGATTGATCCAGGGAACGGCACCAAGCCCGATCTGGTCCACGCCGTGCGTCCACGAGGCCACGCCATTGAGGGTCGTTAAGATAGACGGGTTGTCACCCTTGGCCAGCCATGCGGCCTTTCCATTGGCATCAATGTAGAGGATCGACTGCGCCGCAGCGGGCGCAAGCCAGTTGAGCAGGTTGTTATCAACGGTTAGAAGCGAACCGTTGCCACCCTTGGCCAGCCATTCGAATCCGCCCGCCGTTGAGATGAATATCGACTGGTCGGCGCCCTTGGCTTTCCAGGACAGCATGCCGTTCGCGGTAGTCAGGATCGCACTGCCGCCCGCTGCGGCAAACCACGCGGGCAGACCGGCCGCATCCACCCGCAAGAGAGACTGCCCCGCACCGACCGGCAGTCGATCCCACACGACGTTTGCCTCATCGGCATGGGCGTAGA
>CAYQJH010000258.1:0-2708 GCA_964417755.1 uncultured Planctomycetaceae bacterium
ACACCATCCAGTACGACAGCTCGCGCTCGGCCCAGTGCCAGGTCAGCGTGCCGCAACCCACGGATACCGGTTGGTCGCAGTCTATCAGCACCATCAACAACCAGTCCGCGAAGGTGCCGGTGTGGTGGGCCTTCATGCACGCCATCTCGCGCGCCGTCACGGGGGCATCGGTGGCGGCGATCCCTTGCGGGACAGACCTGCGGCAGATGAGGATGGAGATCGACGCCACGCGCATCGACGACCCGGTGCTGGCTCAGGAAGTGGCGGATTTCTCGCGAGACTGCTACGGACCAGCGCGCGCCAAGCTCTTCATGCAGCGCCCGAACCTCGATGAAGCGCAGATGCACGACGTGACCTGGATCGGCTCGCGCTTCTTCACGGACACCGGCGGCTACTACGACACCTACCGCTCCAGCACACCACGCGATGACTGGCCCTACGACAGCACCCGCGACGCGGGGCTTGCGCAGGTGGCCAGCGGTGGCGGTTATCCGTCCTGCAGGCAGTGGTGGGCCGATGGCAGCAATGGTCTGCGCGCGCGCCTGCTGGGGCAGGTAGACCCAAGCCTGCTGAATCGCCTAGCGGGCTGGGCCGGCTTCCTGAGCCGAGCTGAGGTGGACGACTCGGTGATCCGCACCATCGCCTCGCCACGGCAGCAGAAATTGAACCAGGGCAGCGTCTATACCGACTACGGCGGCCAGATCGACAAGACCCTGCCGAACATCGTTACGCGGGCCACCGGCGACGTCGGAATGGCCGTCGGTGCGATTGCCGCGTTTCCCGCCATGGACGTGGTGCGCCAGGCGCTGCCCATGGTGCTCGCCTTGCTCAAGATGGCGCTGGTCATCTGCATCCCGCTGGTGCTGGTCGTGGGCACCTACGACCTGAAGACCGTCGTTACCGTGAGCGTCGTGCAGTTCGCGCTGTTCTTCGTCGATTTCTGGTTCCAGCTCGCGCGCTGGATCGACAGCACCATCCTCGATGCGCTCTACGGCTGGGGCTTCGGCTGGAACCGGCCACACAGCAACTTCGACCCGCTGGTGGGGCTGAACAACGCCTTTGGCGACATGCTCCTGATGTTCGTCATGGGCACGATGTTCTTGGTGCTGCCAGCCTTTTGGATGACTGCCCTCACTTGGGCAGGTCTCCATGCTGGAGCCATTGCACAGGCATTGATCAATGGCACCAAGGATGCGCAGACAGCGGGCAGTAAGGGAGGTGGCGCACTGATAAAGGCAGGTGGCAGGAAGTAGACAACCCGGAGTCCTACGCCTCGGCATCAGGGTCGTGAGGGTCGATCCTGGAACCATCGGGATGGTACAGGCCGAATCCCAGCGGCCCAGTACGCCATTCTGTCTGTGGCTCATCATCCAGTTCAGCGTTCCCCATGACTCCCGTTGCAATCACCGCAAATACCAGCAGCAATGCCAGCCAGAACACGGAATAGAGCAGCACACCAAGGACGGCCAGCTTGACGATCCAAAGCACTGCCGCAGCCCCCCCTACTGGCACTCCAAGCGTCACCAGCCACCGTGCGACACGCTGTTCACGACGAAGGTATCCACGCCATCCACGGCCGATGCTGCGGCCGAGACGTTCTGCAGTGCTAATGCGGGTTGTGGTGTTCATGGTCGTCACCTGCTACATGTGAAATCGCTACTCCAGTTTGCTCCAATCCTGCTTGCTTGCCTGTACCAATGCGCTCCATTCGTCCGGCGGGTTCCCGCGCCCGAGCATCTTTTCGAACACGGCATACGGGTCCGATTTGCTTCCCGAAGACCGCAGGGTCTGTTCATCGTTGACCCAGGCGTACACGATGACCTTCGCCTTCGAGTCGTAGCGGAAGAACAGCCGGTATCGCCTTCCGAGCTTGGCCCGCCGCCAGTGGCGATAGGCCGGCCCCATGGTGTTGCCCTGGCGGTATTCGTCGCGCGCCGGATCACTCGGTACCACGTCTTGTATCAGCTGAACCAAGGCCCGGAAGAACTTGACGTTGGCGTTCGATCCGAACCCTTCCGGGTCGTTGTCTTGGGCGCGCAGCACAGCCGCGCGCAGCTTCATCATCTGCTCGATCAGGTTGTCGTGGAACAGCAGTGTCCAGCCATGCTGTTGCATCAGATTTCCACGTCCTCATCGAAATCATCGCCCAGGTCCACCTTGTGCCCCGCGTGCTCCAGCATGGTGCGCGCCAGATCCTCGGGCAGGCCGCGCACATTCCGACCCGCTTCAATGTCGCGGGCCAGCAAGGTCAGGAACGCGGCAATGGCAGGGTCTTCATGCTCGGCGTCAGCACGGGTGACGACGACTTCGCCGCCGCGCAGGTCGAACGCAACTTTGCCGCCCGTATCCACCCCCAGCGCCTGCCGGATGGACTTGGGCAGCGTGATCTGGCCTTTGGAGGTCAGCGTGGCAACTTCGTGAATGGCAGGCATGGAGGCTCTCCTGATCGCAATGCCTGCATTG
Source organism: uncultured Planctomycetaceae bacterium (assembly GCA_964417755.1). Classification (GTDB taxonomy): domain Bacteria; phylum Planctomycetota; class Phycisphaerae; order SM23-33; family SM23-33; genus CAYQJH01. The sequence goes on from CAYQJH010000258.1 coordinate 2,464, forward strand.
TAAGGAAATATCCTTACCAAGTCAATGAGAGACGGCAACTCGCGGTTTATGACTTCAATGCACCTGGACGCCCAGCACGTTGAACACCGCCTCGGCCACGTCGTCGATCGTGCCATGCGTCACCGCCTCCACCGGTGAGCGACAGCCTAAGCCTTCGAGCGGTTCGGACAGTGCGCGGTAGATCGTCCAGGGGTCGATGCCCTCGACCTCCTGAAGCACGGTTTGGGTCAACTGCTGCTTCACCG
>CAYQJH010000259.1:0-2667 GCA_964417755.1 uncultured Planctomycetaceae bacterium
AAAAACGACGGAACGGCAACGGCGTTGACTTGTTAACTGGTTAACTTGTTACTGTAACTGGTTAACTGGTTAACTGGTTGGCTGGTTGCCAGGTTGATTCGTCGACTGGTGACGATGGCAAGGCTGGATCAGATTCCTGCCAGTCCCCGCGAACTATAGGGAATTCGCAATTCGCAATGGGCTCGTGGACGGAAATGCGTCAGAAGAAGAAGCAATCTTGCAGCGACGACCTTGGCGGATATGAAGTGCTGCTCTGCGTGAGCGGCGGCATCGCCTGCTACAAGTCGGCGGACCTTGCCAGCAAGCTCGTGCAGGCCGGCGCCGGCGTAACAGTCGCCATGACCGACGGGGCGACGAAATTCATTACCCCCCTGACGTTCCAGTCGCTTACGCATCGGCTGACCTATACCAGCCTGTGGCAATCCAGCGAGGACTTCTACGCCCAGCACATCGCATTGACGGAGCTGGCCGATCTGATGATTATCGCGCCGGCAACCGCCAACATCCTGGCCAAGATGGCCAACGGCCTGAGCGATGACCTGGTCAGTTGCCTGGCCCTGTCAGCCAGCGGCGAGTGCCCGATTTTGGCAGCGCCGGCTATGAACAATAGAATGTGGAACGCCCCGCCGACAGTCGTCAACGTCAAGACGTTGAAAGACTGGGGCATGCATTTCTGCCAGCCGGGCGAGGGCTACCTGGCCTGCGGCACAATCGCCGCCGGCAGGATGGCCGAACCGGCTGATATTCTCGCCGAAGCAAAGACACTCCTGCTGAAGCACCCGCCGAAGCGAAGGCGAGAAAGGCCCATTTAGGGCATACTAGTGCTCTATGACAAGTCAACCGATGGGTGCCGTGGTTTGCGAAGTTCCGAAGGAACGCAGCAACCACGCTTGTTTTCAGGGCCGTGGTTGCTCCGCTTCGCTCCGCAAGCCGCGGCACCCTTATCCATCGTTTTACGAATCCCGGAGCCCTAGCACGGAGCCCTAGCAGATCGCCGACATGCACGCGCGTGTTTATATTCTCCAAGTTAATCTCTCTATCGCCCAGAGCAAAGGAGAACTGCCCCAATGTCAACCGCCACTGAGCAGCTTTATCAGCAGCGCCTTCAGCGATATGTCACTGCGATGCGAAACGGCAAGCCCGACCGTGTGCCGATTCGGCCCTTCGTGGCTGAGTTCACAGCCAAGTATGCCGGCTACACCTGCCAGCAGGTGGTGCACGACTACACCAAGGCCTTTGACGCCGCACTGAAATGTGCATGCGAGTTCGACTGGGATGCCGTCGTTGGCAACATGGTCTATGTCTGGACGGGCCTGACCCAGGCCATCGGGCTGAAGTACTATGGCGTGCCCGGCATAGACGTGCCAGCCGATACGGGCTTTCAGTATCGCGAGCCGCCGGAAGACCAGGCCTTCATGCAGCCAGAGGAGTACGATCAGCTTATCGCCAACCCGGTGAAGTTCCTCTACAACGTCTGGCTGCCGCGAGTCAGCACCGACGTAGCCCCTATCGGCTCGCCATCGACCTATCGCAACAACCTGTCCTTCCTCAAGGGCGGCATGGCCATGATGCAGTACTTCATGGCCTTCGGGCCGCAGGGCGCAGCCTTGCGACAAAGGTGCGGCACCGCCTCAGCCATTGCAGGCATGCTCAAGGCGCCGCTGGACATCCTGGCTGATAAGCTGCGTGGATATGTCGGCCTATGCGACGACCTCATCGAGCGGCCTGAGAAGGTCAAGGCTGCCTGCGATGCCCTTGCGCCGCACCTGCTGCACATTGCCCTTGGCGGCGCCGATCCGAGCAAGAATGCGCCGGTGGCCATGTGGATGCACCGCAGTTGCGTGCCATTCATCAGCCACGAGCATTTCAACAAGATCCATTGGCCTACGCTCAAGCCGATTATCGAGGCCCTCTGGGCCAACGGGCACCAGACGCTCTTCTACGCCGAGGGCAAATGGGCCGCGCACCTGGAAAGCTTCGCGGAGTTGCCCTCCGGCAGCATCATCTATCACTGTGACAGGGACGATATCTTCGAGGTTCACCGGAAGATCGGGCACAAATTCGCACTAAGCGGCGGCGTGCCGAATTTCCTGCTGGGCTATCGCTCGCAGCAGGAGGTGAAGGATTGCTGCAAGGAAATCATCGATACGGTCGCCGCTGACGGCGGGTACATACTTGACGCAAGCGCCATCATCCAGAACGATGCGAAGATCGAGAACATCCGCGCGATGACGGACTTTGTTCGGGAGTACGGCGTTTACGGCAGCGATCATCTGCCAGCCACCCCCCCGCCGCCGCAGGCAAAGAAGGACATCACCTGCCAAGGCCCGCACTACGATTTTGTCAAGCCGGCGATGGCCCCTGGCGTGTGCATCCCGTGGGCGGAGAAGCTCGCGGAACTGCCGCCAATCACGGGCGATGCCGACTTGTGCCGCCAAGTCTGGGAGAACGTGGACGCGCTGGGCTACTTGTACATCTGGCACTGCCTGCTATCGTTTTAAACGCAGGGCGTAGGTGCCGTGGTTTGCGGAGCGAAGCGGAGCAACCACGCTCCGCGAACAGCGTGGGTGCTGCGTAGCTTCGAGGCGTCGCACATCACGGTGCCCTGACTAATTGTGACAGGGGCATCCTGGCCACGCGTATCGCAGCCTTTTCTGCCGAAAAAAA
>CAYQJH010000260.1:0-2643 GCA_964417755.1 uncultured Planctomycetaceae bacterium
AAGATCACGGGGTATGAGATGGCGCGCGCGCAGGGGGACAAGAAGTGCGCGTGCATGCACACTGCGAAGCCGCACAACTACGCTTGCCTGACGACCCTCGGCCTGGGCATCGGCGGCAAGGACGTCACGAAGGTCATCAGCCAGACGGTTGCGATGGGCCTGGACAACGATTGCACCGCAGCCACAGCCGGCAGCATTGTCGGCGCGTGTGTTGGCAAGGCCGGCGTGCCAAGCTACTGGTACAAGCCGTTCGGCGATACCATTCATACGTACCTGACGAAACGGCCGCGATTCAGCATCCGCGACGTGCTGACCAGGTTCACCAGGCTGGCCAAGGAGAGCTTTAGCACTAAATGACGAATGACGAAGCCCGAATGGCGAATCAAATCCGAAATCAGAATGACGAATGCAATGCACATTCGGATTTCAGTCATTGATTCGTCATTCGGATCTTCGTCATTCGGGTTTGACACGTGGGAGCCTCTTCTCGCACAATCGCCTTTGTGAACAAGCTCTACTTTATCATCGGCTGCACCGCCAGCGGCAAGGGCAGCCTCGGGCGGCATCTGGCCAAGCGGGTCGGCGGGCAGATCGTCAGCGTAGATTCGATGAAGATCTACCGGCGGATGGATATCGGCACAGCCAAGCCGCCGCCGGCTGTGCGAGCGGAAATCCCTCACCATTGCATTGATCTCATCGAGCCAAGCGAGAGCTTTTCGGTGGCTCAGTATGTGCAGGCTGCCGACGCGGCCATAGCAGCCATCTGGAAGGCCGGCGGTATTGCGCTGGCGGTAGGCGGCACGAGCCTGTATTTGAAGGCCCTCTCCGAAGGCCTGTTCGAGGGCGCCTCGACGGACAGCGATTTTCGCCGCAGCCTGATGCAGCGGGCCCAGCGCGAAGGCCTTGCCGTGCTGCACGGCGAACTGGCGCGTGTCGACCCGCAGGCTGCGGAGCGGATTCACGTCAACGACCAGCGGCGGATCGTTCGGGCGCTGGAGGTATTCCACGCTACCGGCAAGCCCATCAGCCAGCTCCAGGCCCAGTGGGACGCCCAGCGGCGATACGACTGCGTATTGATCGGCCTGCGCCGGCTAAAGGACGACCTCAGCCGGCGGATCAACCTGCGAGTCAAGAACATGGTCGAGGCGGGCCTTCGCGAGGAAGTCTCTGCCCTGCTGGCTGAGCCGGAGGGCCTTTCGCCACAGGCGGCGCAGGCGGTAGGCTACGCCGAGGTGATCGAGCATCTTCAGGGGCGCTGCACCTATGAGCAGGCCATCGAGCAGATCAAGATCAATACGCGAAAGCTCGCCAAGAAGCAGCGCACCTGGCAACGAAGATTTGCCGATGTGCATTGGTTCGATATTGAAGGCGATGATTTCGTCGAGCCGCTGGCGGAGAGCATCTTGCGCGAAATCTCGTTAAGAAACGACGGAACACCACAACGACACTAAGAACACAAAGAACGACAAGGAAACCGCCGCAGAGGCGCTGAGATTGCAGAGAACAACGGAACAAACCCTCTCGAACATGCTATGAAATGCAATCAAGAAGTATCTCTGTGTTCTCTGCGTCTCTGGGGCCTTCTTGTCGTTGTTGTTCCGGGAGCCTGAAGCCCGGAGCCGGAAGCCGTCCAATTGTGTTGTTGCCGTTCCTGAAGCCTGAAGTCTGAAGTCTGGAGCCTGATGTTCACAGATGAACAATTGATGGAACTGGCCCTCCAGCAGGCCCGCATTGCCGGGCAGTTGGGCGACGTGCCTATCGGGGCTGTTATTGCGCAGGGCGATCGTGTGCTTGCCTGCGCGCACAATCGGCGGATTATTGACCGCGACCCGACCGCTCATGCCGAGATGCTGGCCATTTGCCAGGCGGCCGCGGCGCTGGGCGACTGGCGGCTGAGCGGCTGTACGCTGGCTGTGACGCTGGAACCGTGCTGCATGTGCGCCGGGGCAATAGTTCTGGCGCGGATGAATCGCCTGGTCTACGGCGCTGCCGACCCCAAGGCCGGCGCCGTGGCCAGCCTGTACCAACTATGCTCCGACCCGCGCCTGAATCATCGCGTTGAAATCAGTGCTGGCCTGCAGGCAGATCAATGCGGGGCCATCCTCACGGAATTCTTCCGCGCCCAGCGCGCGATGGGCAAGAAGTAGCCTACTCCATGAGACGTCCCGCCGGCTATTTCTTATATATGAACGCCACTCCGTGGCCTGAGAACGGCTGGCTGAGGACGTATCGCCAGTTGCCCTTGAGGTCCTTGCCTTTTGTGGTCAGGCCGGTGGCAGGGTTGAACCACTCAAGGGCGAAGACGCCTTCGACGTTCCACAAATCCAGCCCTTCGTCTCCGCCGGCTGGGAGATAGCACAGGTAGGTATTGCCGACATCGGCAAGACAATATGACGAGGTGCACAAATCGTTGCGCGGCTTGCACGCGTTGAGATTCATCCGCTGGGCGAAATAGCGCGTGTAGCCCAGGCTTCGGCGAAGCGGGTCCCAAGCATGGAAGTACCGCTGGTTGTACGTGACGTTCTCGTCAATACGCCAGAAGTCGAAATCCCCGATGTGCGGCTCCCACGGGTCCATGAAGATCACGTTCATGCCGCGTGTGAAGCTCTTCCACACCCACATAGAATCGCCGCCGTGGCCCCA
>CAYQJH010000261.1:0-2528 GCA_964417755.1 uncultured Planctomycetaceae bacterium
TTGCTCTTGAGCGATTGGGTAAGGCGTTCCATGATCCCGATAGACCCTCAAGCCAAAGTGGCGGCAGTAGCGATTGACGAGGTTCTCCACTTGCGTATAGCGAATACCAATCGAAAAGACGGCATCAAGAACGCACAACGGCAGGCTTTGGTAGAAATACTCCCGTGGCAGTTCCGCCGCAGCCAAATCCAGATTGGCGTCCAGCACTTCTGAGAGCACTGCTGTCTCCTCGGCCAGAAAGACGCTCATTCGATGAGAGCGAACCTCTCTCGTCCTCGCGCGGTGAGCACGAAGTACAGCATTGATACTTGAGGTAATTATCTTTCCGCAGGCGTTGTGGAGTGCCTGCGGAGCCGCCTATTTTTCGGCGGGCATGTGCAGGTCGGCGTGATAGTGTTTCTGCCGCAGTTCATCCCGCAGTTCGTCTTCCACCTGGTCGACGACATCGCCGATGATCCGGGCGATTTCTTCCTGCTGTTCCTCCGATTTGCCGAAGCGAGCCATCTCTTCGATTACTTCCTTCACGAGCGTCACGCGATTGACGAATGTGACGCCCCCGAAGTGTAGTGCGTGGTTGTTCCCGATGAAACGCATAGCCTCGCTCCTTCCGGGCCGCACCGGCCCAATTGAAATGTCTGCAACCGGCTCAAAGCATCACGCAGTAAATGTTACCACCGAGACAGCAAAATGCATAATCATTTGACGCATTAGTAGTGAGCGACCGAAGATTCCGGCCTCAACAGGTGGGACACTTGGAGTGCGGCGGCTTTGACGCCGCTTTGGCTTGCACTGCCAGCCGGGCCGCATAGTGTGCTGAAGTCAATATCTCAGCCAGCCACAGCGGTGCCGTCGCCCCTGCGCGGCTAGTCACCGCACTCCAAGGGCATCACCCATTTCGACAGATAATCTGTGCCCCCCGCCTTCCGGCAGCCTTCTGGCGGGGGCTTTCTGCCTGCGCAACTCATCGCTATTTGACCGTTTCCGCCGAAACCGCCAGGTGCGGCTTGCCGCCATAGGTAAACATCGCGGCGTAACACACAGCCTTCGGGCTGCTGCCCGCAGGACTTGTGTAGCTTACGATTCGCAAATCGCCTTGCGAAAGAAGCGTAAGCGCATCGGGCACGCCCTGGCCATCAAAGTTCCGCCCAAGCGTGCTCGATGGCAGCAATTGCAGGGCCGTCCGCAATTCAGCCAGCGATTGAGCGGTAACATCCTCCCGCAGGTCATCGGCCACCAGGGCCTTGACCTCCTCGACGCCCATGCCGGCCAGGAACTGCCGCATCTGGCCCTTTTCGATGATGGCTGTCAGGATCAGCCGCAGGCGGTTGTTGTCCACGCCCGACTGGCTGGCGGTGGGCAACTGCTCGATCTGCTGCATCAGCCATTGATTTCGCGAGGATTCCTGCCGCGCCCAGCCGCCCTGAACCAGCGGTTTCTCGAAGCCCCCCAGCAGCGAAGCGCCGGCCACAGAGGCCGCCGGGCCTGCAATGCTGTCGAATTTGACGAAGGTATGGCTGCCCGTTTCTGTCAAACGCCTGAACAGGCTATCCCTCGTGTAGCTGACGACGGTCGCAAGCCTGGGCGGGATAATCTGCGGATAGATCTGCAGGTCGGCGGGCAGGTACTGGCTTGGCACGAGGCTGACAGCCAGCCCAGCCAGCAGAATCAGGATCACCACAATCAGCAAAAGTCGCTTGAACATGAGGCACTGAATTGAGTTATACCGGCTGCCGGAATCGGCAGCAAGAACTTGCCATTTTCTGCTCTTGCGAATAAGATATTCGCCTGGAGTGTTCTTCAATCCGAATCATGGCGAGGATGTCAACATGCCCCTCTGCAAGTACCTCACATTCGGCAGGATGATGGAGATTTCTGCCACCATCGCGACGCTTCTTGTTCTGGCCGCTCTATCGCCAGCCAAGGAGTACTTCATCACCAATAAACCCGGAACCGGCAGCGGCACGCTGAGCAACCCCTTCGGCATGGGAGACCTTCAGCCTTCGGGCGACTACACCGCCATCGGCAATGCGCTGAAGGTCCTTCAGCCTGGCGACATTCTCACCTTCCGCGGCGGCGACTACTCGCTGGTGACATCTTCGCAAAACGCGGTCAATGCGTTCGGATACATCCGCCCAGCCAGGTCGGGCACATCCGCCGCACCGATCACGATTCGCTCGCAACCCGGCGAGACCGTGCGATTGATCAACGCCGGCGGCGGCCAGCCCCTTCTGGGCACTCGCTCACACCTGGACACGCCTCTGAATTACATCAACTTCGAAGGCTTTATCCTCGATATCGGAACCGGCTGCGGCATGCGCATGGGCGGCAGTTACGACAAGGTTTCGTATTGCGAACTGATCGGCCAAAGACTCGACGTCACCGACAACCATGACGGCTTCCGCGTCAACAGCGCCGATCACGGGACGATCAGCCATTGCGTCATACACGGCGTCCAGGGCAGTTCCCAGAATAGCGCCGGCATCAAGATCTATACCTCCTCCAACATGGTCTTCGAGGACAACTACATC
>CAYQJH010000262.1:0-2515 GCA_964417755.1 uncultured Planctomycetaceae bacterium
AAGCAGACCATCTACAAGATGCTGCACAACCGGATGTACCTGGGCGAGATCGTCCACAAGGGGCAGAGCTTCCCCGGCCAGCATCAGGCCATCGTGACGCAGACGCAGTGGGACGCGGTTCACGCCCTGATCGCCACCGATGGCATCGAACGGCGGCGGGATACCAACGACCGCCAGCGGGAACCAGTCCTCCTTCGCGGCCTGCTGTTTACGCCCGATGGCGAACGGCTGGTGCCCAGCTACACGGTCAAGAAAGGGAAGACCTACCGCTACTACACGCCGGTCAAACACCGGCGCTTCGGCGCGTGGGCCAGCCAGCACGGGCCGCTACCGGCTGCGCCCATCGAGGAATTGGTGACCCAGCAGATCGTAGCGGCGCTGTCAGCGCCGCACATCGTGCAGTCGGTGTGGGATCGGATTCGGACAGCCCGCCCAGACCTGTCGGAGCCTGAGGTCGTGCTTCCGATGCGAAATCTGGCGGGCCTGTGGCAACAGCTGTTCCCCGTTGAACAGTGTCGACTGGCGCAGTTGCTGATCGAGCGCGTGGTGATTGCCGACGGCGGGCTGGAAATCATCTGGCGCGATCAGGGCTGGCAGGAACTGGCCGGGGAACTGATGCCCGGCACCATCGGCGCGGAATTGCAGGAATGGGAACAGCAGGAGGTGGAGGCATGAAGCCGAAAGTGCAGCCGTTGGGGGCAGCAATCGCCCGCGAACGCCGGGATGGCGGCCAGGTCAAGCTGTCCACCTTCATCCCGCTGAAGATCAGGAAGCGCGGCGCCAGCAAGGTGGTGGTGCGGCCAGATGGGGCGGTCGAGTCGCCGGGCAAGGTCGCCAGCCAGATCGACCAGCCCTTGCTGGTGGCCTTGACGCGGGCCTTCTACTGGCAGCAGTTGCTCGACGACGGCGTGGTCGGCAGTGGCAGCGAGATTGCCCAGCGCGAAGGCCTGCACCACTCGACGGTCAATGAACTGCTGCGCCTGACCTTGCTGGAGCCTGCCATCATCCAGACCATCCTGGCTGGCCAGCAGCCCCGGTGCATGAGCCTGCTGTGGTTCCAGCGCAATCCGCTGCCGACCGACTGGGTGGCGCAGCGGGAGGTGGTGGCGGGGTTCGACGCCTGACCGAGTTACGAGCCCTCGATGACCCGTGCCACATCACTGCGGCATTCGGCGCACTTGCCCACCAGCAGCAAGTCGCCACCCTTGATGGTACCGCTGAAATTCGTGATCGTGGTTTCGTGACGGCACTGGCCGCACCAGACGTTGGACAGCAGCCGCTGGCGAATGTCGGCAGGGATGGACTCCCAGCGCTGGCGGGCCGGCTTGGTAAAAGTGGGCAGTGATTCGATGGTCATGGTTCAGCGGACCCAGCGACGGGCGTCCTTCAAGAGCAGCAACAATTGCTGTTCGCGCAGCGGTGACGCGATGAACCCGAACCGGGTGTAGAACCTCGCCGCTTCTTCATCGATGGGGTGGGTCAGCATGGCACGGATGCCGGCCTGTTCGGCAATCAGCATCGTGCGGCGAATCGCGTCCTGCAGCAGGCCAAAGCCTATCCCCCGCCCCTGGTCCACCACCGAGACAGCGAGCCTCGCCAGAATCACCACCGGCAACGGGTATTGCCCCATCCCCTTGCGAATGCGCTCCGGCGCCTCCAGCGTGTCGACTTGTCCCACGGTCAGGCTAAAGTAGCCCGCCACGCGGCCATCGTCCTCGGCAACGACAAAGGTCTTGGCCGAGCCACTGCCCTGCGCCTGGCGGGCGTGGCGCAACAGCCAGTCATTCAACGCGGGCTTGCCGCAATCAAAACCTTCCAGCCGATGCTGCGCGGCCAGAGGCTCCGGTGCGCGCAACGTCACTTCGTATCCCAGGGCGCCTTGCGGGCAAACAGGTCACGCAACCCTTCGTTGGCCTGTTCGGGGCGATCCAGCAGATCCATCAGGGCCTGGTACTGGCTACCCGAGACCATGAACAACCGCTGATCGAGCAGGGTCTGCTCGGCGGCCAGGCACGCGCTGTCGAGGATGAAGTCGGTCAGCGATTTGTGGGCCACCTCGGCGGCACGGCGCAGCACCACCTCCTGTTCGGGGGTAGCGCGCAGCCCAAGTCGGGCAGAACGGGCGGAAGGCGACGATGCAACGGCAGTCATGGCAGCACCTCTTTTGTTAGATCAACTGCCGCAATGTTAGTACAAGTGACGCACGCCGTCTAGTTGCGGTGGTGACCGGCGGCCTTGGTTGACGATGAACCGACGCGCGTAAGTTGTTGATTTTGCTAGGCCACCATCTGCGCCTACCCGCAGGCCAAACGGAGAACAGAGACGGCTCTGGCCGAGAAAGTGGCCGATTTAGGGCGTTTTGGTTGATGGCCACCCGCAGTACAGGTGGCCGGAACCCCGCGTGGTGCGGGGATTTCAGGCAAGAAAAAGGGCCCGGAGATGAGTCCGAGCCCTTGTGTATGGTGGAGAGGAGGAGGATCGAACTCCCGACCTCCGCATTGCGAACGCGGCGCTC
>CAYQJH010000263.1:0-2511 GCA_964417755.1 uncultured Planctomycetaceae bacterium
CATCGTCGCCAGCTTGGAGGAGGAGACCCATTGCAGGATTTCGCGATGAAATTGAAGCTGGCTGGCTGAGAGATTCACCCAGTGATCCCGCCCGCCCAGCCGGCGCAGGCTCACCTTGGCGAACAGGCCATCAGAGCCAGTCTGCGGTGATACCAGCCGCCAGGCGTTGACGCCGTGCGGGCCTTGCGATGCGTTTTGCAGGCCTTTGGCGGTATGGCCCTGTCCCGTGGCCAGTGCGACCGCGCCGGGGAAAACCTGGTCTGTGATCCGCACCGCAATCTCCAGGCTGCCGGCCGGGCTGGTCAGTTCGACAAGGTCGCTGTCACTCAGGCCAAGGCGGGACGCGGTCTGGCTGTGCATGTCCAGCCAACTGCCCCAGACGATTGTGCTCATTGGGTCCGGCGCTTCCTGCATCCATGAGCGATTGGCTGTCCGCCCGTCAAAGAGCATGATAGACGGATACAGCCATAGGTCGAGCTTGTCGCCTTCCTCAGCCTTGGCTGGGGCGAACGGCTTGACCTCGCTAGTTGTCAAGGCAAGGCGTAAGGCCTCAGTTACAGGGAGCAAACATGGAAGGGTCGTTGCCGTTTTGTGGTGCGGGCGTCTCGCCTGCACTCTCTTGGCATTGTCAGGATCTGCAGGCGGGGACGCCTGCACCACAATTGCCCCCTGTAACTGAGGCCTTCCGACAAGGCCCGGCGAGGGCACATCACCAACTCGCCCGCCTGCGCGAAGCGAACCGACCCAGAATGCCTCGACCTCAGTCTGCGGCTCCATCTCACGAGCAAGGGCAGTCCAGCGATCCTTGAGGAATGCCTCGAAACTTACGGGCAAATCTCGCCCGGCTGACTTGCCCAGCGACAGAAAGATATCGCCGGCGGAGCAGGTATCCCACAGCCGGCGCATCGTCGGCTGAAGAAGGCTGTGCACGCTGGCATAAGGCTCGTAGTCGCCCCAGGATTCAAGCGGCGAATCTATGGGCAGGACGAAATCCGCCAGCTCGGCTGTCTCATCCGGCAGCGTGCCAAGGTAAACGATAGTCCCAGCCTTGCGCAACAAGGCGGCGCTATCCGGCATGAAGTAGGCTGGATTTGTATTGTGGATGAACAGCACGTGGTTTTCGGTCAAGGCTGCAAGAAACTGCCGCGTCTGCTCGTGGGTGGCTGTCTTCGACAAGGCATGCGGGCGGGAGAAATCCACGCAGCTACCGATGCGACCGGCTGCATGGTTCAGCAGCGCCGCCGCAAGGGCTGTATCTTGCGATTCCTGGCCAGTCGCGCCCGTCGGCCCGGCCAGGGCAACGCTGCCGTCAGCCTGGGCAAATGCTCGCGCGATGGCCAAGAGCTTCGTCTCGTCCAGGCCGCACTGTGAGGCGGCCTCATCGCCTCCGAGTGCCTTGGCCAGGCTTGCTATGCGGGCGGCGTCATTCCTGACCAGCCCTTGCCGGATCATCTGCTGTAATATCGCCAGGGCAACCCATCTCTCCTTGCCGACCGGCACAGCCAGGAACTCGTCGGCGTTGGCAGCCGTCATCGACAGCCGGGGGCCAACATAAATGAACCGCCCGAGCTTCTTGTCCTTGTAGGCGTGGCGGAGCGAGAAGTCGTGCGCGAACTCCACCGGCGAGATCCAGGTCTCCAGAAAATCAGCTGCGAAGCTGAGGATGAACTCGCACTGGTCGAGGCGATAGCGGGGGATGACTGCCCGGCCAAAGAGTGTTTCGTGCGCCGCCCGCAGCGGCTGGTAGTTCAGTGGCTCGTAGAGTAAGACCGGCGCATTAAAGGCCTGCGCAAATTCCTGCATGGCAGCCAGCAGGCTGGATGTTTGCAGATCGCTCATCAGGGCGGCGCGCGCGTCGCCGTTACTCAGTCGTTCGGCGATGCCAGCCATCGCAGATTGCCAGGAAGTCGCCCGTAGTTGGCCGTCCCTGCCTCGCCGCATCGGGCCTTGAATGCGATCGGGATCATACAGGCCCTGCATCGACGATTGCCCGCGGGCGCATAGCGCCCCGTGCCCGACTGGGCTGCGCGGGTTGCCCTCAGCCTTGGTTGCCCGCCCATTGACGCATCGTGCATGCAGGCCGCAACCCGCAGGGCACTCGCGGCAGGTGGTGGCATAGATGGTCCACTCGCCCGGCTGGTAGTACTCGTCGGGCGGGATGACATAGGGAATGAGCTTCTGGGCGTTCTTGACGCCAAGCCCACCTGCCATAGCCGATGCACCCGTGCATCCCGTCAGTTTCAGAAACGCGCGTCGGGTAATGCCCATAAGGGTTAACTGGTTGATCGGTTAACTGGTTGACTGGTTAATTGGCACAAGTGATTCGCTGAATCCTATTCGCGCAAAATGAGCATATCAAGCGAGCGAGGCTATAAGTGATTGTCTTATTGCGAATTAAGCTTGAGCAGCATCCCCATGCGGGCCAAGATCAAAGCACTGTCTGGCAGCAGTACAAGAAGGTCTGATACAGGCCTCACCAATCAACCAGTTAACCAGTCAACCAATCAACCA
>CAYQJH010000264.1:0-2492 GCA_964417755.1 uncultured Planctomycetaceae bacterium
CGAGATGAAGGAACGCAAGGACCTCATCGACGACGCGATGCATGCCACCCGGGCTGCCAGCGCAGAAGGCGTTGTCGCCGGCGGCGGCGTGGTGTTCCTGCACGCGATTGAGGCCGTGAAGAAGGCTGCCTCCAAGGCCAAGGGCGACGAGAAGATCGGCGTGGAGATCGTGGCGCGCTGCCTGACGGCCCCGTGCGAGCAGATCGTTGCCAACACCGGACAGGATGGCGACGTGGTAGTGGCTGAGATCCTGGAGCGAGGCAACAACATCGGTTACAACGCTTCCACGGGCGAGTATGTGGATATGGTTGCAGCCGGCATCATCGACCCGGCGAAGGTTTCGCGATCAGCCCTGCAGAATGCAGCCAGCGTGGCAGGATTGATGCTGACGGCAGAGCTGATGGTGACCGAGTACGACGAGAAGGCAGAGGAAGAAGTCGCCGGCGCCATTCATTGATGGCGGTTGTAGATTGCGAATTGCTTGCCCTGAGTCTATCGAAGGGCGGATTGAAACAACAGGGGCGTTCCGGCACTGACGGGACGCCCCTGTGACGTGAACGACAACAACAGTCTTCAGGCTCCAGACCTCAGGCCTCAGGAACAACAACAACAGCGACAACAGCAACGTCTGCAGGCGAGACGCCTGCACCACAACACGGCAAAAGCAACGGCAACGGCGACGGCAACAACAGTGAGCGCAGGCGAGTGATGGCGGTATTGGAATGGGGCGAGGAGTTGCAGGAAATCCGCAATCCGCAATCCACAATCCGCGATATTCCGTTGGGGCGGCCGAATCGTTATAAAGTTCTGTAAGCGCAGCGCGGTTTTGTTACACTGACGAGATTATGTCCGCCAAGCGTGATTATTATGAAGTGCTGGGAGTTTCGAGGGAGGCTTCGCCTGAGGAGATCAAGCGCGCCTATCGCAAAGGCGCGTTGAAGCATCATCCCGACAATGTAAAGGGCGAGAAGAAGGCCGAGGCTGAGAAGGCATTCAAGGAACTGGCTGAGGCTTACGAGGTGCTGAGCGATTCCGTCAAGCGTCAGCGGTACGACCGCTACGGGCATGAGGGCCTGCGCGGGGCCGGGCTGCACGACTTCAGCAGCATGGGCTTTGGCGACATCTTCTCGATGTTCGAGGATATTTTCGGCGGCGGCATGGGCGGGTTTGGCCGGGGCGGCGAGGCCAGCGATCGCGGCTTGGACCTGGAGACCGAAGTCGAGTTGACGCTGGAACAGGTCGCTGCCGGCTGCGATCATAACCTCGAATTCGACCGAATGGATTTGTGCGATACCTGCGGCGGCAACGGCTCGAAGCCTGGCACGCAGCCGCAGAAGTGTTCCACCTGTGGCGGGTACGGCCAGGTGCAGCAGCAGATGCAGGGCTTCTTTGGCCTGGGCGTTCGCGTTATTGCCTGCCCCAAGTGCCGGGGCAAGGGCAACATCGTCAGCGACCCGTGCGGCGATTGCCGCGGCAGCGGGCGTCGCAAGAAGCGGCGGCTGCTGACGGTTCATATTCCGCCGGGCGTATCGGACGGGCAGGTGGTCCGCGTTCGCGGCGAAGGCGAGCCCAACGCAAGCGGCACCAGCCGGGGCGATCTGCATTGCTATATAAAGGTCAGTCAGCACCCGCTGCTGGCGAGGCGCGGCGAGGACCTGATCTGCCAGGTGCCGATTTCCTTCTCGCAGGCGGCCTTGGGCGCAACGGTGCAGGTGCCCACGCTCAGCGGCGCGCACGAGCTGGCGATTCCGCCCGGCACGCAGAGCAGCGCAGTCTTTACACTCAGGAAACTCGGCCTGCCCACGCCGGGCAGGCGCGGCCACGGCGACCTGCACGTGCAGGTCCTGGTTGAAGTGCCGCGAAAGCTCTCCGATGCCCAGCGGGAATTGCTTGAAGCCTACGCCAAGACCGAAGAGAACAACCTGGAAGCATCCAACCCGCAGCGCAAAAGCTTCTTCGACAAAGTAAAAGATTACTTCGCGACAAAGAGGTGAATATGAGTCACCATCACAACGAAAAGAAAGCTAAGCAGGACAACGACGGGCCAAGGTCCATTCCGGTCACGGGGCCCGATGGCAAGGCCGCTCAGAAGAATGAGCCCCTCAAGCAGGAGGAGCTTGTCGAGGCTGGGCCGGTCCAGGAGCAGGCGGAGTTCGATCAGGAACTGGCCAAGGTCAAGGCGGAGCGGGATGATTACCTGGCCCGGCTGCAACGGGTATCAGCCGACTTCGTGAACTATCAGAAGCGGGCAGTGCGAGAGGCGATTGAGTCTCGCGAGACTGCCAACGCCGAGTTGATCAAGAATCTGCTGGGCGTGCTGGACGATATGGAGCGGGCCCTCGAGGCTGCCAAGGCAGCGGGCCTGAGTCAGGACGACGCGCTGCTCAAAGGTATGGAATTGGTTCACGCCAAGGCGCTGGAGACGCTCAGCCGATACGGCCTGGCGGTGATTGAGGCGCAAGGCCAGCCGTTCGACCCGCAGAAGCACCAGG
>CAYQJH010000265.1:0-2456 GCA_964417755.1 uncultured Planctomycetaceae bacterium
AGGCGAATCCTATTTCTCCAAAGCACTTATGTCGTTGATGAAAAATCCTCGGAAGGCCGGGGATGGTTTTCAGAAGGTGCCACCCCCAAGCGTCGTTTGCTTGGGGGTGTTGACTTTATCAGGCGAGCGCCGCCAGGAATACTTGGGGGTGGCGCCACAACTCCCGAATTAACGAACTAACGAGTTAACGCTGTTGCCGCTTCGCCGTTTCGTCGTTGTCAATGGTTGAAGTGCCTGGTTCCGGTGAAGATCATCGCCAGGCCAAGTTCGTCCGCTCGGGCGATGACATCGGCGTCCTTCTTGCCGCCGCCTGGCTCGATGACCGCGGCAGCGCCGGCCTCGGCTGCCCAGTCCAAGCTATCGGGGAACGGGAAGAACGCATCGCTGGCCAGAACGCAGCCCTTGGTTTCAACCACGCCCCCCCCGCCGTACGCCCTGGCCAACTGACCAGCCAGGCGAGCGGAGTTGACGCGGCTCATCTGCCCGGCCCCCGCGCCAAGAAGCGTCTGGTCCTTGGCCAGAACGATCGCGTTGGACTTCACGTGCTTGCACACCAGCCAGGCGAAGCGAAGATCGTTCATTTCCTTGGCACTGGGCTGGCGCTTGGTGACGACCTTCCAGTCAGTCTCGTTCAGGCCCAGCAGGTCGCGGTCCTGGACGATCAGCCCGCCGACGACGTACTTGAGGAACTTCTCGCTGTTGTGCCGGCCAGTCAGCGGGCCGGTCTCCAGCAGGCGCACCTCGCTGCCCCAGCCTGCCTTTGCGCGGATGAGCTTGAGGGCCTGCTCGTCGAATGACGGCGCAATGATGATCTCGGCAAAGAACCCGCCTGCCCCGGCGTTCTTGCCCCAGCGGGCATAGCTCTCGACAATGGCGGAGGCCAGGTCTGCCGTAACAGGGCGGTTTATCGCGATGATGCCGCCCATGGCTGCGTTCACGTCGCCCATATACGCCTTGCGATAAGCCTCTACCAGATTCTCGTCGATAGCACAGCCGGCTGGGTTGGCGTGCTTGATGATCGCGACGGCTGGGGCGGTGAACTCCTTGACCAACTCCAGCGCCCCGTTGGCGTCGAAGTAATTGTTGTAGGAGATTTCCTTGCCGCCAAGCAGGCGTGCCCGCGCGATGCAGGGCTCGCCGGCGTCGCTGCCGACATAGAACGCCGCCTTCTGGTGCGGGTTCTCGCCGTATCGCAAATCGGCGGCCTTGCTGTAGCTGACCGTCAGTTGCTGCGGGAAATCCTGCCCAACCTGTTTGGCGAGGTAGGCGGAGATGGCGCTGTCGTAGTGGGCTGTCAGGCTGAAGGCTGCCAGGGCCAACTTTTGCCGCAGCATGAAACTGACCGCGCCGCCGCTGGAGCGCATCTCGCCAAGCACGGTGTCGTACTGGCTCTTGTCGGTGACGACGGTGACAAACTTGTGGTTCTTGGCGGCTGCCCGCACCATGGCCGGCCCGCCGATATCGATCATCTCGACGGCCTGCTCGCACGTGCAGCCGTCCTTGGCGATGGCCTGCTCGAAGGGGTAGAGTCCGACGCACACCAGGTCGATGGGCTCGATCTCATACTTCTTCATGTCAGCCTGGTGGGCGGCGTCGTCTCGAATCGCCAGGATGCCGCCATGCACCTTGGGATGCAGCGTCACGACGCGATGGCCCAGCATTGCTGGGTAGCCCGTCCATTCCTGGACGTCCCGCACCTTGATGCCGGCTGCCTGAATGGCCTTGGCGGTGCCGCCGCTGGAAATGATCTCGACGCCCATATCCGCCAGCGACTTGGCCAGGTCTACAATTCCAGTCTTATCGAAGACGCTGATCAGCGCCCGACGAATCGTTACTTTGTCCATTTTCCTTTTGTCCTGCAGCGGGCCTCTGCCCGCATACCTCTATGGAGTGCGGCGGCTACGCCGCCGCTTTCCCTTAGCCTGCCGATACGTCGCGCAAGGGCGCACGACCTCGCCGTAGGCCCAAGCGTGGTTGCTTCGCTACGCTCCGCAAACCACGGCACCCCGCTCCGCGAACCACGGCACATCTGTCCAAGGCAGCACAACTCACCGCAGTCCAAGGTTACCGGGCAAGCCCCTACGGCTGTGTCTCGCTCGGGGCTGCGGATGGCGTTGCAGCGGGCGCAGCCGGCAGCGTTGCCGGCCTGGTGGCTGCGGACCGGCGTGTCTTGTGCAGCATTTCCGGGTCTATGCGAGTCGTCGCCGTCGGCACTATGCAGAAGATTCGTCCATTGGCCTTGGCTGTATAGATCACCGGCAAGGTTGCATTGCCTGCGAATAATTCATGGCCGGTCAGCGGCAGGCTCACCACCTTGCCGCCTGACATCTCGTTTACGACCTGACGATTATTGGGCACGTCCTAGATCCCAACATTGCCGGCGTCGCCTCCAAGGGTCAACATGTTCTGCCTATCAGGGAACGATCAGCGAACTAGACACCTGGCTATTGCAACCA
>CAYQJH010000266.1:0-2410 GCA_964417755.1 uncultured Planctomycetaceae bacterium
CCTCGACTTCGCTCGGGACCCTGAGCCTGTCGAAGGGCAATTCGCAATGATTCGCACGTCGCGGCTGCGACATCCAAACCAGCCTGCCCGCGGCGCATACACCCTCCAATGCACTGTCCTTCATGGCTAAACCGCGGAACAAATACCTCGACTACCTTCAATACATCGGCCTGCGGCTGTTTGCCATGTTTGTGCACATGTTCGACTGGCAGACGAACTATCGCACAGCCGCCTTCCTGGGCAACCTGATGTACCGCATCGACGCTCGGCACCGGCGGATCGCCATCGAGCACCTGCGGCGGAGTTTTCCGCTCTGGAGCGAGCAGAAGTACCAGGACGTCGCTCGCGCCTCGATGCGGAACCTGGTGTACCTGGGGCTGGAGGTGCTGTTCACCACGCGGCTGATTACGCCGGCGCGGTGGCGGCGGCACATCGAGCTGACGAACATGGCCCAGACGATTCGCCTGCTGATTGGCCGCAAGAGCGGGCTGATCATGCTTACCGGCCATTTCGGCAACTGGGAGGTCCTGGGTTACACGATGGCGGCGTTGGGCTTTCCCAGCGTGTCCATCGCGAGGCGGCTGGATAATCCTTACATCGACAAGTACATCTTCGGCATCCGCCAGAACGCCGGTCAGATGATTATCGACAAGAAGGGGGCGTCGACGACGGCGCCGCAAGCTCTGGCCAACCATGGCGCGGTGGGGTTCATCGCCGACCAGGACGCCGGCAAGAAGGGCGCGTTCGTGGACTTCTTCGGCCGCAAGGCCAGCACGTACAAATCCATTGCTCTGCTGGCGATGGAGTTCGATGTTCCGATCATCGTCGGCTACGGCAAGCGGCTGGCGGAGCATTACCGCTTCGAGCTGGGCGTGCAGCGGATGATCCTGCCGCAGGAGTGGAAGGACAAGGACGACCCGCTGATGTGGATCACGCAGGAGTACACCAAGGCGCTGGAGGATATTATCCGGTCGGCGCCGGAGCAGTATTTGTGGGTGCATCGAAGATGGAAGCACCGGCCCAGAGGCGAGCAGCCGGCCCGGAATGGCATTGCCTGATTTGATTGCGGATCGCCCTTCGACAGGCTCAGGGTCCCGAGCGAAGTCGAGGGACGGATTGCGGATTGCTGATTAGAGAATGTGCCGCAGAGGCGCAGAGCCCGCAGAGTAAACCGATTGCCAGGAAGCCCCCGCCGGAAGGCGGGGGACGCCCTATGCGGCAGCATGGGGCGACAACTCAGTGTGCTTTCTCGCTTTGGCAGACTATCCCCGTGCTCCCGCACGGGCTTCCAACAACTATCCCCGTGCTCCCGCGGGCATTCAATATCGGAACCTGTTGCCTTTGGCTGGTCAGAGTATTATAAAGAAATAATGTCCGCCTCCTTTGGGTAGTTGATGTTGCCAGGAGGAGGCAAGCAAGATACTATGCCGCTGCCCGCCTGCGGGCGGCGATGTTGGCTTGGTGTATCCCCGCTCAGCCTGTCCGGCGGCGTTGGCCCCGCGGGCGGACGTGGCTAGGAGTTGTTATGGCGACACAGAAGAGTGTATGGGGCATTGATATCGGGCAGGTCGCCCTCAAGGCCCTCAAGCTCCGCAGCGTCGATGGCGAGCTTCAGGTCGAGGCCTTCGACATCATCGAACACCCCAAGATTCTCTCCCAGCCCGATGCCGACCGCGACCAGCTCATTCGCGTGGCGCTTGAGCAATTCCTGGCTCGCAACAATATAACCGACTCCGCGGTGGCGGTCTCAGTGCCCGGGCAGGCCAGCTTCACCCGCTTCGTCAAGCTTCCTCCGGTGGAAGAAAAGAAGATCCCCGACATCGTCCGCTTCGAGGCAGAGCAGCAGATTCCCTTCCCGATCAATGACGTGATCTGGCGATGGCAGACCTTCCATGACGCCAACAGCCCGGAGGTGGAGCTGGGCATCTTCGCGATGAAGAGAGTGGATGTCGAGGAGATGCTCTCGCACTTTGGCGAAGTGGAAATGCCGGTCGACTGCGTGCAGATGGCGCCGCTGAGCCTGTACAACTTCATGACCTTCGACGGGCAATTGGCTGAGGAAGGCGCCACGCTGCTGATCGACGTCGGGGCCGACAAGACCGACCTGGTCGTTGCCGACGGCCCGCGAATCTGGACCAGAACGGTTCACACCGGCGGCAACAACTTCACCGAGGCCCTGGTGCGGGCGTTCAAGCTTTCGTTCGCCAAGGCTGAGAAACTCAAGCGAACCGCAGCCTCCAGCAAGTATGCCCGCCAGATATTCCAGGCCATGCGGCCGGTCTTCAGCGACCTCGTGCAGGAGATTCATAAATCGGTCGGCTATTACATGTCGCTGCACCGGGAGACGCGCTTCAAGCGGGTGGTGGGCCTGGGCAACGGCTTCCGCCTGCCGGGGCTGCAGAAGTTCCTG
>CAYQJH010000267.1:0-2312 GCA_964417755.1 uncultured Planctomycetaceae bacterium
TTGGAGGACCACTTCGGAACAGCCACTTTGCAGGGCTTCGGTTTTGACGGCTGGAATGAATCCATCTCCGCCGCCGGCGCGATCATCGAATACCTGCGCGAGACGCAGCGCACCGCCCTGGCCCACATCGGCAGCCTGCGGAGGTTCGACCGGCAGGATCACATGGCCATCGACGGCAACACGCTGCGATGCCTGGAGGTCCACCGCACGCTGCGGAGCAACCAGCGCTCGGGCAGCCTGCTGGCGTGCATAGACCAGACCTGCACGGGCATGGGCTCGCGGCTGCTTGAGCGCTGGCTGACGTTCCCGCTGACGGGTTACTCAGCCATCGTCGCGCGGCAGGACGCCATCGAGGAACTCACGCTCGACCGCAAGCGGCTGGCCGACTTGCGGACGCTGCTCCAGGCCACCGCGCAGATCGACCGCATTTCCGCAAACGTGGCCATGGGGCGCGTTCGCCCGCGCGAGCTTGTGGCGCTGGGCAGCACGCTGCGGCTGCTGCCGCGGATTGAGGCGCTGCTGGGCGGCCTGTCCAGCGACCTGATCACAGCCCAGTTGCCCCGGCTGAGGAATTTCGAGCCGCAGGCTGAGCTTATTGCGCGTGCGATTCACCCGGACTGCCCCAACGTGCTGAGAGATGGGGGAGTGATTGCCGCGGGCTTCAGCGAGGACCTCGACCGTCTGCGGCGCATCGGCCATGACGGCCAAAGCTGGCTGGCAGAGTACCAGGCTGCCCAGATGCAGCGGACGGGCATAAGCAATCTGAAGGTCGGGTATAACCAGGTCTTCGGCTATTACATCGAGATCAGCAACGCCCACCGCGAGAAGGCACCCGCTGATTATGTCCGCAAGCAGACGCTCAAGAACGCCGAACGGTACATCACCGACGAGCTGAAGCGGTACGAGGGCGAGGTGCTCACGGCCGGCGAGCGGGCCCGCAAGCTGGAGGCTGAGCTATTCGAGCAGGTGCGGGCGGAACTGGCCTTGCACGTGCCAAGCTTTCAGGCGGCTGCCGAGGCCCTGGCGTGCCTGGACGTGCTGGCGGGCCTGGCGAGCGTGGCTGTGGACCGCAACTACCGCCGGCCGACCATCACGCAGGACAACGTGCTGAGCATCGTCGGCGGGCGGCACCCGGTGCTGGCAGAGCAGCTTCGCGAGCGGTTCGTCCCCAATGACGTGCAGATGGACGCTCGCGACAATCGCCTGCTGATCATCACCGGGCCGAACATGGCCGGCAAATCAACCTACATCCGCCAGGTGGCCCTGCTGACGCTGCTGGCGTAGACGGGCAGCTTCATCCCGGCTGAGCAGGCGACCATCGGCCTCGTGGATCGCGTCTTTACGCGCGTGGGGGCGGCTGACGAGCTGACGCGCGGGCTATCGACCTTCATGCTGGAGATGGTCGAGACGGCCAACATCCTCAACAACGCTACCAGCCGGAGCCTGGTGATCCTCGACGAGGTCGGGCGCGGCACGAGCACCTGCGACGGCCTGGCACTCGCGTGGGCGATCTGCGAGCACATCGCGCTTCGCGTCAAGTGTCGCACGCTCTTCGCGACGCACTACCACGAACTTACTGAGTTGGAGAGCCTGCTGGATGGGGCCAGGAACCTCAACGTCTCCGTGCGGGAATGGGCGGACCAAGTGGTCTTCCTCCACAAGATCGTCGAGGGCGGCAGCGACCAGAGCTACGGCATTCACGTCGCCCGGCTGGCCGGCGTGCCAAAGGAGGTCATCGAGCGCAGCAGGGCCATCCTGCCGCAGTTGCAGGCGCACCTGGCCGACGGCCTGGATATGCCGGAGCTTGCCAATCGCGCTCGCGCGGCGGCGGCACAGCTTCAGTTGTTTGCCGATGGCCCGACGCGCGTGGCGCGGGAGATCAAAGAGACAAACCTTGACGCCCTGACACCGCTTCAGGCCATGGACCTGCTGCGGAAATTCAAGGCCGACTTGTAAGACGGTTCAACCGAAAATCATGGCCAAGCGAATCTCATTGCCGCGAATGAACGCTCCTCAGCGCCGGCGACTTTATGGCCGCAACAAGGTGTTGATGGTCCTGGCCAGCCTGATGGTGGTGATGGCGGGAATGGCCGCCGACCAGATGGGCATGCTCGGCCATGCCAGCCGGCCGGACGCCAAGCAGTACGACGGCCAGCAGTTCCGCGTGGTGCGGGTGGTCGATGGCGACACGCTGATTATCGACGCCCGCGACGAGAAGAACGGCCACGGACAGACGACGATCCGCCTGTGGGGCGTGGACACGCCCGAGACCGTCAAGCCCAACACGCCGGTGCAACACTTCGGCAAACAGG
>CAYQJH010000268.1:0-2309 GCA_964417755.1 uncultured Planctomycetaceae bacterium
ATTCATAATTCGAAGACTCGTCTAGCTCACCCGCCCGCCGGCCGTGCCTTCACCCTGATCGAGCTGCTGGTCGTCATCGCGATCATCGCGCTGCTGATCGCCATCCTCGTGCCTTCGCTCCAAAGCGCTAGGGAACTGGCGAGGCGCGCCAGGTGCCAAGCCAACTGCAAGTCGATAGGCCAAGGCTTGGCTCTCTATCTTCAGAGTTCCAACGAATGGTTCCCACCGCAGAAGATCACTTTAGATAAGGGCTGGGAATTCATATGGGAGCACCAATGGGGCGATTACGTGATGCCACTAGTCGATGCTTCATGTCGCGTAGGTACAGAACGCATCTCGACCCCCGTTTCCTGGATTGACCCGAAGGGAGGCTTACGCGGAATGTATGGAGATACTATCCTCTCCCAAATGCTCAACTGTCCGACAACGATCCATCCTTCGGACTGGGACATGCCTGAATACCTTTGGAATGCTGCTATTAGCTGGGACGATACGTGGTTTCCCGGCCTTGCCGCAAATCAATCTCCCGAAGTACCCAGCGCGAATATGCGGTCAAAACTTGCTCTGCAGCCGAATACAAATAGAGGGAATTATATCGATGGAATTGCGAAGGTGACCGCAGTCGGCCGACCGGGCGAACTTGCTGTCGTTCTGGAACAAGGGGATTATGCTAAGGTTGTCGTTATGGAGAAGTTTCATGGTTACTTGTGGGACAGTTACTCCGGGCAAGGGGTCATGAATATGGTTTACAAGCCACCGCATTCCTTGACATCAAATGCCGTTATGCTCTCAAGTTCCGTCAGAAGCTTCACGCAGGAGTTTATTCGGAATTATGGGCCCGATTCGAATGAGAATTCAAGTCCAACCTCGTTATACAAGACCGTTGGATATCCTTTTGGCTATTATGCTGGCTGGGAGCAATGGTAAGGGATTCGATGCCATAGGTTCCCCTTTCTGATCAGAGGTTAGATTATGAATATCGGCAAGACGAACATGAAGGTCGGTGGCAAAGACTTTTGGCTTATGGTCGCGCTTGGCGCTGTCATTATCGCCGCGATTGTCATTGTAATTCTTTCTTTCACGAAGTCGGATCATCGGCCCCTGGCTGGCGCCCTTGTTTTCCGTTTCCAGTGTCAGTCCGAATCATGTAAACACGAGTTTACTGTCAATTTGGATGAAGAGGCGAAGGTTGCCGCAGCCGCTCGCGAAGCCGGCAATCCTTTGCCATTGGATGCTGGAAGGCCGCCGGCCTTGCCCAGGACATGCCCCAAGTGCGGAACGCAGGACAGCGCGATGATGCAGAAGCAGTGCCCAAATTGCCAGACATGGTTCGTGCCCGACTCGAGCCTGAGCAACGCCGCCTACGGAACGGGCGTGCCGCAGGAAATCTGCCCCAACTGCAAAACGGATATCGTCGAATGGTATAGACAACACCCGGACAAATAGCCGGGTGCCGTGGTTTGCGCAGCGCAGCGGAGCAACCACGCTGAGCCTGATATGGAAGTGATCCTCCGCATCGAAGCCACTTACAAGAATCCGTTGCAGCTCATCTCATACATCATTATCCTGCCTGCATGACACCGCGGCATATCCATCGTCGGGCGTGGGATGTTGACTGGGACGTTCACTGCCTGACATTCTCGACGTTCCGCCGGCAGCGTTTCCTTCCCGGCCGTCACGCGGCAGGATGGTTCCTGGAGACATTGGCGGCTGCCCGCAGAGACAGCCCCTTCTACCTGTTTGCCTACACGATCATGCCGGAGCACGTGCATATCGTGCTGATGCCGCATGAGAAGGTCAAGATGCGACGCGTGCTTTGGCTCTTGAAGAAGCCAATGTCCGTCAAGGCAATCTCATGGGTCAAGTGCTTCCAGCCGTCGTTTTTAGAGAAGATGGCTGACCGTCAGCCGTCTGGGAAGACGGTCTATCGGTTCTGGCAGCGAGGCGGCGGGTATGACCGCAATCTTCGCTCTGCCAGGGATGTCAGCCAGAAGATCGGGTACATCCACGACAACCCTGTGCGGCGCGGCCTTGTCCAGCGGGCCGAGGATTGGCCTTATTCGTCGGCCGCCCAGTGGATCACTGGACGAGAAGGCCCCGTGCAACTGGATATGGACTATGTTCCGCAGCTTAGTTCGTGATCTGCGTTGTATCAGGCCATGCGTGGTTGCTCCGCTGCGCTCCGCAAACCACGGCACCAAGCTGCGCAAACCACGGTACCCAACAAAGCACGGCACCCTAAACTCGTGAGTTATCATGGCGATTTGGATCAGTTGCACACAATGCAAGAAGAAGATATCGGTCGATGA
>CAYQJH010000269.1:0-2245 GCA_964417755.1 uncultured Planctomycetaceae bacterium
TCCAAGGAAGTCGAACCGTCTCGCAGCCCTGTGCTAAATTGACGGGAGAAACGAATGAGTCGCACGCTGAAATTGATACTGATGCTGGTCTTGCTCGTAGTAGGCGGGGCCGGCGTGATTGCCCTGCGCCTGCGCGGGAAGGAAGTCCCGCCGCAGCAAGTTACTCATGTCGATGACCAGCAGAAGGCTGCTGCTTCCGGGCCGGCTACATCCAGCGGGCCGGCCATCGACCCAGCCGCCATAGAGGCCGCCGAGGCTGCCTATAGCGAAGGAATGAAGTCCTACGATAGCGGCGAGATTCTCAAGGCGCGCGAATTGCTGTCGAAGGCTTATTTCCTGGAGGCCCTCAGCATCGACAAGCAGGCGAAGGCTCGCGTTCTGCTGGAGCAACTGGCGCAGCGGACGATCTTTTCTCGCGAGATTATTCCGGGCGATCCATACACGTTTAGTCATATCGTAGTCCGTGGCGACAACCTCCAGGCGCTGGAGCGGCGATACGCCCTGCACGTCCCGACGCAGCTCATCATGGATATCAACAAGATCCAGCGAGCGGAGGATCTTCGCCAGGGCCAGCAGATCAAGATGCTCTTCGGCCCGTTCCACGCGACAGTGACCAAGAGCGAGTTCGTGATGGATCTGTACCTGGAGAGGGAAGGCCTGCCGAGGATCTTCGTCAAGCGAATGAGCGTCGGGCTGGGGCGAAACGGCTCGACGCCGGTGGGGGCCTGGCACGTAACGCTCAGCCAGCCGGCACTGCCGCCGAGCGAGGGAGTCCCCGGCCAGGTCGCTAAGAGCGGCAAGCTTGTAAAGGCGCGGTGGGACCCGCCGCCCAACAGCGGCGTGCTCAACCCTATTGAATACGGCGCGCCCGATTACCCGCTGGGTGTCAAGGGGCTGTGGATCAGCCTGGAGGGAGACGACGAGAACACGCGGCTCATGCGGAACTACGGCATTCATTCGACCAACGACCCTGCCAGCATCGGCAAGGAAGGATCGCTCGGCTGCATCCGTCTGAATGATGTGGATATCGAGTTGGTGTTTTCATTACTCTACGAGAAGTGGAGCACGGTGCGGACCCGGCCGTAGCCTTCTGGCGCGGCGGATCTAGCGAGCTCTGCCAAAGTCGAGGAGCAGATTTCTCAGCGGGCATACGTTGACCCAACTGGAAGCCCCGCCGGGAGGCGGAAGGATCCCCCTGCTTTTGCAGGGGGCTTCCTGATAGGCGCTCCAACAATGCCTTTGACCTAAAAGGCATGGTTGTGCGGGATGCGAAAGCGAAAAGACGGAAAGGATTCTGGAATGACGTTTAGTTGTGGTCGTTGCTGTGCGGCGCTTCGGCTGTCTCTCTTTATCCTGGCTTTCTCCTTGTGGATCACTCCTTGCATGGCGGAGGAATCCGCCAAGCCCGATTTTGGCGATGAGCCTTCGCCGGCCAGCGCCTATGAGCCTGCAGGGCGTGAAGTCTCGCCCGCCATTCCTGCGTCCGCGCCAACCACTTCCCCTGCATCATCCGCGCCCACTTCGAGGGATTCATCGCCCGTCATGCCGCCGGCCAGTGTTCCTGCGTCGGATGCTTCTGCGACGATGCCCGCCACACAGCCAGCCACGGCAGAATCGCTGGCGGCGATGGAACTCTTCGAGCAGGGCGTGGAGGCAGGCAAGGCCGGCCGCATTCTTGAGGCCCGAGGCAAGTTGACCGAGGCTCTGCTAAGTGGGGCCTTGTATGCCACCGTTGCCGACAAGACGCTAGAGGTGCTGGAAGAAATCGCGGACAAGACGCTGCTCAACGCTTCGGTGGTCGAGGGCGATCCTTATACGTATATCTATCGCCTGGGCCGCGGAGACGTGCTCGCTCGAATCGTGCAGAAGGAGGGTCTGAGCGTCACGCCCACGATAATCGAGCAGATCAACCGGATAGATCCGTCGCGGCTGACGGACGGCCAGGCGATCAAGCTGATTCGCGGGCCGGTCCATGCCGTAATCAACTCGCGCGATTTCACGATGGACATGTACTTGCAGGCACCGAACCAGCCCAAGGCCTTCATCAAGCGAGTGCGAGTGGGGCTTGGCAGAAATGGAACGCCGCAGGGAGCCTGGATCGTTTCTCGCAAGACGCCCCGCGCGAATTGGACTCCTCCGCCTAGCATGCCGGATTCTAAACCCATTGCCTATTGCCAGGCGGGCTATCCCCTTGGCAATGGCGGCTTCTGTCACTCCCTGCAGGTCTCCGATCGGCTGAACAAGA
>CAYQJH010000270.1:0-2228 GCA_964417755.1 uncultured Planctomycetaceae bacterium
GGCAAGATGCCCGCGACACCTTTTCATACAGGCTCTGAGACGCATCTGCATGTGTCCAAAAAGCGTAATCCTTGTACTGTCAATAGGTTGTATCTATAAGTGCCTGTTCAGTCCTGTTCGATTCTGTTTGAATCAAACAGAACCGAACAGAACTCAACAGGCGTCAGAATCATAACGATCGGAGCAATTAAGGGTTACGATTTTGGATGCGACCACGTGCAGCCTCCGACCCTCCGCCCGCAGGCGGCGGACGTCATGGCGGTGGGGCACAGGTTATCTATTGAAACTGGCACGCATCTTGGAGTGCGGGGACTAGCCCCGTCAGGGGCGACGGCACCGCTTTGGCTGGCTGGTACTCGCGCGCGGTGGCTGGCGATAATGACTTCAGCAGAAGCGCGCGGCCGGGCTGGCAGTCCAAGTTAAAGCGGCGGCGGAAGCCGCCGCACTCCAAGGTGCATTTTCCGTAATAAACTCATTGCTCAAGGTGGTTGGCTGGGGTAAACTTTGAAGCTCGTCATATTGCCGGGAGCAGTTGGCAACTTGGTGCGGCTGGATGGTCCAGCCTCCTGACGGCCGGGAAGACAAGGCCGCCGCGACGCCGGTTTCAATGGGAAGCCGGACAGACGCCGCGGAACATCGACAGGCACAGAGAATAAGGTAGCAAATGGTTGATTATAATCTGATTCAGTCCCTGGGCATCACCGACGCAGACATCGACAAGCAACTCAAAGACGCACTCGGCACGGAGTTTCAGCAGGAATCCATCAGCGACGTAGGCCAGAAGAGCGCCCACGAGGTGGGCACCATCCTGACCGGCCGGATCGTCAACGTGGTTGGCAACGACGTGATCGTCGAGGTCGGCCTCAAGAGCGAAGGCAGCGTCAATATCAGCGAGTTCGATGACCCAAGTTCGATCCAGCCGGGGCAGAACATCGAGGTCTTCCTCGAGAGCGTGGAGAGCGACAGCGGCCTGGTGGAGTTGTCCAAGCGCAAGGCCGACCGCATTCGCGGCTGGGAGAGAATCCTCGAGCACAATAAGGAAGGCGACCTGGTCAAGGGCGTGGTCACGCGCAAGATCAAGGGCGGTCTGCTGGTGGATATCGGCGTGCCGGCGTTCCTGCCGGCCAGCCAGGTCGATATTCGCCGCCCTGGCGACATCGGCGAGTTCATAGGCCAGATGGTCGAGGCCAAGATCCTCAAGATCGACGAAGAGCGCCGCAACATCGTGGTCTCTCGCCGCAAGCTTATCGAGGAGCGCCGCGAGGAGGCCAAGAAGAACTTGCTGACCGAGATCGAGGCCGGCCAGGTCCGCAAGGGCGTGGTCAAGAACATCGCCGACTTCGGCGCGTTCGTGGACTTAGGCGGCATTGACGGACTGCTGCATATCACCGACATGAGCTGGGGCCGCATCGGGCACCCAAGCGAGATGGTGAAGATCGATCAGGAAATCGAGTGCATGGTGCTGAGCGTCGACCGGGAGAAGGAGAAGATCGCCCTGGGCCTCAAGCAGCGCACGCCCAGCCCGTGGGAGCAGGTCGAGGGCAAGTACCCCGTCGGCTCGCGCGTACGCGGCAGCGTGGTCAACATCATGTCTTACGGCGCGTTTGTCAAGCTGGAAGAGGGCCTCGAAGGCCTGGTCCACATCAGCGAGATGAGCTGGACCCGCCGCATCAATCACCCCAGCGAAATGGTCAACGTCAACGACGAGATCGAAGTCGTCGTTCTTGAGATCGATAAGGACAAGCAGGAGATTTCGCTCGGCATGAAGCAGGCCGAGATGAACCCCTGGACGGTCGTCAAGGAAAAGTATCCGCCCGGCACGGTCATCAATGGCACGGTGCGGAACATGACGAACTTTGGCGCGTTCGTCGAGATCGAAGAGGGCATCGACGGGCTGCTGCATGTCAGCGACCTGTCCTGGACCCGCAAGATCGGCCATCCGTCAGAGGTGCTCAAGAAGGGCCAGCAGCTGCCATGCGTTGTGCTGGCGGTCGACGAAGAGAAGATGCGTGTTGCCCTTGGCCTCAAGCAGATGACCGAGGACCCCTGGCTGCGGCAGATTCCCGAGCATTACCTGCCCGGCCAGATCGTCCGCGGCAAGGTCACGAAGATCACCAACTTCGGGGTCTTCGTGGAACTGGAAGAGGAGCTCGAAGGCCTGCTGCACGGCAGCGAGCTGGCTGACCACAAGGGCGAGAACCCGAAGGATGTGGTCAAGGGCGGCGACG
>CAYQJH010000271.1:0-2214 GCA_964417755.1 uncultured Planctomycetaceae bacterium
AGGGCGAACGCATCTAACTGACGAGTATATGTTCGAGCGAGGCATTGAGATACGCGGCTCGTTTCATTGCCCTGCGGATGCTTGGCCTACCTTTCATGGGTGTCTTGTCCTTCCTGACCATGTTTACGGCGATTCGTCTGAGGGTGGCGAGATTCTCCGGAGCGCTGTCCTTGCGCACTCTGCTCATGTCCTCGTTCAGGGTGACATCAAGCACGTGGTGCAGGCTGTTCTCTATCGCCCAGTGTTCCCTGACTGCCAGAGCGATTTGCTTTGCGTCCCCAGGCAGGCTTGAGATGTAGTACCGTGTCTCCTTGCTGCTTACACCTCGTATGATCCTCTCAGCCCGGAGAGCCGCCATGGTCCTGAGTCCTTTCCATTCCTTGTCGAACCCCAGCCACTTCGCCTCCCCCTCAACCGTCCAGCACTTCCTGATCTCTATCCGCCCATGGTCTTTCTCTACGCTTTCGTAGTAGCTATGATCAACATTTCTGAAGTCCTCGCACTCGTCGAAGAACCACGCCACATCCTCGCGAAGACTTCCCTGGTTGCCTTTTACACACAAGACGTAATCCCCGCCCTTGTCCACTATCTGCTCCGCAAGCTCCTTCTGGCAGCCCATGGCATCCATGGTTATCGTCCTGCCCTTGATATCCAGCATCTCAAGCAGTTTCGGGAGCGCCTTGATCTCGTTGCTCTTGTTGTCTACTTTGACGTGACCGAGCGCAACCCCGTTCTCGCTCGCCCACGCGCTTACGATGTGAAGCGCCGGCTGCCCGCTCGCAGTGTCGAAACTGTGGCGGATCGTCTTGCCATCCAAGGCTATTACCTGACCCTCCGTAGCCTCATGCAGCGTCTGACTCCAACGCATGAAGCAGGCATTAAAGGCATCAGGGTCTATCACGGAGAAGACCCGGCGGAAGGTATCATGGCTCGGTATGCCCCCAGGCAACTCCAGATACTTCCTGAGCCACTCCTCTTTGGCGTTGGCGAAGTCTTCCATGTCCGTGAAGCCGTCTCCACCGCAGATGGTCGTGCAGACGCCGATGAACAGAATGTCGATCAGGTTGTGCCTCCTCGTCCTGTCCACCCTCGGGTCAGGAAGGATCGAGAAGTGCTCGATGAACTCTCCAAACTCGGCCATGGATACCTCCAGCAAGTGTTTACCTTACTGGTTAGCATCCGACCACCCAGGTTCCTACCACTAGTAAGCCCTAAAAGCCCGGCCAAGGCTATTTAGATGCGTTCGCCCTGGGTTCATGCCATTAATCTGAAGATCAAAAACCTCTTGGCGGATCTGGGTACGGCCGTACCGCTTGTACTCGGCATTTCCTTCAGATTCTATGCAATGGTACCAGGTGCCGTCGATGCAGAGCCTCGGAAACAGCCAGCGCCAAGCCCATCTCTCAAAAACAGTCACCCCGCATTTGTATAGCAGAAAATAGATACCAGTGCCAGTGAGGATAGTGAGTGCTACGCTTGGAAGCAGATTCTTCAGACCCGCATCGTACAGCTCCTTGAGCATCAGACTCTGCAAGGCAAGCGTGAGTCCCAGGCAGACACCCGAAATCTTGATGTAAGCACGAACCATAGGCTGCATTTGCATCACCTCCGGGACAATATCGCCAGATGTATCCACGTGCCAGGAAGGATTCGCTACTAACAGAAATGCCAGTCCGCTGGCATGGCAATGGCGCTGGGTCCTGGCGACCTTTGAGAACAGAGCTCGATTGGGACGGCCATCATCACCTTGGGTATACGGCTAGCATGCGACATGTTCCTTCTCTGGAAATGGATGAGAGCAGGCTACTCGAGTCGCGCGTGCTCCATCGCCGCCAAACACTCGGGACAGGGACCGGTCTCAATCCGTTCGCTCATGTCGAGGATGACGCTCCGCACCCGCTCGTTGTTCCGGCTCAGCACTTTGACGACCTCGCCGGCGTTGACCGGCTCGACTCCCTCGAGGCCGATGCAGCCCGCATCGTAATCGGTGACGAGCGAGATGTTCACGTAGCACATCCCGAGTTCGCGCGCGAGAATGACTTCGGGATGCTGGGTCATGTTCACGACGTCCCAGCCCATCCTCGTGAACCAGGAGCTCTCCGCGCGGGTGGAAAACCTGGGGCCCTGGACGACGACCACCGTGCCGCTATCGTGGACGGAGATGCCCCGACACCTGATGGATTCGACCGCCAGCGCGCGCATCCGAGCGCAGTA
>CAYQJH010000272.1:0-2174 GCA_964417755.1 uncultured Planctomycetaceae bacterium
CGAAACCGACTGCACGCCTTCCTTGGACAATTCCTGGGGCAGCACCTCCCAGCGGACGCGCTTGCAGTCATAACTAAGCGCCCTGCCGTCGATCTCGATCCTCAGACTGCGGGTCTCCAGAGGCAGATAAACGACGCCGTCGGTTGTGGGCCCCATCAACTGGTAATGCCCCTGGTACTTGCCGGGGTTTGCGGCGACGGCCTTCTGATATTCCTGCTCATTGCCCAGCTTTTCAAACAGCCGGGTGTCTTCGACCTTGGTGAAGAATCTGGCCAGTTTAAGGCTCTCAACGGCGGCGCCCTGGCTGGTCAGCTCGACCTGGAACTCATACTGCCCCTTGGGGTCCAGCGAGCCGATGGTCGCGCTTGCTGCCGCCGCCGGAGCTGTGGCAGGCGATATTTCAGCCCGTGCCGTAGCGGCAGAGGGCATCGTGGCCGCCGGTGCGGTGGCCGTCGCAGGGGCGGTCTGCGCCGGCGCCTGTCCGCTGGCGGTGGCCGCAAGAGAAATAGCTAGAACAATGATGAGGTGCGCATATCGTCCGAAATTCACTCGTGACTCCTATCGGCCTTCCTTGAGGCGAACGCCGAGATAATCGTCCAATTCCTGGATGGCCCGGACCTTCTCCACGACAGCCTCCACGTTGTATGGAACGCGAACGAAGTGGATCTTGCCGGATTCGACATAGACATAGCTGGCCCGGTTGTCGCGGTCGCGTGGCTGGCCAACGCTGCCGACGTTGATCAAGGCCTTGCGGGCCGGGTTGACCTCGAAGACCATCTCCAGCTCGTCGGGGCTGTAGAAGTCCGGCGTCTCGAGAAATGCGCCGGGCACGTGCGTATGGCCGACGAAGCAGAGGTGCTCGAACCGCTCGAAGACGCTGTGGATCTTGGCTGGGGCGTTGTAGACGTCGTCGGGGAAGATATATTCGTTGATAGGCCGGCGCGGGCTGCCATGCACGAACACCATCTGCCCCACGCCCATTTCGCTGCCATCGATGACGTGCTTGACGGGCATTTTGCCCAGGAATTCCCATCGGGCGTTGCGCTTGGCGGCGTCGGGCTCATCTTCGAGCTTTTGGCGCGTCCAGAAGCAGGCTGTCTCTGCCCCGAGATTGAACTTGTTGGGCTCGTAGAGCACGGCGTAATCATGATTGCCCATCAGCGAGAGCGAGACGCTCTGCATAATCAGGTCCAGGCACTGCCCCGGCTGCGGACCGTAGCCCAGCACGTCGCCCAGGCAGATGATCTGCTTGATGCCGCGAGACGCGATGTCCGCAAGCACAGCCGTCAGTGCCTCGACGTTTGAATGGATGTCGCTGATGATCGCTAACATAAGCTTTCGTGATAGGCAGGCCAAAAACCTCCAGCCAGCCCGAACCGCTCATGCTATCGCCTGCCTGGGCCTGCTGTCAAATGCGAAGAAATGGCGAAGCAAGGCCTCAGATGGCTGGATCGCCCAATAGGAAGTCCCCTGCGGAAGCAGGGGGACCTCGCCGCCTTCCGGCGGAGGCTTCCAATTGGTTCAACTTGTTCCCGCCGAAAAATCTTCACCTGAATTTGGTTGCGGCCTTCGGCTGCGTCGGGAAATATGTATGCCATGACTGAGACAGTTTCCATCGCAATTGAGACCTCCTGCCGCCGGGGCGGCTGTGCGCTTGGAGTGGGACAGACAATAGTCGCCTCCATCGCCTTCGACGCCTCGCAGCGCCACACCGCGATGCTGCTGGGGCATCTGGACAGCCTGCTGAAGCAGCGGCAACTCCGGCCGGCAGATTTGAATGAAGTCTACATCTCCGCCGGGCCGGGCAGCTTTACGGGGCTGCGCGTGGGCGTAACCGTCGCCAGGACGCTTGTGCAGGCGATTGCCCACGTGCGATGCGTCGCGGTGCCCACAGCCCAGGCGGTGGCCCAGAATGCCGCAGGCATGGAGTGGGAAAGGCTGGCGGTCGTCATGGACGCGGGAGAGGGGTTCATCTACGGCACGTTCTTCGCCCGCCAGGCAGGGCAAATAGTTCAGGCCGGGCCAAGCACCGTGCTGCCCGCGGCCGAATTCGCCGCCCAACTGCCAGCCGATATCCTCCTGATTGGCGAAGGTCTTCACTATCACCTACCCGCGCTTCAGGCTGTTTGTGGTGCGGGCGTCACGCCTGCCTGTGGTGCAGGCGTCCCGCCTGC
>CAYQJH010000273.1:0-2138 GCA_964417755.1 uncultured Planctomycetaceae bacterium
GGCGACGGCTCCTATTGGAAGGAAACCATCAGATGGTTTTCCACAAAATGGCCGGAGCCGACTGTCGCGCGACTGGCCGAAGTCAAAAGCGCCGGCCTCAAGCTGGCATTTTGGCGGTCAAACGCTCATGGTCTTGCCGCAAATGGCGGCGGGTGCATCGAACCAGCCGCCCCTGGCGTGATACACACGTCGCCCGGCCCGCTTGAACTTTGTGGCATAGGCACCCTGCACGCCACGCTTCTGCCACCGAAATGGAAAGGTGAACGATGGTGGATCGTCGCGCTGCATGGCGAAGTGATTGGCGACGATGAAAAATTCGGCTGCCTGAAAAGAGAAATAATTGGCGAATGCCTGTAGTTCCTCCCCGCTGACTCCCCCGGTCGAAAGGCCGGGGGTTTTTCTGTGTGTGGAGGAATGCCGCACATTCTGGCCGGCAGCGGCCTCCGGTGCAATCTGCTCATCCGGGGTGCCTAGCCGTTCCGGTTCTTTAATGCATGCTTATCCGCTTGACACCCACAGATACAATCCCTATATTCAAGGGGTAGGCCGATGGGCGGCCTGAAAGGGAGATGATCATGAGCGCCACCCTTCAATTCGCTTACGTCACTCATAGCAGCGTCCAGGGCTGGATCATTACCGGCTTCGATTATGAGATCGAATACGCCGATGGGCCGGTCAGTGCCCCCGGCATGGTGGGGCCGTTTAGCTCCTGTGGCGAAGCTGAGGCAGTCCTGAACGAGATGCGCTGCGCCGCTGAAGTCTAGAACGTGCTGACTGACGAAGATCGCGAGATCGTTGACTTCGCCGTTGGGTCGCTGATCCAGCAGCGGTTCGAGGTCGAAGGCAAGAAACTGCGGGCGATCATCAATCGTCTGGCGGGCGGCGACACACGCCCCGCTCCGCTCTCCGTTAACGCTACGCGCGAGGGCTGAGCCATGGCTGCCGAAGGCGATGAAGCCTACCGCGCTGCCTGCCGCCTGCTGGACGCACTTCAGCCCGGCCTGAGGAAGCTGCCGACGACGAGCGGAGTCATCACGCAGATTGACAACGTGACCGCTGGCATGAGGCAGAAGGCAGAAACGGACGCCGAAAACTACAAGGCAATCGTTCGGGCTCTTAGGCGGGACATTGACGCCTTGGTCCGCGCCTCTGTTCGGTCCGATCGAGACTAGGGGGAGACCATGGCCCCCGACGTTCTCCAACACGCCAGCCTGCCGTTCCCGCGCTCTCTGCCGGAGTTCCAGCGACTGTTTCCTGACGATACAGCTTGCGCCGACTACCTCGAAAAAATCCGCTGGGAACACGGCTTTGCCTGCCCGCACTGCGCCCATGCCGGTGAGCCGTTCCGCTTCAAGAACCGGCCCAAGGTGCTGCGCTGCCGGAAGTGCCGCAGCGACATTGCGCTGACGGCGGGCACGGTCATGGCAGACACCAAGACGCCGCTCTCGACGTGGTTTTGGGCGGCCTATCTGGTTGCCAGCCACACGGCTGGGCTGAGCGCGACACAGTTCCAGCGGCAGCTTGGATTGAGCCGTTACGCCACTGCGCATGAAATGTTGCAGCGCCTGTCGATGATGCCTGTTACGGGAGTGGGTAAATGGGGTATACTCAAGAATATCCTTACAGGAGATATCCCCGCGATGCGCCCCGGACCAAAACCCAAATCCATCCATGCTCATCCGGTTGTTACCCATCGCCACTAGCCGTTGTGCCAATCGATCATCGGCCAGCCCTTGCGGAATTCGCTGGCGTCGGTTCCGTCGCGAGCCTCTCGAATCAGCCGCTCGGCCTGTCCCGGCTCAAGGGGATACTTGTCCTTCATCATGTCGATGCGCCGTCGCATGATCGCCTCAGCTTCATCGCCTGTTCCGTCGCGCCAAAAGCGCTGCCTCTTGTGCAGTTTGTGATCCGGCGCATACACATCCCGCTGCCAATCGACGTGACGGAGTGAGGGCTTGCCGCAGCTCGGGCAATTCGCTGCGAATGGCGTCACGCCATCCCGCGAGTTCCAGATCGTCTCGCGGTGCCCGCACTCGCAGGCATAGGTCATCAACATGAAGGCTTCGCCGTGAACGTGGCCGTGCTTGGTTGCGGTGTTCATCATCTAGCTCCTATGGGTGACTGCCGGATAAGCATGG
>CAYQJH010000274.1:0-2047 GCA_964417755.1 uncultured Planctomycetaceae bacterium
GATCGGTGTACTAGCTATTCCCTGGCCGACTTCTCGGTTCCGCTCGCATTGGATCCAGCCAATAATGCCAACATAGTTCCTCGATAGGTCGGTGATGTAGGGTTTAGCACCACCACGGATGGGGCCTTTGTTGAATCACAACGAAAACTGGGCCATTTTTGGGGTGGGGGGTGCGGACGAAAACTTGGACTAGCAGGAGGTAGTTCATGTATTCCTACGAAGACCGAATCCGAGCAGTTGAGCTCTATATAAAGTTGGGCAAGCGCGTCAGACCCACAATCCGTCAGCTGGGTTACCCCACCAAGAATTCCTTGAAGGGCTGGTTCCGTGAATACGAGCAACGTCTTGATTTGCCAGCCGGCTACGCAGGCCGAGAACCCAAGTTCTCGCAGGCCCAGAAAGCTGCGGCGATCGAGTACTACCTCACCCACGATCGATGCGTCGCGGCCACCATGAGGGCGCTGGGCTACCCCGGTCGTGGAACGCTGACCAAATGGGTGCACGAGGCCTTCCCAGATGCAAGGAAGGCTGTCGTTGGGAGGGTGGGCCAACGAAGGTATCCCGAGAGCTTGAAGCAAGTGGGAGTCATGGAACTTTGCACTCGGCAGGAAAGTGCGCAGGCAGTGGCTGACAAGCTCGGCGTGTGCCGGCCAACGTTGTACAACTGGAAGAACCAGCTTCTGGGGCGTGAGGCGCCCGCATCCATGAAACACACCCATCAATCACCGAAGGCGCGAGAGCGCGAGGAGCTCGAGCTCCAAGTTGAGGTACTGCGCAGCGAAGTCAGGCAACTGCGTCTTGAGCAGGACCTCCTGAGTAAGCGACCGCGAGATGTACAAGCGCCGCAACGAGGTCGAGCGCCTGTTCCGTCGGCTCAAGGGCTATCGCCGCATCTTCTCGCGTTTCGAGAAACTCGACCTCATGTTCCTGGGCTTCATCAGCTTCGTCCTTGTCGCTGATGGGCTGAGGATGTGTTAACAGGCCCTAGTCCACCTCTTTGCCATAAGCGTTGAGAGACATCACGAGCTGCCTCAAGCCATCTTGCCCTATCTGCAGAGCCATCTCAGCCTCCGCTTGCCTGACCGCGGTTCCAAATGCAGTCAGCCAATTCATGCCCTTACTCGTAAACCTGACAATCCGCGCCCGTTTGTCGACATGATCGACCACCCGCTCGACTAGCCCCAGAGCCACACACTGATCTATGAGTTCCGACATGGCGGCGTTGGTCATAGCTGCCCTCTTAGCCAGATCAGTGATCCGCGTGCCCTCCAGATCCAGATGCCTTGTCAAGTTGACATGCGTGCGCCTGGTCTCGGCATATCCAGCCTCAGCCATCAACGTCAGTACACGGTCCTCAAAATGACGCAACGCATTGCTCATCAGACGGCCAGGATTGTAGGTACGCCAGCCGTAGTCATTGGGAGATTCAGGGTTATCCATAGGTCTGTGAAGCCGCGCCATCAAATATATTTAGGTTCCCTAACTATTTTTCTGTACACAAGGATAGCCGATGCCAACCAAGCTTCAAACGACCAACTCTCAGCCTATGGAGATCAAGACCGATGTACTTATCGCCGGTGGCGGCCCTTGTGGCCTGATGTTAGCTATCGAACTTGGCCGCCGCGGAATTGCATGTCTTCTGGTGGATGCCAAGCCCAGCACCGCCTTTAACCCGCAGGCAAATGCTACGCAAGCCCGCACCATGGAGCACTTCCGTCGACTGGGCTTTGCACACGAGATCCGAGCCATGGGTTTGCCTCCAGATCATCCGACTGACATCGCTTATTTCACACGGTATGCCCATCACGAACTGGCTCGTATCAGTCTACCTACCGCCGCGCAAGCAGTGAAAAAAATCAAGACAATGTCGGGCTCTTGGAGTGCGGCTGAGCTGCCACACCGCGTGTCCCAGAAGTTCGTTGAGCAGGTGCTTCGCCGACATGCCGAGGCCCCTGACTGCAATGACGTTCGGTATGGCTGGACGCTAGAGGACTTTGAAGACCAAGGCGACTGTGTAAGCGCATCCGTACGCCCAACGGCGGGCGGA
>CAYQJH010000275.1:0-2037 GCA_964417755.1 uncultured Planctomycetaceae bacterium
AAGTATCCACTGGAAGAACCTGTCAATATAAGTGGCACGGGCGTCCCGCCCGTGACAGGCGATGCTGCTTGTGTCGCGGGCGTCTCGCCCGCGTGTACCGCGGGCATCCTGCCCGCGAACTCTACATCTGCCATCGACCTGGGCATGACTGATGAGACGTCGATCGACAAGCGGTCAGGCCGTTTTCTGCCCCATTGGACCAAATCACAGGCCGTCTATGCCGTGACCTTCAGACTTGCCGACTCTGTGCCTTCGGAAGTCTCCGAGGCCTGGCGACAGCAGCGCCAAGATGTGCTGCAGCGTGCGGCACAGCAAAAGCGATCGCTGACATACGACGAGCGTGTCGAATTGAACAGGCTTCACTCGGTCAAGATCGAGTCCTACCTTAATGCTGGTCATGGTTCGTGCCTGTTGAAAAATGCCCAAGCCGCCGAGGTGGTGCATACTGCCCTGCATCACTTTGATGGCCAGCGATATGATTTGATCGCATGGGCCATTATGCCCAATCACGTCCATGTGATCATTCGTCCGCTGGCTGGCTATGAGTTGCCCAAGATCATGCAGTCTTGGAAATCTTTCACCGCGAAGGAAATCAACCGCATCATGCGTTGCGAGGGCACGCTGTGGATGGATGAGTATTATGACCATCTCGTCCGCGATGAAGCGGACTTCAGGAATCAGATCAATTACGTTCTGGGGAATCCTCAGAAGGCTGGCCTTCAGGATTGGCCGTGGTATGGTATCAAGAAGACAACTGACAACAGCAACAAAGACAACAATAACCGAGGGCAAGATGCCCTCGGTACACGCGGGCGAGACGCCCGCGACACAAACGACGGCAGCACAGGCAATGCCAACAACATAAACGACGCCAGCAACACAAGCGACGCCAATGACGCCCATGCCACGATCATCACGCACATCGTTGTCGCCACCACGCGGCCGGAAACTATGCTGGGCGATACTGCCGTGGCGATGAACCCGGCTGATCCGCGGGCGAAGTTCCTTGTGGGCAAGATGGTCCGCTTGCCGATAGTCGGCCGGCTGATTCCGATCATCGCGGATAACCATGTGGTGCTGCCGAATCCGGAAAGCGACGATGAGAAGGCCAGGTTCTCCACCGGCTTCCTGAAAGTCACGCCTGCCCACGATCCGGACGACTGGGCCATCGGCCAGCGGCACAGCCTGCCTGTAATCAACGTGATGGCGCCGGATGGCACGATCAGCGACAAGCACGGCTGGACGGACTGGGAGCAGGTCAAGAACGCCGACGCGGAAAACCTCATCGGCATGGACCGCTTCGAGGCCCGCCAGGCTGTCCTGGAATGGTTCCGCGAAGAAGGCCTGCTGGAGAACGTTCGTGATTACACGCACCAGGTCGGGCACAGCTATCGCAGCCATGTGCCCATCGAGCCGTATCTGAGCGATCAGTGGTACATCGCCGTCAAGAAGCCGATTCCCGGCCTGGAGGCGGCGATGGCAAAGTGCCGCCTGAGCGATGAGCAGGTTGAGAAGCGCGATGGCGCAGTCTACATCAAGGGCACCGACGTGCCGGTGGATTCGCTGGCCGGCCTGGCGCTCATGCCGCTATTGGACGGACGGGTGAAGTTCACGCCCGACCGCTACGCCAACAACTACCGCACCTGGCTGGAAAACCTCCGCGACTGGCCGATCTCCAGACAACTCTGGTGGGGACACCAGATACCGGTGTGGTCAAAGGTTGAAGACATTCCGAAAGAGAAAGTAGGATTTCATCAACTCGAATCTCAAGACACTATTGGAGCGATTAGAGAGCTAGTCTTAGACGAAGAAGGTCATACCGCGCCCATGCCAAACGATCCTAGAATTTGTCGGCAACGGCGATTCGACCGTGTCGCTGGCAAGCTCTACACCTACTATTGCATTGCTCCAGGATTTCCGGAACTTGAGCGAGAACTTGAGGATCAATGGCATTGCCATCGTGATCTTGACGTCCTCGACACTTGGTTCTCATCCGCGCTCTGGCCCTTCAGCACGCTTGGCTGGCCGGAGCAAACG
>CAYQJH010000276.1:0-2019 GCA_964417755.1 uncultured Planctomycetaceae bacterium
GACGGCGAGCAGCGGGATGCGCGCCAGGTGGCACGGGCTGCGGATGATGCTCAGAAGGCACCAGGAGCAAGAGGCAGCCAAAGCGATGAGCGGCGTGCCCTCGACCGCGTGAGTCAGGGATGTGAAAAGCTGCTCGATCACTTGCATTCTCCGATCTTGCAGGCCTTGGCGATCTGCTCGGGCGTCATTTTCATCTTGGCGGCCAGCGCCTGGCCGATCGTGACCATGTGGCCGGTGGCGGTCGGATGCTTGTCCACCCAGGTCTTGAGGTTGGCCTCGTTCACGAAGAATGCCTGTTTGAAGCAGCCCGTCGATGCCCAGTTGCCGTCCGGGCCTTTCTTCGCGCCTGCCCAGGCCACGGCCGTTTTGGGCTCCAGCGAGGCCACACGGCCGTCAAGCGTCTCGACGCGGATCGTCTCGCCGGACAGAGCGTCTTTGGCCTCGACCACGATATCCTTCTGCAGCCGCGCCGCCACCCCCAGCCCGCACATCACGCAGCAGCCGTACATGTGAGTGCTTTCCGCGACCTTGACCGAGCACGCATCCTCCGGATAGACCGCCCGGTCGCAGAAGCCGCATCGCGCCGCGAGTTCCTTGCTGCGGAGCCCTTCCCAGTTCAGGATGTTGCCGGCGCTTTTCTGCTGCTCTTTGGTCGCGGTTTCCTTGTCCGCGAAGGCCATGACGGTCGGCCGGCCTTTCGGCTCGAGGCCGTAAAGATAGGTTGCCGTCGTCGCCGGAATCGGGTTGCCGGTCGCCGCGTCCGTCACGCTGGTGATGGTCTCGGCCTTGGCGGGCTCTTTCACGCTGGAGTGGTAGATGAAAAAGCAGTGCGGCGAGCAGAGGATCAGTTGCTCCGTCTGGCCCTTGACCAGAACCCGGCTCTTGGCATCCACGTCGCCGTCGCACATGAAGCAGATGCTGTCCCTGGACCGCGTGTCGGCTGCGGCAGGAACCGCCCGCTCGACAGCGGTCGCCGGTTTGCCCGCCAGATCAACGCCCAGTTCCTTCCACTTGTCCAGGATGTCCTCCCGGCCGAAGAATCCCTCGTGACGGAAGAGCTCCTTTCCGCCCGCATCGTAGAAGATCTGCGTCGGGATGATGCGGATCCGATACAACTGAGCGGCATCGCGTTTCTCCGAGACGTCGATGAACTCCACGTCCATCCTGCCGGCAAACTCCTTCTTGAGCTCCTCCAGAATGGGAGTCATTCGCCTGCATTGGATGCATTTACCCGCCCCGAGATCGACCAGCCGCGGCAATGTCTTCTTCGCCGCCGGGTCCTGCGTGCTGGGGGCCTCGCTCGGCCGACTCTCCGCATTCGGCTGCGCCAGAGGCTGATCCTCCATGCGCGATGCGTCCTTGTTCTTCTGCTTGGTCGCCATGATGACGCCCACGACAACCAGCAGGGCCGCTACGATGCCGATCTTCAAGATCTTGTTCATGTCAGCTACCTCTTCTGCTCGGCGCGCCCAGCTTACATCCCGGATGCGCCACCAAGAAACGACAGCACTTCGGCCCGCACGTATTCCGTCATACGGGCGTGATCGCCCAGGAGTTCCCAGACGGATTTCAGATTCTTCCACTCCGTCGGCTTCCCATCCTTCATCCGGATCAGGATCAGCGACTGCGTCCTCAACTCGTAGTCCTTTTCATAATGCTCATTCCCTGGTTCCTCAATGTTGACGGCGCGCCATTCCACCAACCCGGCCGCGAGCTCTCCGGAAAAATGCATCTCGATCGCCTGCCTGGCCCACTCCTCGATGTCCAGGCAGGAACGGCAGCGGATTGTGCGATGGAAGTAGAACGCGACCACTTCCGGTGACATGGTGACCGGGGGCAACTCGGCGCCCGGCTGCGACATGGCCGACGTTGTGGGCGTCACCGGCTGGGTAGCCGGACCAGCAGCGGGGCTGGGAGAAACCGGTACGGTGCACGTGCCGCATGTTCCGGCCGTCAAGCCGGCTCCAACCTGCCAATAGCTGCTCGCGATCGACCCGCCGAGGGCCGCGATGCACGCCG
>CAYQJH010000277.1:0-1945 GCA_964417755.1 uncultured Planctomycetaceae bacterium
GACGGGAGCGACGGGGGTCGGCCCCTGTCCATGTAAATTTGGGGTGACAGGATTTGAGGGCGACTCAAGAGCCTGACTGGTGCTGACTGGGAAGAATGTTACAGCAGAGCAGATTGGCTGTCAAAATATCTTGCGAGGCGAAGTTGCCTCGATATGAAGCCATTTGGATTATCATCCGTCCATACTGGGAACATCATTCGGTCAGGATCATTTGGTGTTCGGCCTAGAGCATGGTAATATAAGCCAATTGGCTTATAAGCCATTCGCCTTAAATAGGAGATACTAGTGACCGGCTTCCATTCAACGCCCCCCTTCTTCACCAATCGTGTCAGCGAGCTCACCACGCTAGGGCAGGTTGTCGATGACCTCCTGGCCGGCCGACCGCGACACATCGCGCTTTTCGGCTTGCGTCGAATTGGCAAGACGCTGGTGTGTCAGGAACAGATGCGCCGCCTGGCTGCAGACCGGCGCGTGCTTCCTGTCTATCTCGATCTGGAAGACCTTGCCAGCTCTCCGGAAATCTTCGCCCAGCGCTACGTAGGGCTCTCATGCTTCTGGGCGGTGGAGGGTGGCAAGGGTATCGCCGATGCCTATCTGAACGCTCCCGACCTCCTGCAGACGAATGCGGGCGGTCTGCCGGTTGTGGCCCGGACGGCTGCTGCGCTCGTCAATGAGCTGGCCAAGCAGAAAACGGACTACACAACATTGCTGAACATCGCTTTTGAGTTTCCTGAGAGATTAGCGGAAGCGCTGGGCCGGCCATTCATGTACTTCCTGGATGAGTTTCCCGAACTGGTCACGCTGGCCAGCTTTCCTGGTATTGGCGATCCCCTCAAGCACTTCCGCGCGGCGCTGCAACGCCAAACCCAGGTTGCCTACGTGATCACGGGCTCGGCCATCAGCGCCACTGAACATATCGTACGCGACCACGAGTCACCCTTATTTCTGCAGTTTCGCGCCTTAGAGTTGCACCCGTTTACACCGGAAGATACCCAGACGCTGACAGAGAGAATCGCTGGCCCCTTGTCGCCCGCGGCGCATGCTGCGATTCACACTTACACATTCGGCCATCCGTTCTACATCACGGCCCTTGGAGAACGCGTGCGGGAGTTGTCAGCGAGCCAGACCGAGACGGTCACGCCAGAACTGGTCAGCCAGGCGTTTGTGCTTGAGGCCCTTGAGGGCCACGGCCAGATCTTCGGCTACTGCCGCTACCTGTACGACATCTCGCTACAAAAAGCACGCGGCTATGGCGTGTTGAAGGCGCTGCTGCAGATCCTGGCGACTGAAGACGGCTTGACACTGTCCGAGACCGCCAGCCGCTTGCGGCGTCAGGCGTCGGCCACACGCGATTACCTGAGACGGCTCATGGAAGTGGACTTGCTGATAGAGCGTGAGGGACGGTACTTCTATGCCGACCCGGTTTTTCGCTATTGGGTAGCGCAAACGACCAAGGGTATCACGATTGAGGGGTTTCCGCGTCAGGAAGAGCTCAAGTTGCTGGTGGCGGGCCTGGCCGAGCGGTTTGCGCGGGCTTCGACTCAACTAGGACGAGCAAAAGAGAGCGAGGTGCGGGAGATGGTGCGCAAGTTGGCTGGCTTGACGGTGCCCGGCGCCTATCTCGGCCAGGCTACAGCGATCCAGGTGCCGGCTTTCACCCTGATCGAGCCGTACCGATCGCCAGATGGACAGACGGAGATCGATGGCTTGGCGGAAAACGGCGAGCGATGGGCGATCGAGATCAAGTGGCGGCAGAAGCGGGTTGGCCGCAGCGAACTGGAGCAACTACTGACGGCGGCCATAGGCCTCCAATCACGTCCCTGGTGTATTTCTCAGGCTGGCTTTACTCCTGATGCCTTGACCTTCGCCGCGGAGAAAGATATCCTGATCAGCAATGC
Organism: uncultured Planctomycetaceae bacterium; assembly: GCA_964417755.1. Lineage (GTDB taxonomy): Bacteria > Planctomycetota > Phycisphaerae > SM23-33 > SM23-33 > CAYQJH01. Next base: position 1,899 of record CAYQJH010000277.1, read on the forward strand.
CGAGAATCTGGCGGCGTTGGCGAAGTTGGCGAGATAACCCCTGGTCG
>CAYQJH010000278.1:0-1944 GCA_964417755.1 uncultured Planctomycetaceae bacterium
GATTCTCTTGTGCACGCAGGGCATCGGCGGGGGACTTGGTCTGGGCCTGGCGCAATTCGGCCTCCAGTTGCCCCTGCTGGGCTTGTGCGACCTTCAGTTCGGCTTCGAGATCATCATTCACTGCCGCGATCAATGGTGGACCTTGCGGCCCGACGTGGGTGTCGGTCGGCAGGACATTCTCGGCGAATCCCGGAGTCTGGATATGAATAAAGCGGATGCGCGAGGGCTCCGGCTCGACGATGCCTTCGACCCGGCTGCGATCCGGCGCGGGAATCAGGCCGATTGCACCCACGATGACAATCAGCGTGCCAAACGTGGTAGCCATTGCGCGTGTGCGCACACGCAGCAGTTCCGGGCTGGTCATCAGGTAATGCAGAAACTTGCCGATCGGCACGCATACCCAGGCGATTGCAGCGGCAACGGCCAGGATCGCGCCCACCACGAACAGTTGGTCGGCCACGAAGAGCAGGATGGCCACGCAGATGAACCAGCGGTAGACGGTGGAGCAGACGCCATACACGATCATCCAGGCCTTTTCGCCGCGGGTATGGGCGGGATTTCGCACCTGGCGAACGTTCCAGACATACTTGCGAACCAGGTAGTACAGATACTCCTTGGAACGCTGGGCGAGGTTGGGAATCTCCAGCAGGTCCGAGAGAACGTAATAGCCGTCATAACGCAGCAGCGGGTTGCCGTTGAACAGGATCGTCGATACGCCGGCGACGAAGATCACGTTGTACGCCAACTTGTGCGCAATATTGTTGTCGGTGGTGTTGGCCCAGACGATGGCCGCGATGGCTGCAATGCCCAGTTCCACCAGCACGCCGGCTGCCCCGACGACCATGCGATGCCACTTGCTGCGGAAGGCCCATGAACTGGAGGCATCCACGTATGGGAATGGCGCGAAGACCAGGAACATTATGCCCATCACGTGGACTTCGCCACCGCTGCCTTCCTGCCGGCCGAACTTCTTGCATGCAAAGGCATGGCCGAATTCGTGGAAGACCTTGATCAATGCGAAACAAACGTACAGCAGCGGCAGGTTCTCCATGCTGAGAATGCCCTCGGTGTTGTTTGCGCTCTTGTACGCCGAGGAGATCAACTCATCCAGCTTTCCGCCGAGAGCGGAGGCCGCTACAGCCATGAGCACCAGCAGCATTGCGACGCCGAAGTACGAGAACACCCGCCCGAAGACGCTTACCCAGCGATTGAGGAAATGGTCCGGGTCGTAGAGCGGGATGCGGATGAACAGCAGGTTCATCAGGTAGCCCTGCACTTCGCGGCGAACTCTCTTCTTGTAGCGATTCAGCAGGCTTTCAGCATCGGGCGAAACCTCGCTCAGCAGCAGGTTCGATACGTAGAGCTGACCCATGAGCTGGATGGCTTCACCTTGGGTCGGCGCCCAGTCGCCCAGTTGCTCATTGCAGATCTTCCACGACTCGGCGACGGTGCGCTTGCCATCGAGCATGGCAATGAAGCGATACGCTGCATCGCTGAGGCGGAAGAACTGGTTGTTGGAGGGATCCTGAACTACGTGCCACATCTGCCCGCGATAGTGCTGGCGATGAATCTGCACGGTGGGGCGCAGGCGCGGCTTGAGGTCGGCTACGCGGTACCACGATTCACTGAATGTCGGGCGATCTACAGGCATTGAACGAAAAGCCCTTGGATATATTCCATGTCAGGCATATCGATGAGCGATCGAGTCGTTTTATTGCGACCGCTGAACCGCAGAATTTCCAACAATAGAACAGCAGAATATCGAACGAAAGACACAGCCGCTTTTCACTTCGATATTCGGAGTTCCTTGTTCGATATTCTGCTGTTCACTCTTATCCGCCAACAGCCGGACGCCAATCAAAAACGATTCTCATTAACCATCCGCCTTCAAGGCCGGATTTGGCCGTCCAACTCTTACAGCCACAGCTTCATCCGCACCCAATC
>CAYQJH010000279.1:0-1894 GCA_964417755.1 uncultured Planctomycetaceae bacterium
GCTGTGTTCTGCGATATCAGTTACAGAGCCGCTTCGGTTACCACAAGTAGTGCCTCATGGCGACGTTAGGCTGTTGCTTATCCACTTGGTAGCAACGTGAACCGGAAATTGTGTCAATGCGGTTCTTCGCATGCTGCGAAGGTCGAAGCTCTGCATTTATACACAGCATTTCCGCGCATCTACCCATGCCGTTTTGCCTTCCGGGACTCGCACTTGGGCAGAATGTCTTCACGTTCAAGAACCTGCCGAATTTCGTCCGCCTTGGCCAGAATGTCTCCCTTTGGGAATGGGATGTACACCAGTCCTTGTACATTCGAAAAGTTCTCGCAGCCTTCTTCCAGCAAGATAATCGCCCTCTTCAGGCCGTATTGCGCCTGGCACAATCCCACTTCGTGAACGACGTTCTGTCTCGCCTGCGTTTTGCCGTCGAGCCGTTCGTCCTCAGCCGTCAATACCAAGAATGCAAAGCGGCACTTCTCCAGCATTTCGCTTAGACGATCCGCAATCGACATACCTGCGGATGGCTCTTTATTGAATTCCTCATAGTCGAGCCCCAAACGTTCAACAATGAAGTCTCGCAAGCTGATCCAAACGTTCGACTGCCCGTGGCCAATGAAGATCGGCCTGCTGAGAATTCGCGAGGCAATCTCAGTCTGCTTCATCGGACCGCAACGGGCTCCGGGGATGGCTTGTGTGGGTGCGTCTGACGGTCTGCTGTCAGGCGGGGCGGTGGGGGCCGGTTCTCCCGCTGCGAGCGCATCTGCTATTACAGTCAGCCGTTCAATCGCATCTTCCTTGGATTGGCAGGTGATTCCTGGGGAGATGAAGAACCTTGCGGCGTCATGGGCTTGCCAGCACAGATGAGACAGTCTTGTTTCCTCGGTAGTCAAGGCCCGCTGCCTGGGAACGCGCTGCATCTTGCCGTCAGGTAAGGGGAATTCGTCGTATTCCTCCGGCTCGTCAAAGCGCAGCCTTGGATTGAAGAGGCTTGCCAGAATCGAGACGCGCTTGGCTATCTTCGTCAGGTAGCCCGTGCCGACGAGACCCCCCATGTAGGTTCCGGCCTGGGCATCGGCCGCGAGTCGTCTGATTTCACGGCAGAAATCGGCCACGGTGAAGTCATCGCACTTGACGTTGTATGAGTCCTTGGGCGTGCCGTCGATATGGGCATCCAGATAGTCCAACTTAGCTTGGCTGTTCGTCTGGCCGGCCTTGGCGGTTCGCCTGCCTCTGCGGCCCTGCGCCTTCTTTGCCATTCTTCACCATCCTTGAATATCGCGCCGGCGCTGGCCGTTCCCGCCCGAATGGTGCTGCAGGCCAGGCCGAGCACGCCGTCGGCGGGCTGCCCATATGCGGAGATTGTAACGTATATGCACTCGGCTATGAATGGCATGGCCGTCAAATTAAAAGGCAACCGGCTACTTCCTGCGGCGCAGCAATGCCAACCCGCCCAAGGCCAGCAGCGACAGCGTAGCTGGTTCGGGAACAGGGGTAAGCAGGAATGAACTCCAAAGGGCATCGGGCTGGCCCGCGTATGTACCGTACCCGACGATCTGGCCATGATTGTTGATGTCAAGGGCCTGTATCAAAGTCCACCCAGACGACGGGTCAATCAGATCATTCAGGTCCACCGGGGGGCCTTCCGCGTCAAACATACAAGCACGCTCGCTGAATGGCACAGTTAGATTGAAGCGGAAGCCGACGATTTGCCCGGAATCGTTTATTGCCGTTGCTCTGCTGTCGGATGAACTTAACGGATCAAGATCAATAAGCGTTCCGTTCCTCCATAAGAACGCACTCCAGGAAATCACGCTCTGCGAGATACGGACCCCCGAATCTCCGACTACTTCTCCACTATCATTGATGTCATAGCCAGTAGTGTAGGATGGTGGAG
>CAYQJH010000280.1:0-1621 GCA_964417755.1 uncultured Planctomycetaceae bacterium
CCGTTACGAAAAAAGAACTGGTGGATCAAATAGCTGAGCAGGCCGGCACGAAGCGAGTGGTGGTCAAGAAGATCGTCCAAAGCTTTCTGGATGAAATCATTGCCGAGCTGGCCAAGGGCAGCCGCCTGGAATTCCGCGACTTCGGAGTCTTCGAGAGCAAGGCACGAGCCGCCCGCATCGCCCAGAATCCCAAGACCCTTCAGCGAGTCCAAGTGCCGCCCAAGCGCACGGTCAAGTTCAAAGTCGGCCGCATGATGAAGCAAAAACTCCAGCACGACCTGACCGCTTGATGTAGAGCAAGGCGTGCATTGGTCATCTCATTTGGGGGCTGTCGTTGCGGCCCATGTCTTCGCGGGAAAGGCTGCGATTTTCATCTGCCCGGCCGGGTTGAAGCAGGAGCCTTGATCTTCGCCATTTCGTCGCGGATTGCGTCGATCTGGGCCTGAATCTCGCGAGGCCGGCGCATCGCTTTGTCCAATAAGCCTCTGACAGCGTTGCCCACCACCTGATCGGTTGTATCCCTGAGATCCTTGCGAAGCACAATCAAACGCTCGCCGGCCTTGCGAACGTCTGCATGGTCAGGGCCATACTCGCGGGTCTTCGCATCAAGATTCACCGCCTCGGTCTTCTCCTCCAAGATCATTGCGCGCAGTATCGGATCGGCGTCCACCTCCTGCCTCACACGCGGATCATTCTCAAAATCGCCGGGCTCCTTCGCCTTTGCCATCAAGTCGGTCAACTCCTGTTTGGCCAAGGCAAGCTCCATCACCTTCTCCACATACGCCGCCTCAAGCTTACCCCGCAAGCCGTTTGCTGACTGAATGGCTGCCGGTCCAATAGGTACGTTGATCCCTGAAGCGGCACTGGTCGGCCCCACTACAAGAACGTCATTCGGTTCAAGAAAGCTGTCATTCTCCTGCCCGGCGAGGATGGCCTTGATGTTCAACGGAATGAATGTTTCTTCACTCTGGCCGCTGCGGCGGATGAGGGTTCCCTTTTCGGGCCAGTCTTTGCCCTCGATCTGCCCGGCAGCCGCCAACGCCATCCTCACAGTCACGTGCCGCCCAGTAAGAGAATACACGCCAGACCGCTGCACCTCGCCCATGACGTAAAACTCGCCTGGCAGAGACAGTGGCAACATGATTATGTCGTCGGGACGAACGGCGATATCCATCGCCGGATCGCCCTTGTAGAGCTTGGCGGTGTCAATCCCAATGACCCGCTTTGACGGCAATGTGGCTGGCGAACTGTTGGCTGTCTTGCGTGTTGCCGATTCCTGCGGCAAGGCCGCGCGGATGACATAGATGCCGAGGAGATCGGTTTGAGTCGCTCCGCCCGCCAGGGCCAGGGCCTTCAGTAACGTCGTGCCGGGCTGAAGATTGTACTGGCCAGGCCGGGCCACCGGACCGAGGATTGAAAATGTCTGCGAAGAGGTATAGGGCGTGGCATCGGCCACAAGGTCCGCCGGGGACGGCGCAGTGGCATTGGACATATCAAAATCCACAGCCGCTGATCTTGTCGATGCGGGCAAACTCGCCGGCGCGGAAAGCACGACCATGTGAGGGCTGCTGGTTGGCGGCGTGGCTGCGCGGGCCTCCAGACGTACGGTGGCCAGGCTGGC
>CAYQJH010000281.1:0-1615 GCA_964417755.1 uncultured Planctomycetaceae bacterium
GTCCGGGTGGGCGTTCGCAACCACGTGGAAAGACGACGGTGACGTAATCGGCGTTGCCTCCCGCCCGCGCCTCCCGTTGCGGCCGCCGGCGCTGCCGGCGCACCGCCAGACGGATGTAAAGAGCGCCGCCGTACGTCCATGTGCGCTTGACCCTGCCGGAGAGTCGAACTTCGTTCATGTGTCAGCCTCCTGCTGCCCGCTTGTGGCCAGCCACTGCTCGGCCCACAGCGTTTTCAGTTGGCCTGCCCGCAGTGATGTCAGGTCGGTGGCGAGTCCTGCCAGCCCAACGGCAAAGGCCTGCCGTACCAGCAGATCCCTCCCTTCCGGGTCGATCGCGCATAGCCCCACCCGCCCTCGCTCCGCCGCCGCTTCCTGCCACGCCTGCAAACGGACCTGGGCGGGGTCGGGCTCCAGGAACACCGCCGTCTCCTCCCCCTCGACATCTCGCACCAAGAGGTCCGGCTCGCCTGTGCAGGGACGTGGACAAACCCAGACGCCGAAGCCGCGCTTGCGCGCCTCGCCGGCCAGAGAGATGAGCTTCGCCGTCTGTTCAGGCGCCTCAGCGCCGAGCATGTGGCGTAGGCGCTGCCATTCGGAGGGAACGGCCGTCCAGCCCATGTCGCGTACCATCTCCAGCCCCTTTGCGCTCAATTCCACCAGGCCAAGCTTGCCACAGCGGGTGACGACCACTTCGTATGTCAGCAGCCCGGCCACCACCAGCGCCTTTGGGGCGGTCGTCACGGTGTTCGTCGACAGGCCCAGCCGGCCGGCGAGCGTCTGCAAGAGCAGGCTGTGGCTCGACCATCCGGTCTGCGCCAGCAAGGCCAGGCAACTGCGGCGCTTAGGCCAGGATGCGCCTTTGAACGAATGGGCATAGGCGATGGGAGCTTTAGCCGGCAGGTCGGGCAGGGGCACGGTGTCGGGCAGCAGCCAGAGATCGCCGGAGGCGGCAAGAGGTGGAATGGGACGAGCAGGGTGGGGCACAGCAGGGGTGGCTACGGTAGAAACAGGAACGGAGGGTTGCAGTGAATGCGCGACAGGCAGGGACGGTTGTGCCACCTCGCGAGTGGAAGCGGCGCGGCGTCTGCCCGCCCCCCGCTTGGCCTCAGCCAGCAAGCCCGTCCATCCCTCCATACCCAGATGTTGCAGGTAGAGGGGGTCGGCTTGCAGCCGCTCGTCCACCAGAGCGGCGTCTAGCGCGAGGATGGCGTCCAGCAGCAGCTCGCACGCCCGATTGCGCTCGGCCTGCAGGAGCAGACGATGGCTGCGTTCGGCTTCGAGCAGGTTGCGCTCGATCGCCAGGAAAGCGGCGTTGAGACCGGCGCCGTCGTTGGGTAGCGGCAGCTGGTTGTGCAGACGGCGTTCGCGATCGGGAAACCAGTTCATGGCGGAGAAGGGGCGACGAGCCGGCCTGACGAGGGCTGGGTCACGAGCCGAGGCAGGAAAACCCGTTGAGGAGGCTGAGCGGCGTTAGGACGAGCGACCAAATGGGCTGAGTGTGCTGACTGCGCCTCTGTCAGCGTGGCGATCAGGCCAATGGCAGCCTGGAAGTCGGCCAGTGCCAGCGCTCGCCCCTCTTCGCCCACGGCATATCGGGCGGCCGTCTCCGCCGCCA
>CAYQJH010000282.1:0-1611 GCA_964417755.1 uncultured Planctomycetaceae bacterium
GATCTTGCAGACCTTGGGGGTCAGCGACTTCAGCTTCTTCGCGCCGACGAGCTTGCCCGGAACCTTGACGGTCTTCATTGTGGTGATCACCGGGGCTGGAGCGGGCGGCGCTGGGCTGGCCGGGCACCCGTCCAGCGATCCGTTTCCGGGCAGGTTAGGACACTTGTCCTGCACGCCGACCGCGCCGTCGCCATCGGTGTCAGCGGGCAGGCTCGGCGGGCATCCGCCATCAGCCTTTGTCCCTGGCGTCGTGGCGCACTTGTCCTGGCTGTCGATGACGCCGTCGCCATCGCCGTCGGGCCCTGCCAGAGTACGGAAGTCGATCCACGGGCTGGCCGTGATCAGCTGATTACTGTTGTTCTTGAACGTCCACTGGATCTGGAATTCCGTGTCCCAGAAGGGCTGGTTGAAGTAGAAGGGCGCGTAACCACCGTTCGGGCCACGCACGGGGCTGTTGGACGGCATGAGCAATTGCACGACGCCCTCTCCGGCTTGCACGGTGCCGTCGAGGCTGGGGTCGTCGGTGCAGTCGGCAGCCAGGGATTGGTCGTTCTTGAACCGGATCTGATAGCAGAGCTTGCCGGCCTGCCCGCCGGTGTAGAGGTTCATGAAGAACTCCACCTTGCTCTGCTGTCCTGCGGCCGCCTTGGCGTCCCAGTAGGCGACCGCGGCCCTGTCCGGGAAGAAGAAGTTCGGTGATGCCTGGTTCAGGTTGGTCGGGAATACCCAGACCCGCGCCTCGGACAGTTGCATGCCCTCGTAGGTGACGGGATCGCGCACCTCCCACTGCAGCGCCTGGTTCGAGATCGTGTTGGTAGAACGGATCGGCACGAAGACCTTGTGCATCGTGCCGTTGGCCATGGCCGGGGTCCCGATCGAGTAGGTGAATTGATCGATCTGGATGGGGTTCTGCCGGCACCAGGGGCCTGTGAGCGGGTTGCCGTTGTTGTCCTTAATGGCATCGATCCGCCAGTTGCCGGCGTTAGTGGTTTCGTCGTAGACGGATTGGAAGCGCGGCGTCACGAAGCAACGGATCGGGTGCTGAGCGTCGATCGCCAACTGCGTGTTTGCCGGCAGGCGCAGACGAAGGTCCGGTATCGAGATGCCCGTGCCGCACGGGAAGCCTGGCTCGCTGAGGTTGATGACCGCGTAGTACGTCTCGTTGACCTTCGGCGCGCCACCGGAGGGAGCGCCTCCATAGGTGGCGTACCCCTGGATCATGATCTCGTTGTAGGAACTTCCCAGGATCGCGGTGGAGCAGTTGAGCCCCCACATTGTCAGCAGGCTGCCACTGAACCATTTCGTGTTCGCGCCTGCCACCGTGGCATTGGGGTCGGAGACCGTGGCCTGCGCCGGAGTCGCCGTGAGCCCGACCCCAGCCAACAGACCGACAGAGGTGAGGGCGGTCAGCAGGTATCGACTCCAGGCACGCATTGCGGCACCTCTCTAGGACGGCGTCGTGCCAAGTGTGCCCATAGGGTTCATGCTTGTCGACCACGGGGTAGCAAAACCTGCCCGATTGGGTGATGGCCGTGACGTCAGTCGACGTGCGTGCCGCCGTGATCGATCAGTTCGCTTCGACCATCACGCCGCGCCAGAACGCCACGTGGT
>CAYQJH010000283.1:0-1598 GCA_964417755.1 uncultured Planctomycetaceae bacterium
AAATCCTGTCACCCCAAATTTACATGGACAGGGGCCGACCCCCGTCGCTCCCGTCCCGCAACTTTTTGGCCGACAGGCCTTGACCCGATGAGCGTTGCTCGTCGGGTTTTGTTTTTGCGGTAGCCCGCTGGTTGCGGCTGGATTCGGCTGGGCGATGTGACTAAAGTCCTATTCGCCGCCGGGGAAATCGCATAGACTCTTTCTGTATAGCCTCCTCAAGTCACTTTGCAGGCCGTGGCCGCGTCACGTGTTGCGCATTCCGCAATCGGCGCAAGGGCTGGTTTGGCAGATCTTCACGAATCCGTCTATACTACGCCCTTCCACATGAGTTGGTGAGTTTAGACCGTCCTTTCTGCTTCGTTTGGTCAACCGCACACTGGAAACGCATCGTCCCGTGGTTCCAGACCTGAACTGGCGTTGCTGCGCCAAAGCGTTGTTTTCCCGTTTACCGCCGAGACATCGTGGTGCAACACAAGTGAAAAAGGGCAATCCTCCTCCCCCATTGTCTCTTGCGTCCCTGTTCGCAGGAAGCGAGCAGGAAGCGCATGGCAAGCACGCGGGGAGAGAAAGGGGAAAGAGGTGAAGGCGGCGCTGATACAAGGCCGGGGCGCGCCGGCCGCATCAAGGAGAATCCACCATGACCACCACCGAATATCGCAACTTCGACCTCCTCATCACCCGCGCCGGCGACAACTACAAGGCGATTGTCGTCGACGCGCCCGCAGGCGAGGCCAGTGTTTTGTTCGACCTGCCCTCGGCGTCCGCTGAGTTGGCCGGCCTGGGTGGGCTGGTGCGCGGCCTGCGCCGCAACATCGGCGTGGCCGAGGCGCCCGAATCCCAACCCGCGCCCAGCCTGACCGGCCTGGGCAGCCGCCTGTTCGAGGCCATCTTCCGCGACAAGGTGGGCGCCCTATTGGCTGCCAGCCAGGCCAGCGTGAGCCAGGAGGGCGCCGGCCTGCGTCTGCGCCTGCGCTTCGAGGAGGACGCCGCCCAATTGGCCCTCCTACCCTGGGAGACCCTCTACGACCCCGGCCAGGGCCACTTCGTCGGCCTGGGCGAAGCCTCGCCCATCCTGCGCTACCTCTCCCTGCCCCGCTCCCGCTCCGCCCTGCCGGTCAAACCACCGCTGCGCGTGCTGGCGCTGCTCTCCAGTCCGGCCCAGTTGCCGTCGCTGGATGTGGAGCGGGAGTGGCAAGCGATCCAGGATGCGCTGGCCGCGCTGGTAAGCGATGGCAAGTTCGTGCTGGAACGGCTCCCCAGCCCCACCCTCGACGCCTTGCAGCAGCGGCTGCTCGGCGAGCCGGTGCACATCCTGCACTTCATCGGCCACGGCGTCTTCGACGAGGCTGCCCAGGCCGGCTGCCTGGCCCTGGAGGACGGCTGGGGCCGATCCCACCTGGTGCAGGGCGGAGACCTGGCCAAGCTGTTGCGCAACCATCCTGCCGTGCGCCTGGCCTATCTCAATGCCTGCGAAGGCGCGCTCGCCTCCGGGCAGTCGGTCTTCACCGGTGTGGCGCAGGCGCTGGTGCGCGAGGGCGTGCCTGCGGCCGTGGCCATGCAGGCCGAGATCAGCGACCCCGGCGCCATCGAGCTGGCCC
>CAYQJH010000284.1:0-1590 GCA_964417755.1 uncultured Planctomycetaceae bacterium
CATCTGTCACCCGAATCGGTGTACCGGCGCTTTCAAGTTTCGTTGGACAACCTCAGCGAGGCGGAAATCAAAGCACGTCTTCGTTCGCTGGCTCAGGTGGATCAGGTGAATCGGGTGGCGCTCATTGCCCTCGTTGATAACCCGAAGGGCGCGCCATTCGCCATTGCGGTGGCGCGTGCGCATCGCGCCCCTGGCAGCACGGAGGCCGAGGCCGCGGTGGTGGTGCGGGATGATTTTCAGAACCAGGGGGTGGGGCTGCGCTTGCTCAAACGCCTGGTCAATGCCTGTGTGGCGGTGGGCATTACCAGTTTCAGGGGCTACATCCAGTCCGATAATTCACACATGCTGCATCTTCTGCATAAGATCGGGCTAGAACACACCCAGTACATCGAGCATGCCGAAGCTTATGTTTTGATTCAGTTGCGCCGAGTGCCGTTGGATGGCGAAGAAGAGGCCGCTTTGACCCTGCCGGCCGTGGCGGCTTAGCCAGGCTGGGGCGGGGTGCATTTCAGTTTCGGGGTGTAGTCCACGCAGGTGGACTTTGCAATCGTTGCAGCGACTTGCAGTCGCCCGATCTGCCCCCAGTTTGAAATGCACCCGCTGGGGCGGCTCAGGTTGAACAGCGAGGGAGAAGGATTTGTGGAACACAGACTGGTGTTGATCGGGTTCGGCACTGTCGGTCAGGGATTGGCCGAAATTTTGTGCACGCAGCGCGCGGCGCTGGAAGCGGCCAGCGGCGTACATTTTACAGTCGTGGCTGTTAGCGACCTGCTCAAAGGCAGCGTTTATTGCCCAGAGGGGCTTGACCTGGAGGCGCTTTTGTCGCTGGCGCGTGCCGGGCAGCGGCTGGACGCGTATCCCGATGCGGCGGGCGTCAGCAAAGGCTGGGACAGCCTGACCACCATTGCCCAGGCCGCGGCCGACACGGTGGTGGAGGTGAGCTGGACGGATGTCAAGACCGGCCAGCCGGCCATTGACCATGTCAAGGCCGCGTTTGCCAGCGGCAAACATGCCGTCCTCACCAACAAAGGCCCCGTGGCCCTCGCTTATCACGAGCTGCAGCAGGCTGCGGACGCGGCTGGTCGTTTACTGCGCTTCGAGGGTACGGTGATGAGCGGGACGCCGTCCATTCGTCTGGGACGCCAGGCCCTGGCCGGCTGCCAGATTCACGAGATCAAAGGGATTCTCAACGGCACGACGAATTACATCCTGACCCGCATGGAGGCCGGCGCCGATTACGCCGAGGCGCTGGCCGAGGCTCATCTCCTGGGGTATGCAGAAGCCGATCCTACCGCCGACGTCGAAGGCTTCGATGCGCTGGCCAAGGTCGTTATTCTGGCCAATGTGCTGATGGGCGCGTCCATCAGCCTGAGTTCCGCGCCGCGGCAGGGCATCTCCGGCTTGGGCCAGGCTGACATTGCGGCGGCCAAAGCCGCCGGCGAACGTTGGAAGCTCATCGGCCGTGTGGTTCGCCAGGACGACGGTACGGTCGCGGTCAGCGTGCAGCCGCTGCGCCTGGCGCTGGATCATAGGCTGGCCGGGGTGGGCGGTGTAACGAACGCAATCACGTTTACCAACGATCTGCTCGGC
>CAYQJH010000285.1:0-1549 GCA_964417755.1 uncultured Planctomycetaceae bacterium
CGAGGGCATCTTGCCCTCGGTTTGTGGAATATCTGGCGGCCGAGACGGCCGCGATACTCGCGGGGCAGGATGCCCGCGCCACGCTATATACAGGCTATATAGAAGGGTTCGATGATGCCCAGCAAGATCAAGCGAATAGCAAGATTGCCAGCCTTGCCCGCCCGGCCGGCTGAATCGCACAAGGGGCTCTATGGACATGTGCTGATTATCGGCGGCAGCAGCGGCATGATGGGGGCAGCCGCGCTGGCCACCAATGCCGCCCTTCGCGGCGGGGCGGGCCTGGTTGAGTTTGCCGCGCCCGCCTGCGTGCAGCCGCACATCGCAGCCTTGTGCCCATGCGCAATCTCGACGCCGCTTGCCTGCGACAGCGAAGGGCACTTGCAGGGCCAAGCGCTTCGCCAGGTCAATAAGCGGATCGAGGCAGCCGACGTTATCGCAATAGGACCGGGCCTGGGCGTCGGCGTCGTCCAGCAGAACATGGTGCAGATGGTGCTGGAGCAGCACAAGCCCGTGGTGATCGACGCCGACGGCCTGAACAACCTCGCGAAGATCAACAATTGGCCCGCACTGCGCAAGTGCAGCTTGGTGATGACGCCGCACCCGGGCGAGTTCTCGCGACTAACCGGCCGCGCGGTCAAGGACATCCAGGCTGACCGGGAGAAGATCGCTGTGCAGGCGGCGCAGAGCTGGCAGCAAAAAGCGGCGGTTCGAGCAGCCGATTGTGGTGCAGGCGGCTCGCCTGCAAACACTGAAATCGCCAACGTGCAGGTGGTTTTGCTGCTCAAGGGAAACAGGACGGTGGTTACCGAGGGCGTGAATGTCTACATCAATCGCACCGGCAATCCTGGCATGGCCAGCGGCGGCACCGGCGATGTACTGACTGGTCTTGTCGCGGCCTTGATCGGCCAGAAGCTTGCCCCATTCGAGGCGGCGTGCCTGGGTGCGCACTGCCATGGACGCTCTGGAGATCTGGCAGCAAAGAAACTCGGCCAGGTCTCGTTGATCGCAACTGACTTGATCGACCACCTGCCCAAGGCGATGCAGGAAGCGACCCTTGGACTGCGGTGACTAGCCCGTAAGGGCGACGGCACCGCTTTTGACTGGCCAGGGAAGAGACCATAGCAAGGCCCAGCCTCAACCGGCGTCGAAAGCCAAAGCGGCGTCGCCCGGCTTTGCTAAAGCTACGCCGCGGCAGGCAACCGCCGCACTTCATATCGGTGTCCCCTTCTTGTCGTCGTGGTGTTCCGTCGTTTGGGCTATCGCCTGATAGCCACCGCGGCGCGTTCTATGCCTTGCTGGTCTCTCAGGATCTTCGGCTCGGCGAATTGGCCTTGGGCTACGATCAGGTCTCGCACGGCATCAGCCATGCCCTGGCCGAACTCCATCGCAAGCATGCCGCCGCTTGCCAGCATTTCCGGGGCCGATGCAACGAGCGGCTGGATGAACTTCATTCCATCTTTTCCGCCGTAAAGGGCCATCTCAGGCTCGCTCTTGACTTCCTCCGCGATGTCCTGGCCGATGGCAATATAGGGCGGGTTGGCGGTGATGA